>VGQX01000228.1 GCA_016882305.1 Cyanobacteria bacterium K_Offshore_surface_m2_239
TGCAGCTCCCGAACAAAGCCGTCATCGGCGGTGCTGTGGGAGAGGAAGAGGTGGGCCAACAGCCGAGGACCGGGTTGGGCTCAGGGTAGCCAGCGCGACAGAGATGAGCTGCGGAACCAGGGCCGATCCAGACCGATCAGGGCTGCAGGGGGTAGGAAATCAGCCGCTGCTGGGATCTCCATCCCCCAGCCAAAGGCCGTCACTGTCCAGTCCCTTGTTGTCACCGGCAAGCCTTCTGAGCCACAAACCCACCAGAACCCTCACGGAGTCTCTCTCCCCCCAAGACCGACAGACACCACCAACCGTGAACGCCTCCCCCAGTGACGTCCAGCCCCTGTAGATCAGCACCCACCCTTCAGCAGGGAACACCCGCCCAGAGATGCGTCTCTCCCAACCGTGAACGCCTCACCCAGTGACGCCCCGCCCCCGCAGATCACCACCCACCCTTAGCGGGGAACACTCACCCTTGAGCAGGGAACACCCGCCCAGAGATGCATCACCCCGGCCGGGAACACCCCACCCCGTGATGCGCCAACCACCCCTGATCCCCCCTTGCCGCGCCTGGCAACAGATGGTGTCCTCCACCGGGCCTTCCCGCCCAATACGCCATGCTCACCGGAACGGAACTGCTCGCCAAGGTCAAGGACCTCGGCGAGGCCTCTCGCACCGAACTCGTTCGCGCCACGGGCTATGTGAGGCCGAAAAAAGGGGGTGGCGAACGGCTGCTGTTCTCCGCCTTCTATGACGCCCTGCTGGAAGCCAAGGGCATCACCCTCGGACGCGCCCCTGGCGACGGCAAGAGCGGCCGGCGCCTGTCCTATGCCACCAAGGTGCAATTCAACGGCAATTTGATGGTCGGCAAGGCCTACACCGCCCTGCTCGATCTCAAACCCGGCGATTCCTTCCAGATCCAACTGGGCCGCCGCCAGATCAAGCTGATCCCCTTGGATGCCCCGCCGGATCCCGAGGATGGGGCCAGCTCGAATCCAGCGGATCAGAGGGAGCAGCCAGGGCAGGGGCTTGAGAACCATAGGAGAACAATTAGCCCAGTGGCGAGCTGGCGACTCAGCCCTGGTGGCAACCCTGGCGAACGCAGCCCCCACCCGTCAGGCAGCCGCAGGGAGGCCCACCAGGTCCCACCAGGTTCCACCAGGTCCCACCAGCCAGGCCGCCCTTCAGGACGACCTGGCCTCAACGCTGAGAGCTTCGCCGCCCGGCGAGCTCCCCGCCATCAAGGCCGCCCGGAAAGGATCCCCAGACCACCCGCAGCCCCGGACGCCAAGAGCCCCGGAGATGAGGAGACCCCAGAACCAGCCCCAAGGGCCTCCCAAAAGCCCCACGGAACCCTGAAAGCCCAACCCACCCCTTCCCGGCTTCCGCACCCCACCCCTTCCGAGCTTCCGCACAGGCAAGCCCCAAGCAAGTTCCCCAACGGCCAACAAACTTGGACCCAAGAAACCTGAGAGCTGGACCATCCCAAGCACCACTTCCCACACATCACCCAGCTCGCCATAATCGGCCGACTTTTGTGTTCGCATGAGCAGGCAGAATTGTCATGTTAGTTACAATGCGACAGCAGGCCCGCCTGTGGCTGGACCATCTGGCAGCGGACCTGCAGGCCTGGCAATTGGTCATCGTCAGCGGCAATGACCTGTTCGCTGCGGCGATGTTTTGGAGCTACCCGGGGCCGATGGTGCGGGCCACCACCTTGGCCGACCTGCGCGAGCTGCTCACACACCCAGAGGCAGGAGCCTCGCAGGCCCCCGGCCCACCAGCGGAGGGCCTCGATCCCGCCGCGCTCCAGCCCCTCCCCCAGCAAATCCTGCCAATCAGCGCCGCCCCGCCCGGTTCCCTTGCCGCCGCACAGCAGTGCCTCTTCTTCCTGCTCTGCGACCACCTGCGCGATGGGGAGGTGGAGGACGCCCTGGCCCTGCTCGATCACACCGTGCCCAGGGCGCGGCGGCGGCTGTTGTGCGTGCTGGCCGACTGGAGCGAGCACCCACGCCTGCAAGCCCAGCTGGCGGCGGGCGCGCAGGGGCTCTGCACGATTCGTTCAGAGGGCAAGGGGCGCATCTACACCGCCATGGCGGTGATCGCCTACGGCGGCCACTACCTCGATCCCCTCTTCCAACAGCGCCTGCATCAAGCCGGCGCCCGCCGCCAACGGCTGATCGGCCCCCAGGAGCTGGCGTCCCGCGAGCGCCAGCTCCTGCGGGAGGTGTGCCGCGGCTACAACAGCCCGGAGATCGCCCAGCGCCAGGGGCTGGCCCAGGGCTCCGTGCGCCGCTATCTCAGCCACACCTATCAACGGATCGGCGTGCGCGACCGCGCCCAGGCCATCGGCTGGTGCGTGGCCAACGGCCTGATCCGCCCCGAGGAACTGCAGCAGGTGTACCTGGCGACGGGTGACCCTGCGGCCCACCCTGGTGGGAGCACCACCGCAGCCCACACCAGTGGCCCCAAACCTGCGGGCAAACGCGGCCGAGGGGAAGCGGCAAGGAACACATGAGCTGGTGGGGAATGATTGAGTCCCGCCACGGCTAGCGGGCAGGGTGCTCTGGCCATCCCATGAGTCCCCCCGGTGCCGGCCAACTCCTGGATGGAGGCCCACACAAAGGGCCTCCAGGCCTCAATGCCCGCCTGGGGCCTCCACTGGCAAACTTCCAAGGCAATCCCCACTGCCCCAATCTGCCTGCGGTGCCGAACTCCAAGGGTGAGATCACGGTCTACGTCTCCTCCACCTTCATCGACCTGGAGGCCCACCGCGCCGCTCTCAAGACCGCCCTGGAGAAGGCCCGTTACGACGTGGAGTGCATGGAGAAGTACACGGCCTTTGAAGAGCGGCCGTTGGCGCGTTGTCTGGCGGATGTGGCGGCGACGGATGTGTATGTGCTGCTGATCGCCCACCGTTACGGCTATCGGCCGCAAGAGAACAATCCCCAGCGCCGGTCCATCACCCAGCTGGAGTACGAGGAGGCGAGCCGCCACCACAAGCCGCGGCTGGTGTTCACCGTTGATCGCAAGCAACTGTGGCTGCCCGAATGGATTGACAAGGGCGCTGACGCCGATGATCTGGCGGCCTTCCGGGCTGAGGTAGAGACGAGCCACGGCGTCAACCGCTTTTCCACGCCGGATCAGCTCGCGAGCCTGGTGCAGCAGGCCCTGCAGGCCCTGCAGGCGCACAGGCCGCCCTCCATGGAGGCCAACGATCCCCGAGCCCGCACCTACACCACCTCCGAGCTGAACGCCTGGGTGGAGCACCACCAGCCCCAGCTCTCCGCCGCCTTCCTGGGTCTTCCGTCAGTGCAAGCCCGCCAGGTGCACGTGCCCCTGGATGTCTGCCTCACCCCAGCGGGTGCGGTGGCTGCTGAGGGCCCACGGCTGCTGAACCCCGAGGATCTGGAGCCCTTGCTGGCAGCAGGGGGCAGCCAGGTGCTGCTGCTCAGCGGCGACGGCGGGGCGGGCAAGACGAGCCTGGCGTTTGCCATCGCCCGCTGGTGGCTGCAAGGCGAGCCGGGCGGGGTGGTGCGGTTGCCGGTGCTGATTGAAACGGCCCTGGGCCAAGGGGAGAGCGTGGCCGATCGGGTGCGGGCCTGGCTGGGCAGCCAGCTGGCGGGAGCCGGTGGAGAGCACGAGCTGCCCCCCGAGCTGATCACAGCCCTGCTGGCCGCCAAGCGGCTGATCCCGATCGTGGATCACCTCTCGGAGCTCACGCCGGCCGCCCGGGAGCAGCTGCTGGCGGCATTGCCGCCGGGGCTGGTGGTGGTGACCAGCCGCAGCGACGACGACGGCTTCAAGGAGCGGCCCTTGAGCCGGATCGAACCGCAACGCATCGCGGTGGAGCGTCTGCAGGCTTTTTTCCTGGATTACCTGCGCCGCAGGGGCCAGGGGGATGCCCTGAGCGATGACGACCTGATGCCTGCCCAGGCGCAGCTCAAGCGGATCGTGGGCGACAAGCCGATCACGGTGCTGCTGGCGCAGATGTTCATCGATGACGTGATCGCCAACCGTGAGGAGGGG
>VGQX01000229.1 GCA_016882305.1 Cyanobacteria bacterium K_Offshore_surface_m2_239
GTTCCAAAGCATCCAGAGCCGCCCCATCAGCCGACTCCGTCCCGAAGGCGTCCTCAGGCAGGGCCGGCAGGTCCGGCAGGTCCGGCAGGGCGCGCGCGAGGAGCTCACCGGCGCGGGTCCACCGGAGCGAACGATCGGCGCCGTCCCCACGCCAGAGCAACACCACGGGCAGCGGCGAATCGAAGATGGCCTTGAGGATGGCACCGAGGTGCGGCCTGTCATCAGGACAATCCGCCAAGCCCACCAAAGCGGTGGTGTTGCCCTCAGGCTTCTCGCTGTCGGGCTCCTGCAGCCCGTTCATGAAGGGCCGGAGCTCAGGGGCCCGAGCGGCGTCTGGAGAGCTGGCCGCCGGCCAGCGGCTGCAGGCCAGCAGCTGCGGCCGCAAGCCGTTCGCATGGTTCCAGTGGTTGCGAAGGCGATTGGAACGAGAGGGTGCGCGCTTGCATGCTTCAGCCCGATCCAGGGAACGCACCAGGTAGGGCCTGTCAAGATCGCGGAGGGCCTGACGCAAAGCCTCAGCCGCCGACTCGTGACCCAGGCACTCCACCAACAATTCTGTCGGCAGAAGCAGTTCCATCACAAGCCGATCGAAGCCTGTCCAACCAGAAGCGAAGACTCCCTGTTCAGCCTGATCGCCAAGCTCCCGCAATTGAGCGGCCAGATCAGCGGCCTGAACGTTCTCCACCGGTTCAGGATCCGCTTCTGGAAGTGCCTGCCATGGGCCCGCATCGGGATTTGAAGAGCGGACAAAGACCTCAGGGGTGAGGAGAAAATTACCAGCCCTTTTGCCCTTTGGCTTCACTTGCACCTGCAGATAGATTTCGGTGGAGCACGCAGTGGACTTCTGATGGCGTTGCGAGGCTGACTTTTGGGGCAACTCAAGCGAAAACATGTCGCCAGCGGCATCGGAGCACATGGCAGCGCTACCTGCTTGGAGATGTTTAAAGACTGCGCTCAAGACCTCGGCCAATAGCCTTCTATCATTGTCAATGCAGGATGTGATTCGGTCCAAGTTGCGCACCTCTGCTTTGAAACTATTGAGCTTCTCCAACTGTTGAGCGGTCTGTTCTTCTGGCGGATCAACATAGTCCAGGAAAAAAGCCAGAACAGGTTTTCCCTTCCTTTCCGCATGCCGGAACTCGTGATGAGTAATTGATCGCGAAACACCATCATCTCCTTCCTCAAGCGTACCGTAGCTATTGGCAATCAACAGAATCAACACATCGCAGGCCTCCACATCAGCAAGACATTTTGAAAGCACAGGTGTCGAGCTGGCGACAACAGTCTCAACCGGGAGCTGCCCCACCTTAACCAGGTATTCCCGAAGATCAGCTCGCTGTCCTTGCAAATCACGAAACGTGCTGGAGATATAGATCTTAGTGATCGGGTTATTCATCCTCTGTTCTCAACGAGGTTCGGGAAAAGCCAGGGCCGCTCTAGCTGCAGCTTGCAAGAACTTCTCTGTATCATCTGTGTTGACCTGACCCAACTTGATCCAGAACTCCTCTGGTGTCTTGCTCTGACCCGCCAGCTGCGTTGATCCAAGCTCCTGCCACCCCATGGCCGCTGTTGTGAACAGGTCGTTCCCAGCCATTGGAAGTTGACGGGAGCTCGCTGGAGGGTCGCCCCTCATCGGAAGTTCATTGTGGGAATCGTCGTGCTCACCATCCAATTGCAAAGCAACCCAGCTGAGGAACAAGCGAAGCTCAAAGATACCGAGAATACGAAATCGCTGCAGCGCCTGCTCCAGCTGAAGGAACTCAGCCTCGCTGAGCGCCCTGTTCAGCACCTGTTCGCACGCGCTGCGGGTGATCAGCGGGCGCCACTGGCGCTTTGAGGCCTCCAGTTGGTAGTGCGGAGTTCCAAAGGGCAGGCAACACACCCGCAAGCCCACAACCAAGGGAGGCGGAGGGTCGCTGGCAGTGGCGCGGCTGCTGGCCTGGCGACGCTCCACAGGGTCCATCCAGGAGCCACCCCGCAAAGCCCCGCCACGGCACCATTGCCAGACGGAGCCATGCAGCTGGCGCAACCCCCAAGGGTTGGCGGTCGTCCGCGCCAGGTGGCCCGACCAGACCTCCCCCCAACTGAAGGGGGAGGCGCTCCCCGCCCGGCAGGCATGCTCCCACTGCTCTTCGCTGGGCAGTTCGTAGTAGCGGCCGCTGTGAACGGCCAACCGGCGGCAAAACTCCAAAGCTTGCTCCTGGCTGATCCCGGTGACGGGCTGATCAAGATCAGCAGGCCCGGCGGTATCGGGAGTCAAGCTTTCGTCCTGCTGCGGCCAACCAGCCACCACCTGCCATTGCCTCAAGGACACTGGCTCAACACCGAGCAGGAACTCCCCGCCCGTTTTTGCCATGTCCGATGGAATCCAGGCCATCGGCAGATCAACCGCTTCCGCCAAGGGTTCGCGCCAGATCTGGCATCGGATGCGCCAGTGGATCATGCGTTCAGGGGATAGGGGTGCGTCGTCATCTGGCTCGGGTGCTGGCGACAGCAGCGCCGCGTGGATGCTCTCGGCGATCGAAAGCAGAGCCGCCTGCCGTTCATGTTCCGCCATTTCCGCAAGGGTCGGACTTGGCGGCAACAACGCCTGATAGTCCCATATCGGTGACAGATTCACCAGGCAGGGGCTCAGGCACACCCACAACAGACGCAATCCGTCCTCTTCTGCCGCCGCGAGGAGCTTGGGCACCTCTTTATTCATAACAAACTCAGATGCCAGATAGTTGGCACTCACCAGCAACAGCGCCACCTTCGCCTCCGCCAGCGCTGTTTCAATCGCACTCTGCCACTTTGTACCAGGTATGATCTGGCTGTCGTCCCACAGCTCAATCTGTTGGCCGCCGCCGTGCAGCAGCGGCTTCATCATCCGCTGCAGCCGATCAACCCACTCCCGATCCACCCGCGTATAGCTGATGAATACATGCCGCCGCTCAAGGTATTTGCTTTCAAATGTGTTGGGTTTCAAGATGTTTAGCGACTCCAAGATGCAATCGATGATCGTCCTCAGCGCACGCTGCTGCTGCGGCCGGGTCAGACCCTCAAGGTACTGATCCAGCGGCAGCACCGCTTGGTACTCGCCGATCGGCGTGTGCTCCACCAGGCAGGGGCTCAGACTCACCCACAAAACCCGCACTCCCTCAGCTTCAGCGGCCGCAAGAAGCTTGGGCACCTCTTCACCCATCACGAATTCGGAGGCCAGGAAGGCGTCCCTCACCAGCAGCAGCGCAACCTTCGACTCCGCTAGCGCTGATTCAATCGCATCCCACCACTTAGTACCAGGCAGGATCTGGCTGTCATCCCAGAGTCGCAACTCCAGACCTCTGGCCTTCAGGATCGGCGCCATCATCTGCTTCAGCCGATCCACCCACTTACGATCCACCCGCGTATAGCTGATGAACACATGCCGCCGCTCGGAAGATTTGTTGTTCCCAGGAGTGGAGACCTGCCTTTTGCCAAGAATGTCTTTCTCCGCCAATCGCTGCAGCACCAGCGCGCGAATGGCTTGAAACCCCTTCTCTCGCATGGCCTCGGCGCCACGGGGCATGGCGCGAATGCGCAGGGCGCGGAGGAGATCCGGCAACTTGCCGCGCAATTCCGCCAATTGATCCACCCCTTTCCAAGACTCGGGGGATCCCCTGCGGTCCGGGTCGGCGAGCTGCATCAGCTCTTGCTCCTGCTCCAGCCGGGCCACCCAATGCTTGATCAGTTCCAGGGGATTTCGGAGGTCGTTCAGCGCGTCATCAAGAACCAGCGCCAGCACATCAGACCCAAACTCCTCGGAATCAAAATTGCGGCGCCGGAAGGCCTGCAACAACTCCTGCACCATGCACCAATCGGAGCGCAGCGACTTGTGGCTGATCACGGCCAGAATCAGCCCTCCACGAACAATCTCACCGGCAAAGTCTTTAATCAAATCGCCAGTGTTCACCAGTTTCTTATCACGCCCTACCACAATCTGATCCTCCTGATCCAGCACCCGGCAGAGCTCATCC
>VGQX01000230.1 GCA_016882305.1 Cyanobacteria bacterium K_Offshore_surface_m2_239
TGCTGCTGGTGGCGCCCACCTCCGTGCTCACCAACTGGAGGCGGGAGGCGGCGGGCTTCACCCCGGAGCTGGTGGTGCGGGAGCACTACGGCCCGCGGCGACCCAGCAGCGAGCCGGCCTTGAAGAAGGCCTTGGAGGGGGTTGACCTGCTGCTGACGAGCTACGGCCTGCTGCAACGGGACGTGGAGCTGCTGGAGGGCATCGACTGGCAGGGGGTGGTGATCGACGAGGCGCAGGCGATCAAGAATCCCGCCGCCAAGCAGAGCCAGGCCGCCCGCGACCTGGCCCGCCCCCGCAAGCAGACCCGGTTCCGCGTCGCCCTGACGGGCACGCCGGTGGAAAACCGCGTCAGCGAGATCTGGGCCTTGATGGACTTCCTCAACCCGAAAGTGTTGGGAGATGAGGGCTTCTTCCGCCAGCGCTACCGCCTGCCGATCGAGCGCTATGGCGACATGAGCTCCCTGCGCGATCTCAAGGCCCGGGTGGGCCCGTTCATCCTGCGGCGGCTGAAGACCGACAAGACGATCATCTCCGACCTGCCGGAAAAGGTGGAGCTCCGGGAGTGGGTGGGGCTGACGCCGGAGCAGGCGAAGCTCTACCGCAAAACCGTGGACGAGAGCCTGGAGACGATCGCCCGCGCGCCCCTGGGCCAGCGCCATGGCCAGGTGCTCGCCCTGCTCACCCGCTTGAAACAGATCTGCAACCACCCGGCCCTGGCCCTCAAAGAAACCGCCGTGGCGGACGATTTCGCCAACCGCAGCGCGAAAGTGCAACGGCTGGAGGAGATCCTCGAGGAGGTGATCGATGCTGGCGACCGGGCCCTGCTCTTCACCCAGTTCGCCGAATGGGGACACTTGCTCCAGGCCCATCTGCAGCGCCGCTGGCGCCAGGAGGTGTCTTTTCTGCACGGGGGCAGCGGCAAGAGCGAGCGGCAGGCGATGGTGGATCGCTTCCAGGAGGATCCGCGCGGTCCCCAGCTGTTTCTGCTGTCGCTCAAGGCCGGTGGCGTCGGCCTCAACCTCACCCGTGCCAGCCATGTGTTTCACATCGACCGCTGGTGGAATCCGGCGGTGGAAAACCAGGCGACGGACCGGGCCTATCGGATCGGCCAGATCAACCGCGTGATGGTGCACAAATTCATCAGCAGCGGCACCGTGGAAGAGCGCATCGATCGCATGATCCACGAGAAATCACGCCTGGCGGCGGACATCGTCGGCAGCGGTGAGGATTGGCTGGGCGGGCTGGATGTGCGCCAGCTTCGGGACCTGGTGGCCCTGGAGGAGAGGTGAGGTTCAAACGGGGGCCCGCCTCAAAGGCGGGCTGAAGCGCGGTCGAGGGCCTTGGCTCAGCGGGCGCAGAACCGCACGAGCATCGACGCCCTGGCCTTCGGGGGCGGCAACTCTGCGGGCTGGAACGGCGGAGGCGGCGCCGCGCCGGCCCGGACCATGGCCGGCGCCGCCATCGGCATCGGCCCCGCCTCGCCGCCCTCCACGGACACCTCCAGGGGCCGCAGTTGGCTGAGGCCCACGGCCGTCGCCACCTCTCGAGCCTCCACCAGGGCGCGCTGGTAGGCGGCGGCCAGCAGGGCGCGGCGGGTGTCTGGCGCCCCGGCTGGATCCGCTTCGGGGATCACCGGCGCCAGGCGCACCCCCGGCAGGGAACCCACCTGGCGCACCAGCGGCTGCAACTGGGCCGGAGCCAGCAGACCGCTCACCTGAAGGGACGCCTGGGTGAGGCCGGGCCGGCGCCCCGAACCCGGGCGTTGCCAGGTGGAGGGGGAGCTGACGCGCAGCTCCTTCACCTCCAGGCCCTGAAGGGCGCCGCGCACCGCAGCCAGCCGCTCCTGCAGCAGGGCCAAAGCCTCATCGCTGCCGCGCTCCTCCCCCTCCACGGCCAAAGACACGCGCAGACGCTGGATCGGTCGTTCCCGCTCCACGGTGCCCCGCGCCTCCAGCAGGGTGCCCTCGCAGCGGAGCTGGACCTCCGCTGCGGCCGGAGTGGGCGCCAGGGGGAGGGCAAAGAACAGGGAGGCGGGGAGCAGCGCCGCCAGAAGCGAACAGCGTGGAGCCAGACCCGCCATCAGCTGAGCAAGCGATCCGAATGGCAACGGTATCGCGCCAGGGCGCGTGCGCCCGCCCCCTTGGCCTGTCTCGCCCACAGGGCCGGGCCCGCGATGACGCCCATGGAGGTCCTCATGGAAGCTGTGGCGGTCCTCATGGAAGCTGTGGAGGGCCTCAAGGCGCCAAGAACAACGGCCGACCTTATGGCGATTGATGAAGAGCGCGGGCAGCGCCAGGCCCGGTTGTTGATTAACATTATGCTCAATTGGTTGTAAAAAGATCGTTGTTTAGATCGTTGTAACAGATCTCGAGAACGTGATGACTTCCTCTTCTCAAACGTATCGCTCTTGTCCCACTGCGGCGCCTCCCTCACTCCGGCCTCGGCGACGCGGCGGCCTGAGCGACCTGAGATCTGCAACCCTGCTGGTGGCCATGGCTGCCACCACCCTTGTCATCTCACCATTGAGGGCTGCGAAGGCCTATGAGGTGTTTTTTAATGCCCCAAATGTTCTCGGCGGCATTCGCAACGTGCCGATCACCCTGCCCAGCACTGGCGTGACCTCCCTCTATGATGTGATTCTCAAGAAGGGAACACTTGAAGAGATCTACGGCACGCCGCCCATCGCCGACGTCGACAATGCGACAGACGCCCAGGCATTGATGGAGAAATCCGCCCATGGTATCAATGCCTATCTAAATGCGAATCTTGGCACCCCTTTATATTTTGCTGTCAATGGTGAACCCGGATATGTCATTCCCTATGGCTCTCCCTACACAGAACCCTCCGGGATCAGGGTGATCGGCGTGAGCCTTTCCGTGCCCCGATGCCTGCCGGGTTTTTATTGGGACCCCGTCGCCTTCGTTTGCAGGATTGCCATGGACATGGTGGCACCCCAAATCATTCCTGTCTTGGGAGAGCAGGCCGTTGCGCAAGCAGCGGTCTGGGCCGACGTCCAGCCCGTCCCCGCCCCCCTGCCTGTGATCGGTGGCCTGGCGGGCTGGACCTGGGCGCGACGATTGAGGCGTCGCAGCCGGATCGGCCAGGCCCCCACCGCCACCAACCAGCCCTGAGGCCTGAGACCTGAGGTCCAGCCCCTGCTGCGGAACAACCGGCGAGACCAAGGCGCCGGCTGCGGGACTCCGGGATGGTTCAGCCCGTTGCCATTCACCGCCTGGCTGATGAGAAGCCACACCGCCCCGCCACCAGCAGACCCGCCAGGATCAGCCCCGCCCCGAGCAGCGTGCCCGCCCCCAGCGGTTCGCCGAGCAGAACGTGGGCACTGGCCAGCGCCACCAACACCACCGCGTTCCCCCAGAGCGCCACCGTGATCGCGCCAAGGCCGCGATAGCTGGCCAGCAGCATCAGCTCCCCACCCACGCTGATGCCGCCTGTGTAGACGAGCAACACCCCCATGAGCCACCACCAGCGCAAATGCAGAAACTGGGCGGGTCCGGCGAGCAGCAGGGTGACCAGGCCAAACACCAGCGCCGCCAGAAGATTGGACAGGCCAACCGTCAACCCGAACGTCCATCCCTTTCCCGCGACCAGCCGATTGAGCACGCCGGCGCCGGCGAAGGCCGCAACGCTCAGCAACGCCCAGGCGAGGCCCCCGGGATCCAGACCGGTGTCGTCCGCCAGCGGGGGCCCCTCCAGAGCCAGGCCGCGGCTCAACAGCAAACCCGCCGGCAGCAACACCAGCGTGAGGCCGAAGCGCGGCGGCAGCGGCTCGCGCAACACCGCCCAGGCCAGAAACGCCGTCAACGGCAGCGTGAGGGTGGACAACAGCGTTTGACTGGTGACGGTCAAGCGCTGCAGGGCCATGAAATAACCGATCGGCCCCACAAGGAAGCCGAGACCGGCCCGCGC
>VGQX01000231.1 GCA_016882305.1 Cyanobacteria bacterium K_Offshore_surface_m2_239
CACCACGAGGCAGCGGCAGCCACCCCGCGTGCTGCGGTAAAATATAGATTGACGCTTCCTTCTGGGATCCCATCGGTGCTACCGGGAGATGGATTGATCTCGATGTAAGTAGAGCCAGACCAGCGATACTGCCGATTTGACGCCAGGCTGACATACAGCTTTCCCGTCTCGCCGGGGATAGGAAATGCCGCGAAGTTTGGAAACTCCAGAACGTCATCGACGTAGCCCGGGAGCTGGGCGGCCGGCACCCTGCCAGATGCGTCCAAATCGGCCTTCGACGCCAGCGCAGGAGTCAGGCCCGCCACAGCTGCCGTAGCAGCAGCAGCTTGTTCCGCTCCCGTGCTCCACGCCTGTTGTGCTGCACTGGTGGGAAGCGAGTACCCCGTCGCGAACCGGATCACCACGGATGCCGTCCCGGATCCCGTGATGTCAAAGCCGGTTGGCACCTCTACCGACGGATACCCGGCGGCCCCGGGGCTTCCGCCCGCACCGGGCACCGAGGCCCACTCAACATCAAAGTCGCTGTCAGTTTTCTTCGCCAGAAACTGGCCTGTCAGCCCATCGATGGGCAGGCCTCCCTGGGTCTGCGCTGAGTCGCCGGGCCGGTAGTACCCCATCAGGCAAACTCGGTGACCTGCGCCGCGCCAGTGGCATTGGTCCAAGTGCCGTAGACAGCGCTGGTAAAGAAGAGCGCCTGATCGAGGAGCAGGAATGCCCCGGGGTCCATCTGCAGGAACGAGTTGGCGGGCGTGGCAGGCGTGTTGAAGGACAGAAGCAGCTTGCTCGTGGACTGATTGTTGATCATGAGGCCTTTGCGCCCCGCATTGGCATTCAGGATCGTCACGGTGCTCGTTGTGCCTGCCACGCTTGTCGTGGTTGGCACCCGCGGCGTCGCCACTGTGCTGGTCGCCAGTGGCGACGCCCTGAGCTGCTCGTTTGTGATGCCGCCGGTCACCTCCAGTGGCGACGCCCTGAGCTGTTGGACCGTCAGGCCGCCAGTCACCTCCAGTGGCGACGCCCTGAGCTGTTGGACCGTCAGGCCGCCAGTCACCTCCAGCGGCGACGCCCTGAGCTGTTCATTGGTGACGGGTCCATCCACGGTGATAGACCCGCCCCCGTCGTCGATGGACAGGGTTCCACCACCGTCCCAGACCGGGACCTTTTCCGACGGGCCGTTCCCGATAGTCACGTCGGCTGGAATCGTCACGGAGCCGAGGACGATGCTGCCCCCGTCCAGTGCGACAGGCACCGGCCCGCCGTCCCTCCCGCAAACCGGCGTGGCTCCAAACGGCGGCGGAGATGGTGTCTGCGTCATCGAGTCAGAGGCTGCACTCGTATTCTGCAGTGCTGCAGCAGCCCTCTGCTATCGCTTTGACAGCGGCAGGACCAGTCCCGCAAAGATTTCCAGGACCTTGTAGGCCTTTTTCAGAACCTCGTCGTCCCGCGGCGATGGCGTCAAGTTGACGACGATCAGCGCAAGGCCATGCAGTCCCAGCATGACGTGGGCCCACTGCAGCAGGTCAGGCTCGTTCACCGCCCCCTCCTTGGTGGAACCTCAAGGTCGCGCAGGCGCTGCTCGTGGTCTTCGACCATTTTGGTGATGCCCACCAACAGCTGTCGCATCTCTCCCTCGCCCTTCCCCATGGTTAGGGCGAGCTTCCACAGGGGCACCGCCAGGGCGATGGCAGCGATGATTGTTTCGACGCCCAAGGCCGTGCCGCTGCGTAGCTGCAGTGTATCAGCGGCCTCGCTTGATCACTGTGTGAATCCGTACGGCCACCGCTGTCCCCCGGGCCCGTACGAAGGAACTGGTGGGCAGCCAGGCTGGACAACGACATCATTTCGCGGCCCATTTCCCCATGGCAATCGCTGTCCAGCGGCTGGGTACGACGGCTGCGAGGGGCAGGGGGCGGCCAATAACGTGTTAATTGTAAATGTAATCTGAGTGACGACAGCGTCGAAATCGCCATTTTCGTCAATGTAGAGAACATCAACATACCCGCTGCCAGCGGGATGTAGAGGTACCCCAGCAACCTCCAGGTATGGAGACACTGGAAAACCATCGAGGTGCGACGTGCTTGCCGCAATCGACTGGATAGTCTTGTTCCCCGGTGAATACGCACGCCACGAAATACCAATCGGCGTAACTACTCCCACGTCGGGAGTTATGACCATCAACGTTTGGTCGCTAGACTGGGAAAGCGAAAGCGTCCCATTTAACTCAACCCAGCTATTGAAGGTGTTCAACCTAAACTCAATGTCGTCAAAAACAACGTTGTAGGTTGATGGCCACGCAGCGAGGATCGAGGAAATCTGGATCGAAATCATGGCTCTAAAGACAAAAATGAGATCGTCACAACCAGCGGCCCGGTCGCCCCGTCGTTCGTGACGCGAAGTGGGTAGACATTACTCGGCGGAGATTCTCTGTTGATTGCGCAAGGCGATGGTTCCAGGCTGAGATGCCCGGAGATGATGGGGTCGGCAATCACGCCAGCGCCCAGGGACGGGTGCTGGCCGCGAGGTCTTGTCGCGTCGGCGTTGGCTGCTTCAGTCGTGCTGTAGATCCGCACCCATGCCGGCTTGTCTGTCGAGATAGAGATCAGCTGACAGGATCGAGGCAGGTTGACGGCTCCCGTCCACGTCGCGCCTGCGACCACCGTCGCGCTTACGGAGGCCTGCCCGCGCCTGAGGTGATACCTTGCGTCAGGGTCGTTGGCCTGGTAACCATCCCAAACCCAGGTCAAGCCGTTGCGAACAACCTGAACTCTCAGCCCTGGCTCGCCAACAAATCCCTGCGGCATCCCGATGGGCGGTGTCGGTGACTGGATACCTGTGGAGTCCAGGAGGATAAACCGTGCGCCATCCGGCGGCTCGGCCGGCAGCCCGGCCTTGTTCTGAACAGGGGTATAAATTAACCGCCTGAGCTGGAAAGCCCCCGCAGCGCTGAGAACTTTTCCGTCCTCGTTTGACTGCAGGGAAGACGTGATGTCAATTCGCCGGACATACCTGGCGTCCGGGTCTGCGGGCCTGTAGTCCTCCCATACCCACGCTGTGGCCGTGCGGCGAATCCGGACCCGCAGTGCCGGCGATCCGACAAAGCCATCTGGCATCCCCTCGACATTGAAGTTCTCAATCTCAGCGCTATTGGCCACCTCTAGGCGCAGGCCTGTTTCTGGCGTGGCAGGGATCGCCGCCACGTTGTCAACGGCCAGGGCATAGGTCGTGGTGGCCAGCGCGTTGGCCGCCGCAATGCCAGCAATCACCCCACGGTCGTACAGCTCCTGGAAGGCGAAGAAAAGCTGGAGGTCCGCCGTGTCCATCGGTTCCGCGGTGAGGTTGCTCCCGTTTGCCCAGTCCACCATCCGTTGGTCGGTGGGTGTTGCCCGAAGGATTGTCAAGACGCCAGAGAGGGCGCCGCTGACGTTGATGCTGAAATCGTTGATCCACGAGTAGTGGACCCCCTGAACCAGAAGCTGGTCAAATACCCCCGTGGTTAGGTTGTAATTCCGGAACAATTTGACATGGTCTCTGGCCAGGTAGGGAAACGGAACGGTCTGTGGCGCGGAACCCCCCAGTGGCCGCTGCACATAGCTGTAGGGCATTTCTGCGCTGCTGCAGCGCTTATTCTGCCGGGGCGTTTAAGATGCCGCCCAGGGCCTCAATGCCCTTGAGCCCCTCCTGGAACATTTGCCGGGTCAGCTCCGACCGCTTCTGCGCCCAGTCCGTAGCGGCCGGGCTCTCCCCGGTCATGGCCCTGCGCTCCAGCTCCCGCTGCGTCAGCAGGTCGTAGTAGTCGGTGATGGCTGCCACAAGGCGCTGGCTGGTCCGCTGGCGGCGCATCGCCCG
>VGQX01000232.1 GCA_016882305.1 Cyanobacteria bacterium K_Offshore_surface_m2_239
AGCACCTCCACGTGGCTGGTGTTGGGGAAGAAGTCGAGGGGCTGCACCCGCTGGACGCGATAGGCCCCCTCCGCCGTCAGGAGCGCCAGGTCGCGGGCGAGGGTGGCGGGATCGCAGCTGAGGTAGACCAGCAGGGGCGGCCGCTGGCGCCGCAGGGTCTCCACCACGCCGGCCTCAAGGCCCTTGCGGGGGGGGTCCAGCAGCACCACCGCCACCTCCTCTGCCGCCGCCACCTCCTTGGCCGCCGCCACCTCCTTGGCCGCCGCGATGACGTCGTCCGCCGCGGTGACGTTGTCCGCTGCGGTGACGTCATCCGCTGCGGTGACATTGTCCGCCGCGTGCTGCCGGCTCAGCCCCCGCGCCAGCCGCTCCGCCACCTCGCCCACCACGAAGTCGCAGCGCTCCTCCAGGCCGTTGCGTCGGGCGTTGGCCCGGGCCAGGGCGACCGCGCCGTCATGGCTCTCGATGCCCCACACCCGCCAGCCGGCCCGGGCCAGGGGCAGGGAGAAGGTGCCGATGCCGCAGTAGCCCTCGACCACCCGGCCACGGGGCGTGCCCAGGGCGTCGATCAATAGCGCCACCACCCGCTCCGCCTGCTCGCTGCAGACCTGAAAGAAGGTGTCGGGGCCGATCCGCAGCTCCACCCCAGCAAAGGACTCCAGCAGCCAGTCGCGCCCGCCAAGGGTGCGGTTGGTGGGCCCGAAGAGGCGGTTGTCGGGGAGGGGCTGCAGGTTGAGGGTCACCCCCACCAGCTCCGGCCAGCGCTCCAGCCAGCGCTCCGCCCAAGCCTCCGCCCCCGGCAGCTCCCCGTGGCTGGCCACGAGGGTGAGCAGGCGCTCGCCGCTGCGGCGGCCGATGCGCAGGGCCAGATGGCGCAGCCCCGCTCCCACCTGCCCGACGCCGCCATGGCGATCCACCGGCCAGCCGCTCGCCTCCAGATCGGCCTTGAGCGGCGCGATCATGGCGTCAAGCCGGGGATCGAGCACCGGGCAGTGGTTCATGTTCACGATCTGGTGGCTGCCGCGGCGGTAGTAGCCGGCGCGGAGCCTGCCCTCGGCGGTGCGCTCCAGGGGAATCACGGCGCGGTTGCGGTAGCCCAGGGGTTGGGGGGCGGCCAGGAGGGGCTGAGGGTCGACGTTCAGGCCGCCGAGGCGCCGCAGGCTCTGGGCGACCAGCTCCTGCTTCCAGCGCACCTGGGCGGGATCGTCGAGGGCCTGGAGGGTGCAGCCGCCACAGCGGTCCGCGAGGATGCAGGGGGGGCGGCGGCGGTCGGGGGAGGGCTCCAAAAGGCTGACGAGGGTGGCCACCGCATGGCGCCGCGCCTGTCGGGTGATCCGCACCCGCGCCTGGTCCCCCGGCAGGGCGCCCGCGACGAGCACCACCTGGCCGTCCAGCCGGCCGAGGCCCTCCCCCTCCCGCGTGAGGTCGTCGATCCTCACGTCGTGGAGGGTGTCGCGACCGTTGACGTCCCCTGCCATGGGCTGTGGCTCCTGCCGCGACCCTATCGGGTGGCGAACTGCAAAGGGGCGTTACACCTTCTTCTCTTTTCCCCCGGCGGTCGCGGGAGGACTGGATAAGATCACATGGTCTCTGGTCGCTGTCATGAGCGTCGTCCGCGATCTGATCCTCCAGGCCGATGATCAGCTCCGCTATCCCACCAGTGGCGAGCTGCGCGCCATGGTGAACTACCTCTCCGGCGGGGAGCGACGCCTGTCGGTGGTGAGGGTGCTGACCGCCAATGAAAAGAAGATCGTCGATGAGGCGGCCAAGCAGTTGTTCGCCCGCAAGCCCGACTACGTGGCGCCCGGCGGCAACGCGTACGGCCAGAAGCAACGCGCCCAGTGCCTGCGCGACTACAGCTGGTATCTGCGCCTGGTGACCTACGGCGTCCTGGCCGGCAGCACGGAGCAGATCCAGGCGATCGGCCTGGTGGGCGCCCGCGAGATGTACAACAGCCTGGGCGTGCCCATGCCCGGGATGGTGGAGGCCATGCGCACCATGAAAGAAGCGGCCATCGGGCTGTTGAACACGGAGGATGCGGCACTGGCGGGTCCCTATTTCGACTTTTTGATCCAGGGGATGCAGACGAGCACCTGAGGGAGCCTTGAGCCAGCTTGACCGGAGCTGAAGACGTTTTTTGGTGCGGGAGTGGACCGCTGCCTCCCCATGCCGCACTGAACCGTCCCCATTCGGGGGCATCGCACCACATGCAGGCGGGTCCAACCTTGCGAATCCCAGGTGGCATCCGCAATGGCAACCTCCGCGAGCACCAAGGCCATGGGAAACGGTCCGCCCGATCGAGGCGAGGGGCAACGGCGTTGGCTGGAGCAGCTCACCCGGCAATGGGAGGCCGATGGCACGCGACTGCTCAGGCCCATGGGCAGCCGGGAAGCGAAAGCTCCACACGATTTGTGATTCTGGGGGAGAGGCCTCGCTGGGATCAGGCATGCGACTTCACCATCGTCCACTGCGGTCGCCTGAGCACAGGCCATCACCAACCTGGCCAGCTCTGGCGGTGCTTGCCCTTGTGTTGGCGACCCTTGCCATCCTGTCACTGAATCAAAACCACTCAGGGGATCCACTCAAGGTGCGCAGGGAATTGCGGAAGTTTTGATGGATGGTGGTGCAGCTTGTCCGTGAGTCCTTCTAGGAGCCTGTCTCCCGTACCGAAACGCGACCTCAGCCACAAGTCAAGCCTCAAGACGGCAACCTGATCCGCGTCATCAACTGCCGATCGTCGAGGCGATTCGCGTTGATGGGCCCTGCATCCCTCCCATTGCTCCTGCGGCCTGTTTCCTTTGGAAGCGGAATAACTTGAGGATGTGGTGGGTCGTGCTCCACAGCGTCCATTCACCTTTTCCAGGCCCCGCATCAGGAATCGCCTCAGGCCTCGCCCTTCCTTGGTCTGGCCAAAGACCGGTTCGGGAATCGTTTTGCGCTTGGCATAGATCTCACGTCCTTTTATGGTGCGGAGCTTGCGAGCCATGCGTTCCTTGGGACCCAGATCCTTTGGAATGCGACCTTTTGTGCACGGTGGCGGTTGACCGTGTTTTTGACGGCCTGTGGCGATGTGGGGATCGGTCTGTGCATCGGTGCAGAGCTCGGCGTTGTCTTCACTCCAGTAGCCAGCGTCAGCGATGAAGGTTTTCGGGATGGCGCCGGTGTTGGCGATCGTGCGCTCCAGCATGGGCTCAAGATGCTCCACATCTGGTGCCTGGTTGCTCACCCCGACGGCCACGATCACTTGATGGTCGCCATCGACCACCGCCTGGCAGTTGTGACCCTGAACCATCTCGCCATTGCCCTTAAAGATGTGGCTCTCGGGATCTGTGTAGGCGCAGCCTTCCGCGGAGCGGTGATTCCGCTGGGTTTTGGGAGTGGGCGTGCCATCGGCCTGGTGGGCCAAACCACGCCTGGGCATCTGATCACTCTCCAACGGTTCCAGATCTGGTGGCTCCAGACCGGCCAGCTCGGCCTTTTCCATGGCCAGCTCCGTGGCTACCTCTGCCTTCTCGCGGTCTCGATCCGCCTTATTGCTCAGCTTCTTCCTGTCCTCCTCTGATGCGTTCTGGGCAGCCTCTTCGGCCTCTGCTGCCTTCTGCAGCCGTTCCCTGGCCGCCACCGCTGCGGTTTCTGCCTCCAATTCCAAGCGTGCCTGGCGAATCTTCTCCAGTCGTTCCTCACGGCGCTGCAGTTCCTCAGGCAGATCACTGCCCCGCTTTCCCTTGCCGTATTTGCTGTCTTCCTTGGCATCCACGTCCTCCGCCTGGCGC
>VGQX01000233.1 GCA_016882305.1 Cyanobacteria bacterium K_Offshore_surface_m2_239
GCCACCGCCACCGCCGTAGCCGCCACCGCCGCCATAGCCACCACCACCTCGGCGGGGACCGCCACCGCCGCCACCGCCGCCGCTGCCCCGGGGCTCAGCTTTGTTGATGCGGAGGGGACGGCCCATCAGCTCGGTGCCCTGAAGGCCCTCGATCGCCTGGGTCTCCATGGCGTCATCAGCCATTTCCACGAAAGCGAAGCCACGCTTGCGCCCGGTGTCCCGTTCCAGGGGGAGGGAGCAATTCACCACGTCGCCGAAACGGGTGAAAAGTTCAACGACGTCCTCCTGCTCAGCGCGGAAGGGAAGATTGCCTACAAAGATGCTCACGAAAGGGGCTGGGGGAACCGATACAGATGCCGAGGAACCAAAGGAAGGTTTCTGACCTCCGCAGATTAAACCGTCCTTGGAATGGCGCAGCCCAGCCCGGGGGGAATGTTGCGGCTTGATCACTGCGGCGTGTCCGCCTCGCCCTCCAGCCGTTCTTGCGCCAACGCCAGCTGGCGCCGCACCTCCGCAAAACCGGTGCCGCCCTCACTGCGGCGCGCCGCCACCACCTGGCGCGGGGCGATGGCCGCCTGGATGTCGCTGTCAAAGGCGGGATGAAGGGCCTGCCAGTCGGCCAGGGTGAGCTCCGCCAGCAGACGCCCCTCCAGAGCGCAGCGTTTCACCAAGCCACCGACCAGTTGATAGGCCTCGCGAAAGGGCACACCCCGGGCGACGAGGTAGTCCGCCACATCCGTGGCATTCGCGTAATCGCTGTGCACGGCCGCCTCCAAGCGCTGGGGGCGGAACGCGAGACCCTCCTCAAACAGGATGGCCATGGCCTCCAAACAGTCGAGGCAGGTGCGCACCCCGTCAAAGAGGGCCTCTTTGTCCTCCTGAAAATCCTTGTTGTAGGCCAGGGGTAGGCCCTTGATCATGGTGAGCAGTCCCATGAGATGGCCAAACACCCGTCCCGACTTGCCGCGCACCAGCTCGGGCACGTCCGGATTCTTCTTCTGGGGCATCAGGCTGCTGCCCGTGGCGCAGCGATCGGTGAGGGCGATGAAGCCGAATTCCTCGCTGGCCCAGAGGATCACCTCCTCCGCCAGCCGACTCAGATGCACCATCAGCAGGCTGGCCGCGGCCATGAATTCCACCGCGAAGTCCCGATCACTCACCGCATCGAGGCTGTTGCCGTAGATGGCCTCAAAACCCAGCTCGGCAGCCGTCTGGCGGCGGTCAATCGGCACAGGCGTCCCCGCCAGGGCCGCCGCCCCGAGGGGGCAGATGTTCACGCGACGACGCACATCCGCCAGCCGCTCCCGATCCCGCTGAGCCATGGCCACGTAGGCCAGCAGGTGGTGCGCCAGGCTGAGGGGCTGGGCGCGCTGCAGGTGGGTATAGCCGGGGATGAGGGTGTCAACATGACGCTCGGCCTGCGCCAGCAGGGCCCGTTCAAACCGCACGAGGGCGGCATCGATGGCATCGATCCGGCGCCGCAGCCAGAGGCGCACGTCGGTGCCCACCTGATCATTGCGGCTGCGGCCGGTGTGCAGCTTCTTGCCGAGGGCTCCCAGCAGCTCCGTGAGCCGCCGCTCCACGGCGAAATGCACGTCCTCCGCCTCCACCCCGGGGCGAAACGCACCCGCGGCGGCCTCGGCACGAATCGTTTCCAGCCCCTCGATCAACCGCTGGGCCTCCTCCGCGCTGATCACCCCGCGGCTCCCAAGCATGCGGGCATGGGCCACGGAGCCATCGAGATCCTCCTGGAGGAGCGCGAGATCAAAGCCGATGGAGGCGTTGAAGCGTTCGATCACGGGATTGAGCCCCTGGTCGAAGCGATTGCTCCAGGTGGCCTGGCCCCCGCTGGTCGCGACACCGGGCGGCGAGGACTCCGTTGTCATCAAAGGCCCACACGCTGACGCTCAGCTTGCCACTGTCCCGGACGCTGGCGAGGAGGAGGGAGGCGGCAAGGGAGGCAGGGTGACCTCGTCCCGCACCTTCAGTACCACCAGCGAGGCGTCGTCCTCCAACTGGCGTTCCGTGCCAACGAAGCGATCGAGCCGCGCGAACAGTTGATCCAGGATGCCCTGGGCACCGGCGGCGGAGGCGCAGGCGCCATGGAAAGCCTTGAGGAGCCGCTCCTCGTCGAACCGCTCGCCGCTGAACCCGGTCGCCTCGGTGACACCATCGGTGTAGTAGAGCACCGCATCACCAGGCTCGAGCCGCACTTCGCGGCCCTCGTAATCCGCTTCGCTCTGCAGGCCGATCAACAGGCCCTGGGCATCCAGCCGTTCCACCCGTCCCTGCTGACGCCGCCAGTGCAGCGGTGGATTGTGGGCGGCATTGGCATAGCGCAGCAGCCGGGAGCGGGGGTCGAAGTCGGAATAGAACAACGTCACAAACCGGTGGGACTGGGCGAGATCCTCCTGAGCCAGATGGTTGAGATCGTGGAGGATGCGGTGGGGCGGTTGTCCGGTGAGCACCTCCGCCCGCAACATGCCGCGCAGGAGAGTCATCAACAAGCCTGCGGGCACGCCTTTGCCCATCACGTCGCCCATCACCAGGGCCCAGCGATCCCGATCCCGCTTGCGGGGGGGGCCGTCCGGACGGGTGGGGATGAAGTCGTAGTAGTCGCCGCCCACCTGAAAGGCGGGTCGGCAGCGGGCCGCCAGCTCCACCCCTTCGATCACCGGGCAGTGATCCGGCAGGAGCTGGGCCTGGATCTCAGCGCCGATGCTGAGCTGGCGATCCAGGCGTTCATGGCGCCGGCTGTCCTCTTGAAGGCTGGCCGTTTCCAGGGCGACGCCCGTGAGATCCGCCACCAGCTGCAGGTGGCGGCGACGCACCTCGCTCCAGCTGTAGCCCTGGCGATCACTGAACACATAAAGGCGTCCCCGCTGGCGATTGCGGGCCACCACGGAGGTGGCGAACACCTGGGCCGGGGCCAGCAGGCGGGTGATCATCCCGTCGAGCAGGGCGGCCACGGCCTCCTCCCCGGACAGGGCGCGCAGATGCTGATCCGGAAGAGCCGCCAGCTGGCGGAGCACCTCCCCGCAACGGTCGCCGGTGGTGGCCTGGAGGTGATCGCGCCAGAGGCGGCCATCGGGATGAAAGACCACCAGAAGGCTGCCCTGGCCCTCCACCAGCCGCGCCACCACCAGGGGCACCAGTTCCAGAAAACGGCGCAGATTGGTGAAGCTGCGCAGAGCAAACGCGAGGGAGGCCAGGAGTTCATGGTTGCGACGCTGCTCCCGGCTGAGGCTGTCGAGGAGTTGGCGCAGGGAGGCCCTTGGCGACAGAGGCTGTTCAGCGGAGGGGGCTGCGCTCGCCGAGGACGAAAGGGGGGGTGTGCCGAGGGCGGACGGCTCTGTCGCGGCGGCGGCGGTAACCGGAGCGGGGAAGGGGGACCGCTGTGAACGAGGCCGCGGCGTCCGCGTTGACGATCCGGAGGACTGCGGGGTCGGCGGCGGGGTGGATTCGGACGGCGGCGGGCTGCTCAAGGAGCTGCCGCGAGGGAATCGCAAAGTAGCAGCCTCCAGCGCGTTCAGCGCGGGCCCATCCTCGCTTCAGCACAGGTTGGGCGGAGCGCGCCGCAGGGTGACGCGCGGCGTTTCTCCGAAGAGGCGGCGGTAGTTGGCGGCAAAGTGGCCCGCGTTGTGGAACCCCCAGGCTTCCGCCAGGGGGCCGATCTGAATCTCTCCCGGTTCGGCGCGCAGGAGGCGGCGGCGGATGGAATGGAGGCGCAAAAGCCGCACATACGCCA
>VGQX01000234.1 GCA_016882305.1 Cyanobacteria bacterium K_Offshore_surface_m2_239
TTCATGCCAGTGCCAGTGCCAGTGCCGCAACTGGCGAAGGTTGTGTTCCGCCAGGCTGGTTCATCTGTTACCTTGCGCCTTGCCCGACTCTTCTTTTTCCACTCCACAGCACAGTTGATGGAAGGAAGGGAGCCTGCCCTGCGGGTCTGCGCCTTGGCCGCCAGGGAGATCGCTCGTCCTGTGTCAGGCCGCTGGCTGATCATCCTCCCGTTCAGCACCTCAGTTGACCAAGCGATTTCCTGCTTTTAAGAATGAATGGCCTGAAGGATGGTGAGTCTGGCTGTCACAGAACATTTTTGGATGTCTCCTGGAAGGATGAAGAATCGGATCAGCCCATGGCTTCCACCAGGGTTTTCCATGGCGGCTGGCTGGCGTTCGACAGTTCCACCGGCTTTCGCCTGCCCGATGGCTCCGTGCTCAGCCCCGACGCCTCCCTGGTGGACCTGGAGCGCTGGCAGGCCCTCAGCGCCGAGGAGCGGCGCGGCTTCGCGCCCTGCGCGAGAAGATGGTGGCCTGTGTGCGGAATGGCGCCCGGCTGGGCTGGCTGCTGATCCCCCGGGAGCGGGCGGTGGAGGTGTGGGGGCGCCCGAGTTTCCGGGGTTGGTGATCGAGCTGGTGGCGATCTGGGCGGGCTGAAGCCCAAGAGGGCGAGGAACCCTGCGCAAGATGCCGAAAGCGGGGCAAGTCGTTGTTGGATCCAGCCAGCTGCGCCCCCGCCAAGTTGGGGGGAGCGGGATTCGGATCAGTGGCGGATCGATCGGCCGACTGGCTGGATCAGGCCCTCAGGGATCTGGAGCAGGCCGAGGAGTCGAGGCGGGCAGGGCGTTATGAATGGGCCTGTTTCGCGGCTCACCAAGCGGCGGAAAAGGCCCTGAAGGGGCTCAATCTTGCTGTGGGACAACAGGCCTGGGGCCATACCCTCACCCGCCTTTGGGCCGCCCTGCCCCAAAGGGACTGGCCTCTGGATCCCCCCGCGGACCTGGTGCACACCCGGCGAACATTTCGGCAGACTGCAGAGTTCAGGCTCTCCTTCATGCCGGCGTCATCACCCACTGGGTCCGTGCTGCGGTGGCCCAGCTCCGTTGAGGTGTTGGCGGCCGCTGCCCGCTGGGCTGAGCGGCAGCGCGGCAACCACGACGACCTGCTGGCCGTGGGCGTGTTTGGCTCCTATGGCCGCGGCGATGCCGGCGTGGGCAGCGACCTGGATCTGATCTTGATCCTCCAGGACTGCAATGATTCCACCTGGGAACGACTGCGCCGTTGGGACACCGGCTCCCTGCCTCTGGCCTGCGATCTGCTCGTCTATAGCCTGACGGAATGGTGCTCCCTGCCCGGCTGGAATCCTCGCCTGGCGGAGGTGCTGGAGCAGGACACCCACTGGCTAGCGGGACAGCCGCCCCCTGCCGGGGAGGTCGGCCTTCAGCTTGGAGCCGATCTGGGCGGCCTGAAGCAAGATTGGGGACATTGGAACACAACCGCCGCCAGCCCCCCCATCGTTCGACACCAGCGACAAGCCTGAAATGTCGACCAGGCCCTCCAACGGCCCGATGACCCCCACCTCCGAGCAGGCTTTGAACCTCGGGATCGGGCCTACGCGCTCCAGCCTCGGATGGTGCTGGCCATCGCTGAAGACGCAACCCTAGTGGTCGGCTGAGTCACAAAAAAGCCCTGCCAAGGCAGGGCTGAAGAAGCGCGCGATGAACTCATGCGGCTGAACTCAGAGCTGGTAGGACCGAGGCGATGCGACGCCGCAGACGGCGACTCATGCCAAAGGCCGTGGCTGCGCCGAACAAGGGCAGTGGTCCAGATACAGCCGTTGCCTGAGCATATGTGCAATTACAAAATTTATTTAAAGGTTCTTCAATCACCCCACCTGGGGCAGGAGGTTGAATTGCGTAAATATAAGAGTATACGCCATTGCCAATTGTTTTGTATGCAAAAAGGGGCCATGAGATCCACCTCTGTTTGGCTCGCCGAGAGCATCCAACACCGTCGTTGCAAATTGCTGTGCCAGCGTTGCATTTCCCCACCAAGGCATCACGCCACCATTGCAAGGTGTATCGAATTTGGAGGCATTGGGATAAAAGCGTCCAGTAAATGTTGTTATGTCGTAATCCTGGCCGTTTACTGTAAAGATCGCGGCTCTCGTGCCGCCCGCATCAACCAGAATAGTCGACAACGTCGCGAGTGCACTGAGGCAGGCGACGAGCTGGTTTATTATGGATCTATGGTGGCAATATGAATTATAAACGCCCGCTCATCGGGGGGGGTGCCACTCCCGCAGGCGGCACCCTCTGTTGGATTCCACGAAAGCGCTGCTGCGCCCGTGACTCCGCGCGGAAATCAGGCAGGGAACTGATCGTGGCCAGGTCCAGCAGGTCGAGCTCGTGATATGTCCGCACGTAGCCGTCGAACCAGATGGCGCTCGACGGCTGCCGCATCAGCGGCAGGTTTGCCGAACAGCTCCTCTGGAAGCGGTCCGCTGTGCGGTTCGGATCGATCCTTGGGCGGCTGCGCCTCAGGCCTTGGTTGGCTGCGAACCGTCCCAGCCAGCGAGTTGCTCCTCCAGCTCGGCGCGCAACTGGCGTATCAGAGCGAGGATCTGTTCTCGCGTGGCCGGCAGCGGCGTGGCTTGCGGCGAATAGCGGGCCTTCACCGCAAAGTCCTGCAGCTCCAGGAGCTCCTCTGGCAATCGCGCCCCCGAGAGCAACTCCAGACGAGCCAGGTCGTGGCTCAGCGGGGGCTGCTGATCCGCCAGCACGATCAGCGCCTTGAGCAGGTTCTCCACGCACTGCTGGGCCAGAAACCCCCAGTTCTCCTGGGCGAAAGCCGGATCCAGGCTGGCCGCCAGCGACTGCTCATGGCGCAGCGCCAGCAGCAGGAGCGCTCGGGCGTCTTCGTCAGGCGGCATCCCACTCGCAAGCCGTGCACTCAGGAGACATGCAGGGGCACCCCTTCGCGGTGAATGTGGCCGAGCACATGCCAGCGGGAGCCCGCCCAGTGGGCGGCGGTGGCGGTGTCGCTGATCAACAGATCCAGATCCACCGGCAACAGGGGCAGCAACAGGGCCCTTACCCGCCGGCGCCAGAGCTTTTCCCGTTCGGGAGTGAGCGTTCCGCGCAGCAGGAGCAGCAGATCGAAATCGGAACCCTGGCGGGCATCGCCCCGGGCGCGGGACCCAAAAAGCACAATCCGCTCCATCTCCGGATCCTGGCTCAGGCTGCTCAGAGCCCTGAGCAGGACCCCATCCTCAAGCCCTGGCCCCAGCTGGCAGGGCTGCCTGTCGGTGGTCATCCCGGCGGTCATGACTGCATGCTAGGCGCACCCCGCGATGCCCAGTTACCACGCGAGGTGCTGCGCCAGGCCTTTGCAAGTGGGCTGCTTCAGGATGGCCAACTCTGGATCGATATGCTGGAGCAGCGCAACCTCATGGCCCACACCTACGACGTCCGACGCGCCCGCATCGCCCTGGCGCTGATCGGTGACACCTACGCTCCCGCTCTTGCGGCTCTGGCGATGGATCTTGAGGCACGGTCATGACATCAATGGCTGCGAAGGGTGGGCCGCTGGGCGGCCTGCCGGCCCGCACCCAAAACGAGATCACTGCCGTGCTGCGCCGCTTCCCGGACATTCGCTGGGTGAAGCTCTACGGCTCCCGCGCCCTGGGGCGCCAGCGGCCAGGTTCCGATATCGACCTGGCCTTCAGCGCTCCGATCGATC
>VGQX01000235.1 GCA_016882305.1 Cyanobacteria bacterium K_Offshore_surface_m2_239
ATCAAGCCTTCACCACCCGCTCGGAGGTGAATGAGGTGTTGCTGCGGGAGCTGGATGAGGCCACCGATCCCTGGGGGGTGAAGGTGACGCGGGTGGAGCTGCGCGACATCCAACCCAGCCCCGGTGTGCAGCAGGCGATGGAACAGCAGATGACGGCGGAGCGGGAAAAGCGGGCCGCCATCCTGCGCTCGGAAGGGGAGAAGGAATCGCAGGTGAACGCCGCCCGGGGACGAGCGGAGGCGCTGGTGCTCGATGCCAAGGCCAAGCAGGAGGCCCTGCTGCTGGAGGCCGACGCCCAGGCGCAACAGCAGCGGCTGCTGGCGAAGGCGCGGGCGGAGGCCGCCGCCGAGCTGGCCGCCGTGATCGAAGCCCACCCGGCGGCGGCGGAAGGCCTGCGGCTGCTGCTCGCCCGCGACTGGATGTCCATGGGTCAAGAGATGGCCAGCGCCAAGGGCGGCAGCGTGCTGCTGGTGGATCCCCAAAGCCCGGCCAGCCTGCTGGCGGCCCTCAAGGCCTTGCAGGAGAAGGGCACATGACCGCTGACGCCGGGTCGTACCAGCCGCCACGGCACCTGCTGGAGGTGTTGCAAAAACTGGATTATGAGGAAGCCCTGGAGGATGGAGATCCGCGTTATGTGGACTCGCGGGTCGCTCGGGGGGGAGAACGCACCTTCATCCGCCTTGCCCGTAAGTTTGGCTGGGATCCGCTGAGCAACGCCTTTTTTGCCCCCAGCGACAAACACATTCTATTTTTCGGCCACATCGGCAGCGGCAAAACAACCGAATTGCGGCGCTATGCCGGGGAGCTGAATGCGTCGAGGCATTTCTATGTGGTGGAGGTGGATGTGCTCGCCAAGTTGGACCGCAACAACCTGCAGTACACCGAAGTGCTGATGGCGATGGCGGAATCCCTGCTGGAGCGGCTGCATGACGATGGGTATGCCCTCGGGGAGGAGGCGCTGGCCCCTTTGCGTCACTGGTTCGGCACCGTGGTGCAAACCCACACCAGAAACCAGGAGCTGAGCGCCGACCTCAAAACCGTGGCCGAGGGCGGCGGTGGCCTCCCCGGCCTGATCAAGCTGTTGGCCCACTTCACAGCCGCCTTCAAGATCGGGGCGAGTCAGAAGACGGAATGGCGGCGGGAGATTCGCAACGACTTCACCACGCTGGCCGCAGCCTTCAACGGCCTGCTTCGTCAGCTAGAGCTCCTGCTGAGCAGGGATCAACGCGCGGCTCGCCTGCTGTTTCTGATCGATGGCACGGACAAGATGCGCGGCGAGGACACGCACAAATTCTTTGTGCAAGATGCGGAGCAGCTGCTGGCGATTCAGGCGCTGGTGATTTACACCGCCCCCCTGGATTTGAAGTATGACGGTCGTCTCGACGGCAAGCTCGACGCCGACATCGTCTTGCCGATGATCAAGTTGGTCGAGCGGGATGGTCGCCCGTTTGTGACGGGTTTGGACACGATGCGCGCTTTGCTGTTGCGGCGCGCTGACCGTGGCTTGTTCGCCAGCGACGCGGAGGTGGATCGCCTGGTGGTCTTCAGTGGCGGCCATCCGCGCGAATTGCTGCGGCTGCTGAAACTCTGTTGCGAGGTGGCGGATGCGTCCATCGACGCGGCCGTGGTGGAGACCGCGATTCAGAAATTGGCGTCCGAATACCGCTACTTTCTCCGGCCCGACGACTACACCCTGCTCAAGGCCATCGACAGCCATCCCGCCCATGGCGGCAATGATCAGCGGGCCCAGGAGCTGCTGCACCGTCTGGCCCTGCTGCAGTACAACGAGGGCACCTGGCGCCGCAGCCATCCGGTTGTGCGCACCCTGGAGGGGTATGACCTGGCCCCCTCCGCTCCGGCCTGAGATGGACCGCGCTGCTGCCACCCCGGAGGCCGCCTTTGCCAGCGAACAAACGCGGCTGGCGGAGGCGCGTCAGCTCCCCGGCACCTGCCACGACGAGTTTCTGCGCCTCACACGCACCCTGCTCCACGGCCCAGCCTTCCAGTGGCTGTTGATCGACGCGCCCCACGAGGGACTGCGGCGTCAAGTGATGGCCAGCTTGGACAAGGTGCTGCGGCGGGCTGGACTATCGAGCCAGCGCCTGCCTCTGAGCGACAAGATTCTGGATGTGCCGATGTTGGAAGCGCGGCTGGTGAAGAACGCCCGCCAGGTGCCTGTGGTGCATGTGATCGGCCGACCGGGGTGGTTTGACGCGGCGCGTTGGGACGCCTTCAACATCCGCCGGGAGCGTTTGGCCGCTGCGGCACCGGCTCGGCTGGTGTTTTGGCTGGATGGCGAGGCGATCGCCCTCGCCTCCCGCAGCGCCCCCGATCTTTGGTCCTGGCGCGGTGGCGTGTATGCCTTCCTGCCCGAAACTGCGCCAGCGGAGCACCATGCCGAGCATGCCATTCCACTGCCGAGAGACCTGTTTCCCCAACCAGCTGAGGTGGACAGCCGCTCGATGACCGAACGCAGCCGTCGGGTGGCGGAGATCCGAACCTGGCTCGCCCGCCACCCGAACAGCCCCGATGAAATCAAAGCGGGGATCTTTGCTGAGCTGGGTCGGTTGCTTTACAGCCTGGGGGAGCTCGACGCCGCCATGGCCCATTGGCGCGACGAACAACTTCCTTTGGTTCAACGCCTGGGGGATTCCAGGGCCGTGGCGGTCACAATGGGGGACATTGCAGATGTGCTGCAGGACCGAGGAGAGAGCGAGGAGGCGCTGCGAATCCGAAGGGAGGAGGAACTGCCTGTGTATGAGCGTCTGGGGGATGTGCGATCGCGTGCGGTGACGATGGGGAAGATTGCGGATGTGTTGCAGCAGCGAGGGGAGAGCGAGGAGGCGCTGCGCATTTACAGGGAAGAGGTTCTGCCGATGTTTGAGCGTCTTGGGGCTGTGCGATCGCGTGCGGTGGCGATGGGGAGGATTGCGGATGTGCTGCAGGAGCGAGGGGAGAGCGAAGAGGCGCTGCGAATCCGAAGGGAGGAGCTATTGCCTGAGTTTGAGCGTTTGGGCGATGTGGAGTCACGTGCGATGACGATGGGGAAGATTGCGGATGTGCTGCGGGATCGAGGGGAAAGCGAGGAGGCACTGCGCATTTACAGGGATGAGGTTCTGCCGATGTTTGAGGGTCTGGGGGTTGTGCGATGGCGTGCGGTGGCGATGGGGAGAATTGCGGATGTGCTGCAGCAGCGAGGGGAGATCGAGGAGGCGCTGCGGATTTACCGGGAGGAGGAATTACCCGTGTTTGAGCGCCTGGGAGACGAGAGATCGCTGGCCGTGGTGATGAGCAGGATCAATAAGATTTTGCAGGCTGACGCTCAACACTCTTCACCCGGCCACTGAAACCAACACTCCCTCAACCGGCCAACACCGCCTGCAAGCCGGCGCTGTAGAGCAACCCGGTGCAGAGGATGGCGCCGGCCCAGCAGGCGCTGCGCAGGGGGGGGAGGTTGGCGACGTAGCCGGCGATGTACACGAGACGCAGGAGGGGATGGAGCCAGGCGGCACCGCTGGCCAGCCCGGAGGGCGCCCAGCCATGGGCGACCACCACCAGGGCGAGCAGGCAGGCGGGCGCGTGCAAGGTGAAAGCCTCGAAGGAGTTTTGATGGGCCCAGTTGGCCCGCTTGCCCCAGGCGG
>VGQX01000236.1 GCA_016882305.1 Cyanobacteria bacterium K_Offshore_surface_m2_239
ACGCGGGCCGTGCGTTCGCCCGCGCCACGTCCCTCCTGCCAGCGGCCGCCGCCGCCACGGCCCTCCGACCGCTCCCGTCGGCCCTCGCTACGGCCACCGCCTTCGCCACCACCACTGCGGCCGCCCGCCTGAGAGCGATGCAGCTCCACCAGGTCCGCCAGTTTTCCCTCGTCCAGCTGCTGACCGAGGGTGCGCAGGGCAAAGCCGAGCACGGCCACGGTGGAGCGCAGGCCGAACGCCTCCTGCAGCGCCCGGGCCGAGCGCATCTCGTTGTCGCTCAAGCGAATGCGAAACCCGCCTTCCCGCGCGCCCGCGGAGCGCTCTCCACGGGGGGAGGCATCCGAACGCTGGCGTTCAGAGGGATACGGAGAGGGAGTGCCTTCGGCCATGCCGCCAGGGGGATTTCAGGCGCAAGTGTGACGCATCGCCCGCTCGACGATGGTGAGATCCGGACGCAGCCAGAACAGCCCATGGTCCTCGACCGGGGCGGGATCGGCCCCCGCCACCGCCGGGCGGGCGAGCACGATCAAGGGGAGGAGTCGGGGGCAGCCGCTGATGAAGCTCTGGCGATACGTGGCCACGAGATCCAGATAGCGCTCCAAGGTCCAGCCAGGAGAATGGTTCTCCCGGGCATTCCAGTAGCGCCGCAGGGCGAGCTGGCACGCTTCCGCGCCGTATTCCAGCCAGCAGAGCTGCTGGGCCTGCCAGGGGGGATGACCCGCCTCCACCAAGGCGCGCCAGTGTTCCAGCTCCGGAGCCTCCCGGCTCAGATCCGGGGGCAGCTCCAGGGCCAGACGCTCCAAGGGCACCACCGTCAGCCGCAGCCAACAGCGATTGAGAAGCAGCACGGGCAGCTGGCCCGACCACTCCCGGGCCTGGCTCAGGCCATGGGCTGCGGCCCGGGCCCGCGACAGCTGGCCGGGGCTGAAGGTGGGAGGCTCGGCGGGCATGGACGGAACAGCCGTTCCCGCGTCGCGGGGTCGTTGACGACCATAGCCAGGGTGTGGAGCGGCGTCTGTGCCCCCAAGCGGGACGTGCCGGTGTCATGGGGCACAGGCCTCGGCAACAGTCTGGCCACAGCGGCTGGTGCCGGAACCCGTTCGCCTCCAAGCTGGGGTGATCTGTGCCGGCCTTGCCTCCACAACCGCCGTGACCGCCAACGCCGTGACCGCCAACGCCGCGCCTTTCAAGGATTCCCCTCTCCCGACAGCCGGGACGCCAGCGGAACCCGTCGGTTCCCCAGCCTCGGCGCTCCACCTCCCCGCCTGGGGACGCGGGGTTCTGCTCTTGTCCGCCGGAGGAGTGCTCATGGACGGGGTGCTTCATGGCCTGCGGGGGGGCGGCTCCTGGCTGGGCCTTGGCGCCCTCGCCGGCAGCTGGTGGTGGCTGGCGCGATCCCGGGTCAGCCGGGGCCTGCCACCGCGTCCCTCCTCAGTGACGGGCTGGAGCGCGCGGTGCCAGGACCTGCTGGGGCAGTTCACCCGGCTCGACGCCGACCCCCTGGCCCAGCAGAGGCGGACGGAGGCCCTGCGCCGGCTGATGGGAGAGACGAAGCGCCAGGAGCTGCGGGTGGCCCTGGTGAGTTCCGATCCCCCCCGCCCGCCGCTCCTGGAGGTGGTTCAGGCCGCCTTGCGGGCGCCCCGCCCGCTGCGCCTCCTCATCAGCCATCCCCTGCCCAGCAGCAGCGAGCACTGGCAGTGGTCGGAGGGCTTCACCGCCTGCGATGCCTTGATTTTTCATCTTCGCCCCCCGCTGTCGGCGGCCGACCTGCGCTGGCTGGAAGCTCTGCCCCCCGGGCTGCCGATCTGGTTGCTGGTGCAGACCGCGCCGCAGCGGTCCTCCACCTCCTGGTTGAGGGATCTGCGCAGCCAATGGCCCGCCAGCGCCGCCACTCCCATCCTGCCCTGGACGGGCGAAGCGGACGGGCTGGCCTCCAGCCTGGCGCCGCTCTCCGCCTGGCTGAGTCGGGAGAGCGCCCGGCTGCCGCTGGCCACCCTGCGTCGCAACCTGGAGGACCTTCATCAGGTTTGGCAAGCCGATCTGGAACGGCTGCGACGCGAGCAATGGCGACAGCTGCAGCAGCGGACGCAGTGGCTGGTGGCGGCGGGGGTGCTGGTCACCCCCTCCCTGAGCCTGGATCTCCTGGTGGTGACCGTCGCCAACGGGCTGATGCTCCGGGAGATGGCGCGCCTCTGGGACTGCCCCTGGAGCTTGGAGCAGCTCCGGGAGGCCGCCGCCTTGGTGGGTCAGGCCGCCCTCGGGCTGGGCGTCGTCGAATGGAGCACCCAGGCGGTCAGCGCCGCCTTCAAGCTCCATGGCTCCACCTGGCTGGTGGGGGGCACGCTGCAGGCCCTCAGCGCCGCCTACCTCACCCGGGTGGTCGGCCATGCCATGGCGGATGTGCTGGCCCAGGGCGCCGGGGTGAGCGCCCCGGATCTGGAGGCGATCAAGGCCGAGGCCCCAGTACTGATCGCTCGGGCGGCGGAGGCGGAGCGCCTGGATTGGGGGAGTTTTCTCCAGGAGGCGCGCGCCTGGCTGTCGCGGCGGGAGCCGCGGGAATCCCCCTCCGGAAGCGGACAGCCGAACCCCTTGCCCAGCGCTTAGGGCTTGGCGCTCAAGAATTCACGCCAGGCGCCTGGGGCTCAGGCGAAACGACCGCCATGGGCGGGACGGTTCTCATCGCGGTTCAGCGGCATGAACATGAACTTTCCCAAAGTTGATCAACGATTGATTGCTGGCGCTTGCGCCTCTGCGCCGAAAACCTAGGTTCATGGGTGCCCGGATCGTTTTTACGGCTGGGTCCTCTGTAAACCGTCCCTCTCCGGCAACGTCTACGCGATCGTTCATCTCCGCGATGGTTCATCTCGAAGGCTTTTGTCAGGGGGATCTCTCTACCCGTTCTGCTTCATGACCACTGCCCTTCGCAGCAGAGGCCAGGCTGGAAGTTGGGAAAACTTCTGCCAGTGGGTCACCTCCACCAACAACCGCATCTATGTCGGTTGGTTTGGCGTGCTGATGATCCCCTGCCTTCTGGCGGCCACCATCTGCTTCATCATCGCCTTCATCGCCGCCCCCCCGGTGGACATCGACGGCATCCGCGAGCCCGTTGCCGGCTCCTTCCTCTACGGCAACAACATCATTTCCGGCGCTGTCATCCCCTCCAGCAACGCCATCGGTCTGCACTTCTATCCCATTTGGGCCGCCGCCAGCCTCGATGAGTGGCTCTACAACGGTGGGCCTTATCAGCTGGTGGTGTTCCACTTCCTGATCGGCATCTCCGCCTACATGGGCCGGCAATGGGAGCTCTCCTATCGCCTCGGCATGCGCCCCTGGATCTGCGTCGCTTACAGCGCACCGCTGTCCGCCGCCTTTGCCGTGTTCCTGATCTATCCCTTCGGTCAGGGTTCCTTCTCCGACGGCATGCCCCTGGGAATCTCCGGCACCTTCAACTTCATGCTGGTGTTCCAGGCCGAGCACAACATCCTGATGCACCCCTTCCACATGCTGGGTGTGGCGGGCGTCTTCGGCGGCAGCTTGTTCTCCGCCATGCACGGCTCCCTGGTGACCTCCTCCCTGGTGCGTGAAACCACCGAGAGCGAGTCTCAGAACTACGGCTACAAGTTTGGCCAAGAGGAAGA
>VGQX01000237.1 GCA_016882305.1 Cyanobacteria bacterium K_Offshore_surface_m2_239
GGGTGAGCAGGGTGGCGCGGCCCCCCTCGCTGGGGCGGGTTTCCAGCCAGAACACCTGGCCGTTCACCAGCCATGGGGCGCTCCAGGAGGGCTGGGCGCCCACCGCGACCGTCACGGGAAGCGGCCTGGTGATCGGTCGTGGAGTCACCGCCTCTCCCGCCTGAAGCTCTTAAGATCAATCTCTCTCTTCTAGGTGATCTCTTGGCGCGCAGCTTCGCGGCGATGGCCCGCAAGGCCGAGGAGTCCAGTCGCACGGTGCTGGTGTCCAAGGAGCCGGATGCCGCTCCGCCGCTGACCATCGAGCAGCTCGGCGCCACGGCCCTGCGCACCCCCGCGCGGCGGATCAGCAAGGTGGACGAGAGCGTGCGCGAGCTGGCCCGCGACATGTTGAGGAGCATGTACAGCGCCAAGGGCATCGGTCTGGCAGCGCCCCAGGTGGGGGTGGCGAAGCAGTTGCTGGTGATCGATCTGGATCTGGAGGAGGCGAGCACGCCGCCGTTGATCCTGATCAATCCCGAGATCACCGCCGCCGGCGCCTCCTGTAACACCTACGAGGAGGGCTGCCTGAGCATTCCCGGCGTGTATTTGCAGGTGGTGCGTCCCTCGGTGGTGGAGGTGAGCTTTCGCGATGAGGCCGGCCGCCCGCGGCGGATGAAGGCCGATGGCCTGCTGGCCCGCTGCATCCAGCATGAGATGGACCACCTGCAGGGGGTCTTGTTCGTCGATCGCGTCACCGACACCCTGGCGCTGAACGAGGAGTTGCGTCAGCACGGCTTTCAGGGCGAGCACGTCCAACCCCTTCGCTGAGCTGAACGCCATGCCCATGAAGCCCCTCGCCGGCCTCTGCCTGGCCCTGGCCTGCGTTCTCGGCATCGCCGCCACGGGGTCGGTGTTTGAGATCGCCTATGGCGACCCCGATCTCGGCTTGGCCACCACCCGCCTGATCCTGTTCACCAGCCTGCCGGGTTCGATCCTGGCGCTGCTGCTGGCGATCCGCATCAACCGCCCCGCCTGAGCTGGGCCACCTGGCCAGCCAGCCACCCCGAGAGGATTTGCTCCAAGGGGGCTGAATAGCATGCTGCTGTTTTCGGTGGTTTGACGTGCTGACTCCCTCCCTGTCTCGGCACGGACGTCGTGTCGCCGGCTGCGCGTCGGGTTTGGCGGGTGTGCTGGGGGCGGTGCTGTCGGGTGTGCTGGCGGCGCCCCCGGCCCAGGCCCAGGCCCTGTTTGGCGCGGGTGAGGTGGACGCCAACCGCTTCCTGCTGGTGGCAGCCCCGATCGGCAGCGCTGGCGAGCGTTTTCAGCTCAACATCTACGAACAGCTCAAGGGCACGCGCCCCTGCTTCGCGGTGGGCGAAGGCAAGCCGGCGGCCGTGAACCCCCTGCTCAGCACCTTTGATTTCACGGGCATCTGCAGCCGCTTCATCGATGCCAACGGCTACTCCCTGCGCATCGGCGGCAGCGATCTGGCCACCTCCTACCGGCTGAGCGTGGTGCGCGAGGGCCAGGACATCCTGCTGGTGGCCCGCCCCACCAAGGCCACGGGCCTCGGCGAGATGGTGGTGGCCCGCACCGGTGGCCTGGGCTCCGGCTTCCTGAAACTGGAGCTCGAACCCAACTGGCGCCTGATGCGCCGCCAGTTCGGTGGCCGCTCCCTGGGCCATGTCTATGTCTACACCGACGCCGCGCCCGTTGCCGCGCCGGGGGGCATGCCATCGGCCATGCCGGGGATGCCCGCCGCCGTGCCCGGGATGCCCGGGATGCCCGCAGCCAAGCCCCCCGAGGGCCAGTCGGCCTCCCCGGCGGCGCCCGCGCCCGCCACGGACGCTCCGGCCGCTCGCTAGGTCAGCGGGCCTGGTCGGTTGCAGGGCGGGGGGTTTGCTAGTTTGGTTGGCTGTTTGTGGTTTGCAGCCCGTTCATGACCCAGGTCACTGTCGGCGAAAACGAAGGAATCGAGTCCGCCTTGCGTCGCTTCAAGCGTCAGGTGTCCAAGGCCGGGATCTTTGCCGACCTGAAGCGGCTGCGCCACCACGAGACTCCCACTGAGAAGTACAAGCGCAAGGCCCAGCAGCGCCGTCGGCGTCGCTGAGCTTCGGCGGCAGCGGCTGCGGCAGCTCCACCGAGGCGCCGGGGGCTGGGTTGGGGGTGGCCAGGCTCTTTAGGGCCGATGCGGGCTCTGTTTTGGGCCATGGCCGGGTGTGTGGCTACAGGATTTGACTGCCCCTGCGGCTCTGGGAAGAGTGGTAGGGGCGTTGTGTTGCGTGAGTGTTCAAACAGCCTGGCGCCGCGTGGGGATTGACTGCGGTGGCCCTTGGCGGTGGCGGCCCTTGGTTGGGGGCGACTCCTCTTGGCAATTCTGGATTTTTGCTGCGCCGGGCGGATCCTTGGCCAGCCTTTTTGGTCTCAACGGTCATGGGCCATTGGCCGTGGTTTCTGCACCACGTCGCTTGACGGGGTGAGAGCTCGGTGTCCATTCCGTTGGCGGGCGTGCATTGCATCGTTAAGACCGTTACCGGCCTGGTTTTGTTGCATCACGAGCGGGCATGGCATCACGCAGGGGTCTGCTGACAGCAATCGATCCCAGCCCCAGCCCCTGGCCCGTTCATCCGGCATCGATCGCCAACTGAGGTGGCGCCGCTGGGGCAGTGAGCAAATAGGTGGCTTGAAGCCACCGCTTGTATCTGGAGAGCCTTCGAACAGTCCCTTCGAATGGACAGGCCGCGTTTATCTCTCAGCTTCGCTACCCCAGCTTCTTGCCTTCCACTCAAGAGCAGCGTTCGAGGATTGAGTTACGGACACAAAGCTGGGAAATATTATCGGGGCAGGCAGGATTCTCGGCAGGAACAGGGGCATAAAGGATAAGCTCCACGAATGAGATGGCAGCGCAGATCTAGGGATTATGAGAGATCACATCGTTTATTTTAATGCGTTGGCGCTTGGGCCCCGCAGGCATGTCGTCATTCCGTAGCGCCCAATACAAGCGGTTACCTGTTTCTGAGAACCACTGTACAATGTAAAAACAGCTTCTCGAAAAGCCTTTCTTCGTCTCGCTTTGCCGCCCATGTCGCGCCTTGCTAAACACTTCGTTTTTCGGTCTGCAGGCTCGTGCAGCTGTGGTTCGCAGATTCAGCGAAATACAAGTTCGGCGGTCTTGTTAAAATGTCGTTTGAGTGCTGACGACACGTGCAAGCTGGGATTTTAACGCCACAGCGTTTCTGGCCTATCCTTACTAGTGAGGGCCCGAAGCCTACGCCTTGACTAAACAACCATTGCTTGATCTTTCGCAGTTTGATCTAATTAGGGCTTGCTGAATTTTGTTCACGAGCTTTTCGGACGCGCCATGGGCGACTCTCTCGGTCCGCATGCCCAAGCAGTGGTGACCACAGTTTTACTCATAGAAGCTGACTAAGCGGCCCATAGAAGCGCTTGACGGAGCCAGGAAGCGCACAAATAGAGTATCAGGATGTACACATAGACAAGAATAGATAATATGAGGCGCAGAAGCCTCATGATCTTCTCAGCATTCATCACAAAGAACGCCATCGTGATCACTGTTCTTGAAGTTTCAACCAGCTTGGTCATGATCCGATCCAGTCCGTATTTCCTTTTGCTCGTTCCAATTCTCCC
>VGQX01000238.1 GCA_016882305.1 Cyanobacteria bacterium K_Offshore_surface_m2_239
GCCCTCGCGGTGTCGCCTCTACTGGACCACCCGTTCAGGGTTGCCAAGGCTGCAACTGGTCCAGGCGCAACCACACATCCGGCACCGGACGGCGCCAGCGAATCTGAGCATGCTCACCCTTCACCAGGAGAATATCCCCGGGACCCTCCAGGACGTAGGCGGGCACCTCCGCGTCGCTGGCACCGGCCTCCAGGCTGCCGCGATAAGCCTCCGGGTTGAGGCGCACGAGGGAGCCCTTCTTCAGGGACACCGAGAAGTCGGCCATGGGCCACCGTCAAGATCGCAGTCACCCTAGGCCTTTTGCGACGCCATGGGCCACCGTTGGCCTGATCAGCCACTAGCCTCCAGACGATGATCGGGAGGCGGGCGTGCGGTTGCTGCTGCTCGGATGTTCTGGGTTTGTCGGGCGCGAGCTTGTGCCCTTTCTGTTGAATCTGGGCCATGCCCTCACCCTGGTGAGCCGACAACGCCAGCCCTTCCCCCTGCTGGAGGGGGATCGCTTGCGTTGTCTGCGCCTCGACCCTGCCGATCCCGCCAGCTGGGAGGGCAGCGACCTGCGCGCCGCCCTCGCTGAAGCGGAAGGCGTGATCAACCTGGCGGGGGAACCCATCGCCGAGCGCCGTTGGAGCGATCGCCAGCGGCAACGCTTGCGGGAGAGTCGCCTGCGGACCACCGCCTGCCTCGTGCGCGCGATGGCGGATCTGGACACTCCACCCAAGGTGTTGATCAACGCCTCCGCCATCGGCGTCTACGGCAGCAGTGAAGAGAACCGCTTCCAGGACGACAGCCCCCCCGCCACGGATTTCCTCGGCCAGCTCTGTCAGGACTGGGAAGCCGCCGCCCAAGCCGCCCCCAGCGGCAGCCGCGTGGTGGTGCTGCGGCTGGGCATCGTGCTCGGACCGGATGGCGGTGCCCTGGCCAAGATGTTGCCAGTGTTTCGCGCCGGTTTCAGGCCCGGTGGGATCCGGGAGGCAATGGATGAGCTGGATTCATCGCCATGACCTCTGTCGTCTGATCGCCACCGCTTTGGAGGATTCCTCCTTCGAGGGCACCTACAACGCCGTGGCCCCGGAGCCGGTGCGCATGGCCGACTTTGCGCGAACGCTGGGCGAAGTGCTGGGCCGGCCTTCCCTGCTCCCCGTGCCAGCGCCCGTGTTGAAACTGATGCTTGGCGATGGCGCCGCCGTGGTGCTGGAGGGACAACAGGTGCTGCCGCAACGCCTGCGGGATCGGGGATTCCAATACGACCATCCCGATCTCACCTCCGCCCTCGCCGCCGCCACCAGCCCAACGCCCCGCTGAGCAGGGCCGCCAGCATCAGCAGCCCGAGGGCCGGCTGGAACAGTGGCATCCACAACCGTTGGAACACCTCCAGTACGCGATCGATGCCGCGCAGATGCAGCACCACGCCCAACCCGAACCAGAAGGCTCCCGCCAGCACCAGAAAAACATCCAGCACGAGCAACCGATCGAGCCCCCGCTGAAGGCGTTCCAGCCAGGACACCTGTTCCGCGATCCCAGCCACAGCGGACGAGGAGGAGGACTCAGCGGGAGGAGGCGGCATGGGCGTGAGCAGGGTTGAGGGGCAATTCAGCCATGATCGCTTCCACCATGCGCTCGCTGCCGCCCGGCTCGCCCAGCCGCTCGTGGGCCTCCTGGCGCAAGTGCTCCCGCCATCGGGGCCCCTCCACGGGATCCGCCAGGCGCTCGAGGTGCGCCGCGGCCATCCGCGCCGTCTCGCGCAGGGTGGAGGGGGCTCCCACAGGTCCCGATGCACAGCTCACAGCGGGCCCCAACAGGCGGCGTTGCGCGTCGGCGAAGCCCTCTGTGAACTGAGGGCCGTGTCCCGCGACCTGCAGCACGGGCTTGCCCAGGGCCACCGCCTGCTCCGCCGCTGTGCCCGCCATGGCCAGCAGCAGATCGCTCCCGCGCAGCACCCCCCAGAAGTGACGGCTTGTCAGTTCCAGACAGAGGGGACCGCACCGCAGTCGGGCGACGTCGCCGCGAGCACCGGACGGGGCCGTCAGGGTCCAGCCCAGGGGCCTGGCGGCCGCAGCGATAGCGTCCACGCTGAGGGAGGGAACAAGGGCGACCAGAAGGCGCAGCCGGCCCTGCCACCCCGATGGCAGCTGGCGCAGCACCTCCAGCATCAACAACAAGTTGTGGAGCGCCTCGGGCAAGCGGCTCCCCGGCAACAGGCCGAGCGTGGGGCCTTGCCCCGTCCATGGGGGGAGCGGTGTGCGGGTGTCCTGCCCATCCAAGAAAGGATTGCCCACAAACATCACCGGGCGCCGCAGCTGACGGGATAGATCCCTGGCGGTGAGGGCATCACGCGTCCAGAGCCAACGGACACCGGGTCGTCGCAGGAGCCAACCACAGGGCCAGGGCAGCCGCAGGCGCCCCTCGTAATGGCTGGAGTAGGCCACCAGATAGACCGCCATCGGCCGCCCGGTCATCCAGCCCGCCAGCACCGGCAACACGTCCCCCACCACGAGCACGCCATCGCACTGGCGTCGCCCTTGCCACGCCGCCCGCAGACGACCGAACAGGTAGGGCAGCTGTCCTTGCCAGAGCTCTGTCAGCCGCCCCCGCAGGCTGGTGTACCCCAGTCCACCGGTACTGAAGTCGCGGGTGGGACCCCACACCGGCAGCCGCGCGCGCCGGTAGGCCTCCCCTTGCCCCACCAGGGGCAAGGCGTCCACCTCCAGGCCCCGCTCTCGCAGGGCTCTGCCCAGGAGAGCGCCGCTCAGGTCCTCACCGTGGCCATTGCTGATCAGCAGAACCCGCGTCACCCTTGCAACCAGAGGCGCACCTTCTCCAGGGCCGACCAACCCGGACGCCGGGCCAGGCCATCGTCGATGGACGCGTTCAACTCTGTCGCCAACTCCGGCGCCATGAGGGTGACGCGCTGCGCGATCTCGATGTGTTCGCGCACCCCTTTGGCACCGGTTTCCAACATCGCCACACTCAAGTTGACCCGGGCCTGGGGATCCTGGGGATTGAGACGCACCGCCGTGCGCGCGGATTTCAAGGCGGCCTGCGGCTGATCCAGCAGGAGCTGCAGCCAGGCCAGACAGGTCCAACCGGCCGACTGCCCGGGGGCCTGGGCGGTGATCCGCAGAAAATCGTCGATCAGCTCCTCCGGCGGTGTGCCCTGGCGATAGCGCTCCAAGGCCTGAGAGAAGAGGGTTTCGTGGCTGGTGGTCAAGGCGAGTCCCCGAGAGCTCAGGCTTTCAGATTCCCATGGCGAGGAGGAGGCCGCGTTCCGCAGACGGGGAACAGCCAGGGTGGAGGGTCAAGACCCGATGTTCAGACCTGGCGACGGGTTGACGACGGCCTCAGACCGCGAAGGAACTGCCGCAGCCGCAGGTCTGGGTGGCATTGGGATTGGTGAAGTTGAAGCCGCCGCCAATCAGAGCCGTGGAGAAGTCAAGCTGGAGTCCGTAAATGTAAAGAAGGCTTTTGGGGTCACAGACCACATCGAAGGAGGCACCCTGGTCCGGCTGATAGGTGTAGCGCTCGTCATCCTCGCGAATGCCCGTGGTGTCGATGAAATCCATGGTGTAGCTCATGCCGCTGCAGCCG
>VGQX01000239.1 GCA_016882305.1 Cyanobacteria bacterium K_Offshore_surface_m2_239
CACACCTCCACGTCCTCCACCAGCCGCGTCGTCACCGCCCCGGCGGCCGTGTTGAGGGTGAGCATCGGCACTGTCAGGCCTGGCTCCGTTCCCCACACGGGCAACGGGAACGGGCTGGAACGGAAGGCCATTCGCTGCAGGCCCCGGGCGGCGCCCTGCAGCAGGGGGAGCTTCTGATCCATCGCCTCGAAGGTTTCGCCGTGGAGGTGGTTGGCCTCCGCCTTCAAGACCTCCCGCAGCCGATCCCAATGGGCCTGAGGCTTCTCAGGAGGGCCGTCCACCAGGCCCAGAGCCTCAGCCGCCGCCCGGCGCACCGCCACCGGCTCTTTCGTGGCGGCCAACTGCTGAAGCAGAGCTTCCGCCGCGCGGGGGCCGCCGATCTGGCCCAGGGCTTCGGCGGCGGCGGTTCGCACCTGCTCCGGCAGGGTGGTTTTCGCCATGGTGCGAGCGAGGGGCACCACGGCCTGGTCCAGCTCCTTCCCCCCCGCAAACTCCCGGGCAAAGGCGGTGAGCTCAGCGATCGCCTTGGGCAGCAGCTCGGGGTTGGACCAGAACAGATCCCCCGCATGGCGCCGGATCAAGTGCCGCGCCTCCAACTTGCGCTCCTCCAGCGGGTCGATTCCGGCCAGCCGGGCAAACGTGTGCAGGAGCTCTTCCCAATTCCGCTTCAGCTCCGGATCCAGGGTGGAGGGCGCCTGCGCGAGCAACTCCTTGTAACCATCCCGGCAGGCCGCCAGAAAGCCGCGCATCAACGGGCCCGCATCGCCCTGCTCCCGCTCCAGCCTGCGGTCGAGCAGATCCAGCCAATCCCGCACCCGCTGGTGGTGCGCGCTGTTGTCGAGGCGGGTTGGTGGCTTTCCGCCGTTGTGCTCCTCCATCAGGGCCAGGGCGGCCAGATAGTCGGCCAAAGGATCGAGAGCCACCCGATAGATCGGGTTCCTGTCGCTGCCCCCCTTGCGCTGCAGCAGGTTGAGATTGACGTGCAGATACGTGACCAGGTCGCGCCGTTGCTCCTCGCTCGCTTCCATGCCGCCTGGCAAGGGGATCGAGCTCAGGGCCTCAAGGGCCAGGGACAAGTCAAAGTTTTGCGGCCGATAGGCATGGTTGTGTTGGCGATGGGCCGCCAGGGCCAGCGCCTTGAGACTGTCTGCAATGCATTCGGGCCGTAGTGCCGTGCCATCGGCGAGGCGCCGATTGTCAGACGAGATGTTGTTGAAGCTGCGCTCGACATAATCCAGCATCAATTCGGGCACGGAACTCGGCAGCAATTCGATCCGCCCCTCGGCAACGTGTTCGAGAGCCTTGTCGATCACCATGCACACCAACAACACAGTGATCGGCTTGTTGCCCACCATGCGCTCCAGCAGATCGCGTGTGCGCATCTGGTCTTCCGCGGAGAGCGACAAGGCGTTAACGCCAGCACCAGACAGACAGCCCTTGGCTTGAAGATAATCTTCAAAAAAAGTAAACAGCGCCTCTCCTTCCAACCTTTGGGGCTGAAGTTCACTGATCGACCAGGCCGGGAACAAGCTGTTCTCCCGCCGCCGGGAGGTAAGCAGCGCCAGATGGGGCGGAAGTTCGCGGCGCAGCCACTTGCGCTCCTGATCGCTGAGCTCAGACACATGGTCGACAATCGGCAGCAGGCGCCGGTGGCGCAGCAGATCGCGCACAAGGTCGCGGGTCAGCTCCGAATCGTCGAGATGGCGAAGCTGGCTGAGCAGCCGCTCCACCACGTCGCCCTCACCACTGGCGGGATCCAGCAGCACAGGCAACAGGGCATGGTCGGCCAATTGGCCGGTGAGCCCCCAACGGGCGATATGAAAGGCCAGGCTTGTTTTGCCGGCGCCCCCTTCCTCACAGATCAACAGCATCTGGCTGCCTGGAGCCGCCATCACGGCCTTGAGATCCTCGGGCTGGAGCGGTCGCGGTTCGGCAGCCGCCAATGCTTGGTCTACGGGGCGGCCCGCCAGCTGGATCGCCACGTTCAATTCCAGATGAATGCGGCGGGCCTTGACATCATCGACTTGCTCAAATCGTGCGCTCCAACTTTCAAGGTTCTTGCGCACCCACTTGTCGAGATCTGCCTTGCGTTGGCTGTCTGGATCACCGCTGGCCGCCGAGCGGGACCCTGAGGTCTTGTCGTCCCATTTCTCCTGCCAGAGACGGTCGACAAGGGCTAGGCAATCGCTTTTGCGGTGACTGCTGATCGAGGAAAAATCGAGCTGAAAACTCCAATAGGGGTCGTTCGAACGCTTTTCAGTCCCATTGTTTTTGCGGCCAGGGGTTCGTTTTGCCGCAGGTTTGATTCTTGTGAGCAGTTGAAGTTCGGCCAAGAGATTGAGGGCATTGCGGATCTGATCCGTTTCAAAGGATTCGATTTTTGTATCCACTCCGCGCCCAGTGTGCTGCAGTTTGCGCTTGGTCAGTTCGAGGCAGCGCCTGATCGCCTCCAGCGTGCCAATCTTGCTTGTTTCCCCAGGTGCGGACGACTCATCTTGCCTGCCGGGATCTCTTAACGCCGAAGTGACAAGCAGGTGGTGCTGTGGATGGGCATCCCAGCGAACAACCAGGGCCAGGCGCAGGTTCGCGCAGTATTGAGCGCCGATTGTTGCCTCTATGGATTGCCACTCCTCTTCCGCCTGCTCCCCAGCCAGATCAAACAACAGACCCAGAACAGTCAGCAGGTTTTGCTTGTGATGGGCGGCATGGCCGAGCTTGCGGCCCCAGGCTTGCGGCTGGCTCGGCTGCGGCACCTGCCTCGTTCCCCATATCTCTAGGTGAAGCACTTTATCCGCCGCTGCCGATGGCCGAGCCCTGCGGCCGAGCCCTGTGGCCGATCGCCGAGGGCGGCGCTGCCGATGGTCGACTACGCCGTCGCTGACACAGCCCGCAGACAGCCCGCGAGCACAAGAGCACGACGCCGGGCCAGGCCCGCTGGGGCGCCCAAGCGGGGCAAGCGCCCCAGCATCGATCGCAGGTCGCCATGGGCTTGGGCGCCAGGGGCCCATCCGCTGGGGCGCGGTCAGCTGACGCCAGCGCCCGGGACATCCCAATAAGCGAAATCCCACCAATTCAACTTGCGCAGCCGGAGATTGCGGCGGCAGATCACCGCGAAAGCATCTTTCGTGCCAGGCCGCTGCACTCTGCACTCTGTTCTGTATGGCGTAGTAATCCATCTGGGCGCCCAAACCAATGTTGCCCAAGCACAGAAACACAGTTGCCGCAATGCTTGGGCGAAGCGCCTTGTTTTGCTTGGGCTGATGCCCAAGATGACAACGGTCTGGTCCACCTCAAGGAGGAGGGCCAAACAATGGCCTCGAACTTCCCAAGCCAACCATCAACCAACCTTCGCAAACCAACAGACGACTATCCCACGGCTGCGCCTGTCATCCGTGATCCCCACACCCGCGCCGATCAGCACAAACGCGATGCGATGAAAACAGGACTTCTG
>VGQX01000240.1 GCA_016882305.1 Cyanobacteria bacterium K_Offshore_surface_m2_239
TCCCGAGGCGCGCGACATCCACGATCCGGCGCGGTTCACCGGCGGCATCATGGCGAGCGACGCCGAGCGCCAGGCCCTGCGAGAGGTGCTGGGGGATCAACTGAGCGACGCCTTTCGGCTCTTTGAGCCCGACAGCGGCCATTGGAGCTGGTGGGACTACCGCTCGGGGGGCTGGGAGACGGGCCGCGGCTGGCGCATCGACCACATTTATCTCGATGCGGTGTTGCGCGATTGCGCCACGGGTTGTGTGATTCATCAGAGCCTGCGGGGCCAGCCGCAACCGAGCGACCACGCGCCGGTGGTGGTGCGGCTGGCATGGCCGCCGGAGGAGGAGGGCGACGAGGTGGAGGTGTGGGAGTGAGGCTGGCGCGGTTGGCGTGTCTTGAATGGAGCCCTTCATGAAAACGCCCCTGCCGGGGGCAGGGGCAACGGGCCAGCAGAGATGAAGGCGAGACGGCGCCTGCGCTCAAACGGCGGAGGTGGCTTTGATGCGGCCTCTCAGCTTGCGGCTGAAGCCGAAGGCGGCGCCAGCGCCAAGGATCGGCAGCGGGCCGGGGACGTTGCGGACGGTGTTGATGGCGTTGTCAATGGAGCCATCTCCAGGGAGGAAGGTGTCCCTGAACCAGTACTGTGATCTCCAAGGAACATCCCTGACAGGCGTGGATCCTGGACCGTCTTGGATCAAGGTCAGGATCGGGGTACCTGTAAAACCAGGATTGTCAAAAACTTCTTTGATCACTCTTGGATTAACGCCGGATACAGGGTTCATGCCATCAAAGGCCAGGTCAAATCCGTAATACGAAAGCAAACAGCGGAACACGCATGAGAGCCACAAAAAAGTTCAACAATCGCCAGGGTGTCGGCGGGTGAGCGACCACGCCGCCGCCGCGGCAGCCAGCCAAAAGAGGACGAACGCGCCAGCGGCGAGTTCCGGTTGTTCTTCATCTCTTCATGGGTCCCGAGGGTCTTGTCGCCAAGGGCGGGAAGGGGGCGATGGCCGTTCGGCGCGGTCGGGACGCTGCCGCTTAAGTTGAAGGCTTGTTGAGTCGCGCGGCGTGGCGCTGCCGCCCCCTCCAGAACTGCCGGACTTCATCTTCGGCGCCCTCTCCACCGAGGAGGGACGGCTGCGCGAGGCCCGACGAGATCGCGCGGGCCTCGACCACCCAGTGCGTCGCATGGTGCTGGCGCCAGAGGCGGGCGAGGCGGTGCGCGTCACGGCGCGGGTGGGCGTGGATCTGGCGCTGGGCGCCATGGAACTGCGCTACAGCACGGACCCCGCCCTCGACCCCGCTGTGGCGCCCTCGGGGCAAGAGGGGGTGTGGACCCTGCCCATGTCGCGCACACGCCTGGAATGGGACACCCTGGCCTGGGGCTGCCTGGAGGAGTGGTCCGCCGACCTTCCCGGCCAGCCGGCGGGCACGGCCGTGTTCTACGCCATCCACGCCACCACCCTCACCGGCGCCACCGTGGGCTGCCCCTGGTCGGGTTCGCCGCCCTCGGGGTCCGAACCCCCGCCGCGCACCTATGCCTATGTGGCTGGACGACGCCCCATCCCCGACTGGATCCGGGAGGCGGTGATCTATCAGGTGTTCCTCGATCGCTTCGCCCCGGATCCGGGGGCGACGTTTCAGCAACCCGACGATCTGGCGGGGAGGTTCGGCGGCACCCTGCGCGGCTTGCGTCATCGCCTGGATCATCTGCAAGCCCTGGGAATCACCTGCCTCTGGTTGACACCCCTCTTCCCCAGCCCCTCCCACCACGGCTATGACCCGATCGACCTCGGGACGGTGGAACCCCGCCTGGGCACCCTGGAGGACTGGGACGCGCTGGTGGCCGCCGCCCGAGCCCGCGGGATGCGCCTGCTGCTCGACTACGTCGTCAATCATGTCTCCAGCGCCCACCCCCGCTTTCTGGCGGCCCAGGCCGATCCGAAGGATCCAGCGGCGGCCTGGTTTCGCTTTCGCTCCCACCCCCACGATTACGACTGCTTCTTTGACGTGCCCGGCCAGCCGGAGCTGCAGACCGACCATGCCGAGGTGCGCGCCTACTTTCTGGAGCACGCCCGCTTCTGGCTGCGGCGCGGCTGTGATGGCTTTCGTCTCGACTACGCCGCCAATGTGAGCCATGCCTTCTGGTCGCTCTTCCGCGAAGGCACCCGTCGCCTGAACCCCGAGGCGGTGACCCTCGGGGAGATCACCCAGCCACCGGATGTCATGCGGTCCTACAGCGGCCGGATGGATGGCTGCTTGGATTTCCGCCTTCTGGAGCTGATGCGCGGGTTCTTCGCCCAGCGTCAACTCAGCGCCAGCGCCTTCGCCCACGCCGTGGAACAGCACCTCTGCTGGTTCGGCGACGAGCTGGTGTTGCCGACGTTTCTCGACAACCACGACATGAACCGCTTCCTCTGGCTCGTGGACGGCGACCAGCGACGGCTGCGACTGGCGGCCCTGTTTCAATTCACCTGGCCCCAACCGCCGATCCTCTACTACGGCACCGAGGTGGGACTGTCGCAACGGGCCGCGGTGGGGCGGCTGGAGGAGGCGCGATTGCCGATGCTCTGGGATGACGCGCAGGACCAGGAGCTGCTCGCCTTTTTTCAAGCCCTGATCGCCTTTCGCCACGCCCACCCCTCCCTGCGGCTCGCGCCTCACCAGACCTGGCTGCTGGAGGACGGGGCGGGGCTGCTGGGGGTGCGTCGCGGCGCGTTGGCGCTGCTCTTCAACAACGGCGAGAACGCCGCGACGGTGTCCCTGCCCGCCGAATGGGGAGCGGCGGAGCCCGTCCTGCTCACCGCTCCCTTGGAGGCCCAAGACCCCGAGGCGGGGATGTGGCGGTTGCCTCCCTGGGGCGGCGCGGCCCTGCGGCTCAGGCCAGGATCACCATCCCGGCGGGGGGCAGATCCACCCGGATCGTCGCCCGCCCGTCCGGGTGGTGGGTGATCGGCACCCATTCCGCCTCGTCCTCCCGAGCTCCCTGCCGCAGGCGCGCGTCGCTCCATTCGGCGCGATAAAGCACCCGCAGACGCCCCTGCCGATGCACCCTGGCATCCACGGTGACGTCCGCGCCGCGGCTCTCCAGACCGTGGGTGTTCAGCGCCATCACCACCTCGTGATAGGGCAGCACGCGCGACCAGGCGAACACCTCGCCAGCGCCGGGAAGGCCAAACGGCGCGTCGCAGATGGACACCTCTCGCGGGTAGCAGAGGCCCGACCGCATGGTGCGACCGATGCCATCCTCCCGACGCCGCAGGTGGGCGATGGCGGCAATGCGGAGATAGGTGGGGTGGTCGGGGTTGAAGAAATGGCAGCCGCTGGTAGCAAAGGCGCCGAAGGCCCCCCCGAACATGTCTTCGCGCACATAGCGATCCTCGCCGTAGCGTTGCGGCTCGATGTTGTAGTCGTGATAGCCCTCGTTACCATCAAACGCCTGCTCCGTGCCGTAG
>VGQX01000241.1 GCA_016882305.1 Cyanobacteria bacterium K_Offshore_surface_m2_239
ACCCGCACCCGCACTCACAACCGCACCCACAACCGCCACCGCCACCGCCACCGCCCCCCCAAAGCCGCCGCCGTTCCCCCTGCTCACCACCTGGGCCGTGCCCACCGCCGGCCTGCTCCGCAAGGGCGAAACCTGGCACGTGCAACACGGCAGGGTGGAGGTGCGGGGCCACCGCGAACCCTTGGCGGCGGGCGTCGACCTGCCGATGATTCAGATCCCCGCCGGCCGCTTCCTGATGGGGTCGCCATCCGAGGAAGAGGAGCACAGCACATTCGAAGGCCCCCAGCACGAAGTGTCGCTGGAAAGCTTCCTCATGGGCCAAACGCCCATCACCCAGGCCCAGTGGCAGGCTGTGGCGGAATGGCGGGAGCGGCCAGGCGAGCGCTGGGGCCGCCAGCTCAAACTAAACCCTTCTCATTTTGCCGATCAAGCCGACAGCCCCCAGCGGCCTGTCGAGCAGGTGAGCTGGCAAGACGCCATGGAGTTCTGTTCCCGCCTGAGCCAGCGCACGGGCCGCCGCTACACCCTGCCCAGCGAAGCCCAGTGGGAATACGCCTGCCGGGCGGGAAGCACTACGCCCTTCGCCTTCGGGGAGACCTTGACACCGGAACTTGCGAATTACAATGCAAGATTCACCTATGCCAATGGACCAAAGGGCGTCTATTTGGGGCATACCACTCCAGTGGGAACCTTCCCCGCCAATGCCTGGGGGCTAGTGGACATGCACGGCAATGTGTGGGAATGGTGCCTGGATGAATGGCGCGACACCTACGTCGGAGCCCCTGTGGATGGCTCGGCGTGGGTGGCTGGCGCCGGGGAGAGCCGTTCAACCGCAAGGCTGCTGCGCGGCGGCTCTTGGGTCAGCGATCCTCACAACTGCCGCTCGGCTTACCGCAACAGGGACCACCCGGACAACCTCAATCAGGGCAGGGGTTTCCGCGTCTGTTGCCTCCCCCAGGACTGATTCTTTACCCTTAAACGCTTTAGATCTTTACACTCGGCTGTTGGCGCCGCAGGCGCCAAATTTTTTCCACAGGCTCACGTGCTGGTGTTGATCCTATTTTGCCGCAAGCCTGCCCGGTGCAGCCCAAGGGCGATTCAGCAGGAAACCCGCCTATTTGTTTTCATTATATTTACTTGATTGCCGGCGTGAGTGCCACGGGTTAAAATAATTCTCGCCGAATAAATGCAAAAGATCTTTCATTGGCGCACCATCAACAAAGCCATGAATGCAGTTATAGCGATCTCTAAACCGGCAGCACCAACATTGGATCAGTAAGGCTGACAGGTCTTCCGTTGGTTCAATTCAAATCAAGCCCCTTAAACGTCGCCGTCTTGACATCATTGTAAAAGATCGGATCAATCTTGTCAATCACATCCGTATTGACATCCAGGAAGCTGCGTTTGTTTTCGGCCGGGATCAGGGCGCAGCGGGCACCATTGTCCATGGCGACTTGGAGGGGTTCCACGAGGGAGCGGGCGGCTTTGATGTTGCCCTGAATGCTCATGTCGCCGATCACCAGCATGCCTGCACGGGCTGGGGCGCGGCGGATGGCGGAGAAGGCGGCCACGAAGAAGGCCACGCCAACCTCGGCGCCCACCTTGTTGCCCAGCAGGTCGATGGCTTCCACGTTATAGTCGTATCGGTCGGCCTCCTGGCTGATGGAAAAGGCTCCCTTGTTGGCTTGGAGAAAGGCAAACGCACGACTGAGCGACTCCTTCATCGGGCCGCTGATTCCTCCCGCTGGCTTGAGCTTGCCACTGCCAGAGGAGAGAGACACCTCCAGGCGATAAAGACCAACAGTGCCATCGCCCGTGACAGAGGTGGCATAGACAGAGCCCGGCGCCATCGGCTCCGCCGCGATCAGATCCTGGCCGCCCTGCTCCGGCACGCCAACGAAATGCTCCTCTCCCGACTCATTGTCGGCATAGCTGAAGGAGGTTTGGCTGTATTCAAATGAGCCCATCTTCTTGAGCTGCTCTTTGACCCGGCGGCGGCACTCGATCGCCAGCTTCAGCAGGTCCTCCAGGTCGTCTTTGCAGGGGCTGCCATGGGGATGGATGATTTTCACGAGGCCAGACACAGTGCGCCGCACGGCCTTGCGATCACGGGCATTTAGATGGTTTCCCAACCCGAAGTGCAGATCGCAGAGCTCGGTGTAGTTCACCTTGCGCAGCTCCTTGAGGGTTTCAGCCAGGTAATCGATCACGAAGCCGTAGTGGTCGGTGAAGAACTCATTGCGCATCTTCGGGATCTCCCATCCCGGCAGGTAGCCATGCAGGCGGTCGATGAAGGCCATGTCATCCCGGATCACATCCGGCATCGGGGCAAACAAGTGGCCTGTTTGCACCATCACATCAATCGGTTGCTGGGTGTTGCCAAACAGGGCGATGCTTGCATCACCGGCAAGGCTTTCGGCACCCCTTTGAAACTGCCCGGATTCGCAATAGGTCTTCATGGTGGTGATCACCTCCTTGGGCATCTTCTGCAGGTCGGCCACCTCGTCAAATCCCACCACATCCCAGATCGACACCATGCCTTTCACCTTGCCATTCATGTGGCCAAACAAATTGGCCACGGTGGTGGGGCCGGTGAGCAGGGCGGCATAGGGAGAGAGCTCCTGCACGGCAAAACTTTTGCCGGTGCCGCGAGGGCCCAGTTCCACCAGGTTGTAGTTGCGTTCACAGAGGGGGATCAGGCGCAGCAGAAAGAGCAGCTTGAGCCGGTGCTCCATCTCGGAGGGCTCATAGCCCATCGAGCGCAGCAGCAGATCAATCCATTCCTCAGTGCTGAATTCGGTGCGGCGTGTGCGGTAGTCCTCCAGGTCAAAGGTGGCCAGCTGAATCGGCGTGAGCTTGTCGATCCAGAACGGGTATTTGCCTTTGCCTTCTTCGTCGTATTCAAAGCGCATGTCGATCTGCGCCCAGATGCCACCGGTGAGCAGCCGATCAAAATTGCGGACGTAGTGATCGGGAATATGCACATTGCGATGGCCGAAGTTGATGACCTCAGCCCAATACTGCGAATCCACCAGCCGCACTTTGATCTTATCGATGAAGGTGTGTTTGCCGGCTTCCTTCACCTTGCTCTGGGCCTTGGTGCTCTCATCAGGCCGGATGTAGTTGTCGGCAAGGGTGTCGTTCACCACCTGCAGACCCATCTGGATGGCCAGCTCATCGCTGGAGGCGCAGTATTTGCCGAGCAGGTATTCGAGCACAAACACCGGCACATTGGCGCCCACCTTCACCTTGCGCACCAGATCCTTGCGCACCACCTTGCCGGCAAAGACGCGGTTGACCTTGTCGTCGAGCAGATCACGGGCTGGGGGCTGGGCGCTGGTCATGGTCAGATCCCCAGGGAGACAGGCAGCAGCGCCGACTGGGCCAGGACAGCATCGCTGAGCGTATCCACCACCACCACCCGCAGCGAGGCGCA
>VGQX01000242.1 GCA_016882305.1 Cyanobacteria bacterium K_Offshore_surface_m2_239
TTTCAGCGGTGGATTGGCCGCAAGGGCAGTGATCGCCTCGCTGAACACCTGCCGGCCGCTGCGGCCATCCGCCTGATTGCTGCAGTCCACCGGCACGCAGTGATCGCTCACTCGTCGGCGAAAGGCTTCCAGCGCTGCAAAGGCTTCAGGGTCGCGCTCAATGCCCTCCCTGGAATTGGAAACAAACCCCAGAACAAACACGTGCAGAGACAGCCCCGCCTCCAGCGCCTCCTCAAACTCCAGCTCCGTCACCGATTTGTTGTCATGCTCGGGCCGCCGCGTGCCGTAGCGCTCCCCGAGGATCAACACGTAGTGATCACTGGCCCGCACATCCCGCTGGCAGGTCTCCACCAACGGATCCGGTGAGCCGCCATAGCTGTCCCCATAGGCATGGTTGCGACGGGTGATCAGCTCTTTGGCTTCTTCCCGCTCCTCCTTCAGGCCGAGATAGGGGCTGGAAATGTAGAACCTGTGGGCTGAATCCCCTCCCTGGGCACGGCCCTTGGCGTCCATCTCCAGATCGGATCCAACACCTCCCCATCATCCACTGGGCTGGCGCCGTGGGCAAGATGGGCTGGCTCAAGCCTCCTCAGGGCTTTCCGGTGTGGCTTCGGGGCTCACCCCCGCCAACCAAAGCACCGCCCCCCGCACCACCTCCGCATGGCAGGCCAACGGATGACACCAGCAAAGGAGCTCCAGCTCCCCTGCCCGCGCCCGCTCCAACAGCCGCCGCAGCTCCCGCTCTCGGGGCGAGCCGGGCTCCTACGGCCGAACCGCCTCGCCCTGGCCAGGCAGGAGGCCGCCGAGACCGCACTGCGAGTTGGGGGGTGTTTGGGATGAGTGCGGAGTTGCCCTTTGACAGGCAGACTTTGGCAATGACGCCTCGAACCCATGGAGCTCACAGCGGTGCTCACGCCAGCGGAAGAGGGTGGTTACGTCGCCTTCAATCCCGAGACCGGCACGACAACGGAGGGAGAAACCATGGAAGAAGCTCTGGCCAACCTGAAGGAGGCCACCACGCTTTACCTGGAGGAATTTCCTCAAACAATCCAGGGGTATCCCCTGGTGACGCTGTTCCGTGTATCGGCTGGTGCCTAAATTCCCTCCCTTATCGGGCAAGCAGATCATTCGTTGCCTTCAACGCTTGGGATTTGAGGTGATCCGGCAAAGTGGTAGTCATGTCGTCATGCGGCGGGGCGGCAGAGGCTGCGTGGTTCCGCTCCACCGTCAGGTGAAGGTTGGAACGCTGGCTGGCCTGCTCCGCCAGGCTCAAGTGGATCCAAAGGATTTTCTGAACAGCCTCTGACGCGGAACATCGTTTCCCACTGGCATCGGATTCGGCAGCCTGTCATTCACGCCATGGGCGGGGAAAGCAAGAGGGAAAGCCCACCGAGTCACCCGGGTTCGATGGCCGTGGGGCAGTGGGCCGGGGCTGTGCGGATCGTGCGGTCGCAGGTTCGGGGTAGGCCTTGCCTGCGGTTATCGCCGATCACCGGAGCGGGTTTGGACCCTTCTTGCACTCCCGTTGGAATCCCTTCCAGCGGCTCTGACGGTGAAGGGTGCTGGGGGGAGGAGACAGCAGGGGCGAAAACCAACGTTGGTGTTGATGTTGGCCGGGTGATTGCTGTTCCGGTTGGCGGCGCGGCAGTTGTGAGGTTCGTTGAACCAGGAGCCACCGCGCAGCAGCTGGGCAACCCGCCCTCACTGTTGATCATAGGCCAGGAGGGGAGACAAGTCCGCGCAGAAGCGGTGGGAGCGGAACAAGCGCTGCCGCAAACGGAGTGTGTGGCCATGGGCGAGGTGGGCGTTCCAGCTCAGAGCTGAGCTGCGGGCCATCGCCACACTGCACCTTCGCTGAAGGATGGCCTTCTGGCACCGTCTCAACCCTTTGCGGATGCGGAGCAGGCTGTGATTGCGCAGGCGGATCCGGCCACCGATGACGTGAAACCCCACGAAGCTGGCGCCGCGTGCCGTGAGGAGCAGCCGGGTTTTGCTGGGGTGCAGGCGCAACCGCAGGGTGCTGAGTTCGTCGCGCAAAACATCCAGGGCCTGGTGGAGCGGCTCGGGCCGATCAGCAAAAAGAGCCAGGTCATCCACGTAGCGCAGGCTTACCCGCACTCCCGGAAGGGCTTTCAGCCGATGGTCGAGGCCATCAAGGTGGAGGTTGGCCAGAAACTGGCTGGTGAGGTTGCCGATGGGTAGGCCCCTGGGGCGCTCCAGCGGGGTGAGCAGGTTGTCGCCGGGGAAGGCGTCGATGGCAGCTCCTTGGCAGGCTCCGTTGGCCAGGATGCGTTCGAGGAGCCAGAGGGTGCCTCCGCAAGCGATCACCCCCGCCAGCTGAGCCAGGAGCAGACGGTGATCAATGCTCGGGAAATACTGGCGGATGTCGGCCTGGAGGATCCAGCGGTGCTCCCGGCAGGCGCGGCGGAAGCGGCGCAGGGCGCGGTGGGTGCCATAGCCCTGGCGGTTGGCGTAGCTGGTGGGGATGAAGTGTCGCTCCAGCGGCGGTGCGATCACCGCGATCAAGGCGTGATGCACCACTCGATCGCGGAAGGGAGCCGCGCTCACCAGGCGCCTCTTGGGCTCATGCACCAGGAACTGCCGGTAGGCGCCGGGGGCATAGGTGAAGCTCTCCAGCTCCCACTGGAGCCGGAAGAGCTCCTCCTCCAGCTTGGCGCCAAAAACGAGCACTTCCGGCTTGTAGCGCTTCCCCTTGCTCGCCTTGCGAAAGGCGGCCAGGAGGTTGGAGAAGGCGGTGACGCTGGGATAAAGCTGGCGCAGGGGCGTCTGGGGCTTGGCCATCAAGCAAGGTGGCGGTGGATCTCCTCTGGGCTCAGGCAGGAGCGGTGGTGGGGCACTGGCGCCGTTGCTGGCTGATCCAGCCGCCCAGCTGGCGCCCCACCTCCTCCAACAGGCGGAAGACGTGTTCGTAGCGGCGGTCGTCGATCAGGTGGAAGCTGTGGAGCAAGCGGATCTGCAGGCGCAACAGATCGAGGCGGGCGTTGAGGGGTTCAAGCCGCTCCAGCTTGGCGGTGGCGTAGCGGGCCGCCACCAGGCCTTCCAACAAGTCGTAGAGGCCTTGGATGAGGCGGTCGCCAAGGGCAAAGCGATGATCACGAGGTAGGCGATTGAGCAAGGGAACAAACCACTGGATCAGATCCATGGTGGCCTGGATGATTGGCAGCTCGCCGCGGCTGGGGGTGGAGCTGGCGCTGGTTGGGGGCATGACGAGAGGTGGCTCCGAAATAAAAAAATTTTGAGGCGCCTACGGCGCCACACCTCAAGCCAAACAGCCCACAAGCCAAACAGCCCACAAGCCAAACAGCCAACAGCCAGAGCCAAACCAACAGCCGAAGGGCCAAGGGCAAAAGGGCTCAAGCACCAAGAAGGGAGCCTGGGGGGAGGAGACAGCAGGGGCGAAAACCAACGCTGGTG
>VGQX01000243.1 GCA_016882305.1 Cyanobacteria bacterium K_Offshore_surface_m2_239
GTGGCCGCAGGATGGCCCAATCCGGTTAGCAGCTCAACGCGCGCCAGACCAACCTACCCCGAATGCCTTTCCCCCCTCGCGCCAGCCCCCCACCCGCAGCGCGCGTGAAGAAACACGTCACGCCCGGGCCAGGGCCTGTCGCCCCGCGAAGGCGATGCGTGGCGCTCCGCTAGGTTGCCGATCACCCTTTTGCCCGCCATTCCGCTTCCATGGCCGAAACGCTTCCCCTCCTGCTGCGCGCCGCCCGAGGGGAGCCCGTGGAGCGGCCGCCGGTGTGGATGATGCGCCAGGCAGGGCGCTACATGAAGGTCTACCGCGACCTGCGGGATCGCCATCCCGGCTTCCGTGAGCGATCGGAAAACCCCGATCTCTCCTATGAGATCTCCATGCAGCCCTTCCACGCCTTCCAGCCCGATGGCGTGATCCTTTTCTCCGACATCCTCACGCCGCTGCCGGGGATGGGCATCGATTTCGACATCATCGAGAGCAAGGGGCCGATCATCGAGCCGGCGATCCGCAGTCAGGCCCAGGTCGATGCCCTGCGCCCCCTCGATCCCGCTGCGGCGCTCCCCTTTGTGGGGGAGGTGCTCGGCCGGCTGCGGCGAGAGGTGGGCAACGCCGCCGCGGTGCTCGGCTTCGTGGGCGCTCCCTGGACCCTGGCGGCCTACGCGGTGGAGGGGAAGAGCAGCAAGACCTATTCCGTGATCAAGGCGATGGCCTTCCGGGAGCCGGCCCTGCTCCACCAGCTGCTGGGCCATCTGGCCGATTCGATCGCCACCTATGTGCGGTATCAGATCGACAGTGGCGCCCAGGTGGTGCAGCTCTTCGACTCCTGGGCCGGCCAGCTCAGCCCGACCGACTACGACGTGTTCGCGGCGCCCTATCAGCAACGGGTGATCGACCAGGTGAAGGCCACCCATCCCGACACCCCCCTGATCCTCTACATCTCCGGCAGCGCCGGTGTGCTGGAGCGCATGGCCCGCACGGGCATCGACATCATCTCCCTGGACTGGACGGTGGATATGGCCGATGGTTGCGCCCGCCTGCCCGCCTCGGTGGGGGTGCAGGGCAATGTGGATCCGGGGCTGCTGTTCGGCACGCCCGAGGCCATCCGCGCGCGCATCCTCGACACGGTGCGCAAGGCGCGGGGCCGTCGCCACATCCTCAATCTGGGCCACGGCATCCTGCCGGGCACACCGGAGGAGAACGCGCGGGTGTTCTTTGAAACCGGCAAAGCCCTCCCTGAGCTGCTCGGAGCGGCGGTGTGAGCACAGAGCCACGGATCCTGATCACCGGCGCCAGCGGCTGTGTGGGGCAATACATCGCTGACCACCTCTTCCGCTTCACCGAAGCCCACCTGCTGCTTCTGTTGCGGGATCCGGACAAGCTGACCGCCGTCCCCCGCGAGGATCCGCGCATCACGCTGCTGGTGGGTGATCTGCGGGAGTTGGACCCCCACGCCGCCGCCATCGCCTCCGCCGAGCGGGTGATTCACACCGCAACGGCCTGGGGCGATCCCGAGCGCGCGCAGGCGGTGAACGTGGTGGCGGTCAAAAGGCTGCTGAGCCTGCTGGATCCCGAGCGCCTGGAGCAGGTGATCTACTTCTCCACCGCCAGCATTCTCGATCGAAATCTGCGCCTGCTGCGGGAGGCCCTGCCCCATGGCACGGAATACATCCAAACCAAGGCCCAGTGCCTGCTGGATCTGGAGGCGCATCCGCTGGCGGAGCGCATCGTGGCCATCTTTCCGACGTTGGTGTTCGGCGGCGCCCTGATGGCCCCCGATGTCCATCCCACGAGCTACCTCACGGCCGGGGTGGGGGAGGCGGTGCGCTGGCTCTGGCTGGCCCGCTGGCTGCGGGCCGACGCCAGCTTCCATTTCATCCACGCGGCGGACATCGCCCGGGTCTGCGCCCATCTCGCCACCACCCCCCACCAGCCCAATCCCGAAGCGGGCCAGGGGCCGGTGCGGCGGCTGGTGCTGGGCCAGGCGCCGCTGACGGTGGACGAGGCGGTGGCGACCCTCTGCCGCTGGCGGGGTGTCTGGCGGCCAACGGTGGGGCTGGAGCTGCGGGGTTGGTTGATCGAGGGGCTGATCCGCCTGCTGCGGCTGGAGGTGAACGCCTGGGACCGCTTCTCCATCCGGCAGCGCCATTTCGTGCACGATCCCGTGAGTCCCCCGGAGCGCTTCGGGCTCACCAGCCATGCGTCCACCCTGGAGGAGGTGCTGGACTACGCGGGCCTGCCCCGGCGCGGGCCGGTGCCCCGCCCCTGAGGGGGTGGCGGGAATGTTGCAGATCTGTAGGGAAACGCGGGGAAAGCCCCTGAAATCCTTAACGTGAACCGGTTGCGTGTGCAATCTGCACCTCCCATGCGTCGTCTTTTTTCTCTCCTCGCTCTCTGTCTGACCCTGGTGTTGGGTGCGGCCCCGAGCTTCGCGGCGGATACCGCCCATGGCGCCCAGGTGTTCTCCGCCAACTGCGCGGCCTGCCACATGGGCGGCGGCAACGTGGTGAACGCCGAGCGCACGCTCAAAGCGGATGCCCTCAAGGCCTATCTGGCCAACTACGCCGATGGTCCTGAAGCCGCCGTCGCCTATCAGGTCACCAACGGCAAGAACGCCATGCCCGCCTTCGGCGGCAAGCTCAGCGAAGCCGACATCGCTGATGTGGCGGCCTATGTGATCGACCAGTCCGCCAAAGGCTGGGCCTGATCGCCACGACAATCCGGGCCTGAACGACACCGCGTTCCAGGCTCAACCCTCTGAGTTGCCTGGCTGAGCCCAGCTTCCCCCCTGCGGAGAAACCTCTCCGCAGGGTTTTTTTCTTGACCCTGTTCCGGTGGCGACGGGGGGTGGGCCGGAGGTGGGCGCAGGTGAGCGGAAGGTGTTCGGCGGGGGCTCGGAGGTGATCGCAGGCGTTCAAGCGGGCGGCGTTGCCGCGGCTTCTTTGCGCCGCTGCAACACGGCCAGATAGAGCTCCTCCGGCACCTCCCGGATGTCGTATTCGGAAGGCAACACCCCGTGCACATGGCGATGCACAACCAGCCAACAGTTGCGTTCCGGATCAGCGCCGGTGGCGTCGAACTCCCGCGAGGCTTCCGCCAGCTGGGCCACCAGGGCTGGATCGGGGGGAGGGAGGGAGGGCAGGGTCATGGCCAGGGAGACTGAGGGTGTGAAACCGATGGCGGCCATCATGGCGAGTGACCACGCCCCGAGGGTGATCGCGAAGCGGGTGGGGACGCGGTTGCTCCTCCTTCTCCTGCTGGCCGCCCTGGGGCGCGGGGCGTCCCTGGCACAGGAGTCGCCCTCCCCCAACCAGCCCCTGGCGATCGATGGCGAGGCCGCCCTGGTGCCCGCCCCCTGCAAGCTGGTGGTGCCCCCCGGCCGGATCAAGTCCCCTTG
>VGQX01000244.1 GCA_016882305.1 Cyanobacteria bacterium K_Offshore_surface_m2_239
CCGGCAGCAGCAGGAGATGTTTGACAAGGATGTCAGGCGGGTTGATGACAGGATCGTCAATCTAGCGAAACCACATGTACGTCCAATCGTGAGGGGCAAGGCAGGTAAGAAGACCGAGTTCGGGGCCCTAGCCGCCAGGCTTCCGCTTGCGGTAGATTTCAATCTCAGATGATAATGGATTTGTGAATGTGGATCGGATCAGCTGGGACAATTACAATGAAGCAAACGACCTGATTGCCTGCGCCGAGAAATACAAGGAAGAGCGCGGATACTATCCAGAACGAATCTGTGCAGACTCCATTTACATGACATTAGGCAATAAGAAGTTCTGTGCAGATCATGCTATTAGACTTAGTGGCCGCCCACGCAAGAAGCAGATAGAGAGTGAAGTGCAGACACCAGAGCAGCAAGAGCTTTTCAAATCAGACATGAGAAAGCGTTCCGTGATTGAGGGAAGAATCGGAACGAGCAAGCGAAAGTATGGATTGGATCGCATCATGACAAAGTTGATGGAAACTTCAAGAACAGTTATTTCCATGGCATTCTTTGTGATGAATGCTGAAAAGATCCTAAGGCTACTGCGCCTTTTATTTGCACTTTTTTTGTCTATGTACTTTGCGATGCTTTGTATGTGCGAGTTATGGCGTCGTCAAGCGCCTCTATGGGCTACTTAGGCAACCTTTAGGATACAAGTGAGGTTGTTGGCGCTTATTCGTGCGGACTGATCTCGCCGCCCTTGTCGCCCCTGAAATCCACGCGAACGAAATTCAGCAAGCCCTATCTACTTGGCAATGCGCAAGGGACTTACTGGCTATTTTTATTGATGGTGAGCATTTCCATATTTGTCCTGGTTGCCAACAGATAGGGCTCATCCCCATCCGGCCCGGGCAGATCGTCCTGAGTTGTGATGTGGAATCCCGGCACGGCGGAGGCTCTCCCTGGGCGGTGCTTCCCAGCATCCGCCATCCGGCCAGGATGGTGGGGATCCACCACCGGTTCTGCTGATTCGCCTCGATGAGCCGACTGACGCCTGAATCAATCCGGGCCAGCCAGGCGGAGCTGCCGCCGATCGCCGCGGTGATCACCGAACTGCGCCGCCAGGATCCCACCATCCAGCAGGAGCAGCACCGCTACCGCTCACCGCAGGGCTTTCAGCACTGGGCCAATCACCTGGCCTACGCCGCCCTGATCGAGGCTGGCGCAGAAGTGATGAACGAACTGGCCGATCCGATCGGCTTCTGGGCTGCCACCACCTGCCGCTGGGCGCGGCTCCTGGAGGCACCGCCCCGCTTCCTGGCGCCGGAGCTGGCGGAGGCCTTCCGCCGCACACCCTCACCCCGCCTGGATGACGAGCTGCCGCTGGTGGTGCCCTGCTTCCGGCTGATGCTTCCCGATGGCGCCCTGTTCACAGAAGACGGGGTGCCGATCCCGGTGGTGATCGTGGCCGACCTGCGGGCGATGGCCGACTGGCTGCCGGCCGGGACATTCCCGCACCGCGGACACCATCGGCACGCTCACCGGCTCACCAGCAGCGGCTCTCCAGCCGGAGGGCGCCGTGGCAGAAGGCATCAGGCAGCCGCCATCGCGCAGGGTGAGCAGGTCGGCCAGGAAGAGGAACACCCCCAGATCGGTGCCCTGGCCATCCACATCGGCGGCCACCCGGGTCAGCGAGTCGGGAAGCTCCTCGGCGCCGCCAAGCAGCTGCTCGACGACAACGGCCTCGGTAACAGTCCCCAATTCCTGATGGCTCTGCAGGCCCTCCTGGAGGTGCTGCCCTTCTCGTCCCGCTACAGCGGCTACGACACTGTGGGCCGAAACGCTGCTGGAGCTGGCGCCCCACAACCTCGAACTCACCCTCCTGCCGACCTTCCTGGAGACCCTGGCCACAGATCTCCTTGTAGGGCACGCTTTGGGTGAACTCCTCAACAGTGATGCCGGCCCTGGCGTACAGCTCCGGAATCGACCGGTCATTGACTCGTGCCTGCTCGCCGCAGTTGATTGCACACCGTCTCCCCACGTTGCGACAATCGGGCTCGCAAGGACTGGCGAAGTAAGTCTGTACGCCCAGCCACAAGCGAACTCTTCTTTTCACTGAAGCTTGCCAAGATGCTCCACAAACTTGCAGGCGTATTTTGATCTGTATTGAAATCTTTTACTCATGCATCTTCAAAAGGAGCGGCTCCTAACCGCAGTCCTGGCTCTTTGTGAAGGCATGCGTGGCGGGAGTGAAGGTGCTACGGCAACTGAATGTGCATGCGGTTTTTTTGGTACTGCCTTTTCGACCTGATGACCAGACTGCCTTGTTGATCGACGTCGTAGCGCGCCAGATGCAGCCGATGTTTCCAATGCTCTTTCCATGCTACCAATTCTTGTCTTCCGCTGGTATGTTTGTCTTCAAAGCACAGTGTCAGCGATGAGCAAGCTCTTCGGGATGCCCCTGGCCATCATCCTCTGCTTTGCCCTGGGCCTGATCCTTTCCTTGCTGCCGAACCTGCCGGTGGCGCTGGCGGCCTTCTTCCTGGCCGTTGGCCTCACATGCTTGACGTATTCCTATCTCGGTGGCCACCTGGACAGGGGTGGCAATGAAGGCAAGGGAACCCTGGGTGTGCTGTCGTTCAAGCTCGGTGGCTCCATCGTCACCTTTCTGGTTTCCTGGCTGTTCCTCAACCATCACCTCTCCCTCTCCGACGCGGAGGAGAATCGACAGCTGACGCTGAAATCTGGACGGGACACCATCCAGGTGCAGGCCAATGCCCGTCCGCTTGGCCTGCTGGAGGGCGAAGAGGTGAGGGATTGGGTGCAAGACCTCGCAGAAGTGGACTACTTTCACCCCGCCCTCATCCTCGCGCGACGCCCCTTCTGTTCGGACAACCCCGGCAAATGTGTGCTCTATGCGGGGTTTCGAGCCGCCGCCATCAAGGCGGACAACATTGACAAGGGCACGATGAAACTCTGCGTCATCGGTCCATCCACCCGCGATGTTGAGGAATCCCTCCAGGACAACAGCCTCCAGCCCCTGCTCAACGCGGTTCAAGTTGTCGCCGCCGACTCGCGAGCGGAGTCCGCGCCAACACTCAACCTCAAAAGCCGCTACGTGCAAGCCGGCAGCTCCCGCGATCTGTGCCGCAACATCACTCCGCCTCGCGATGTTGATTCCCTCCCCGCCATCCGCATCGGCGCCTTGATGAACGCCGACGATCTGCGCGCCCTCCAGTCCAAAACCCTTCCGAGCGCTCGTCAGGCCACAGAAGTGAAAGTCCTTTTCCAATCCTCCGACTGACCTCCGCCCTCCCCACACCGCCCTCACCGCCACATCGCCCACACCGCCACCACCACACAGCCACACCACGACACCTCCCAACCCTCCACTCTCCGCTTCCTTCTCGCCCAACCCCCCACTC
>VGQX01000245.1 GCA_016882305.1 Cyanobacteria bacterium K_Offshore_surface_m2_239
TCGATGAAGAGGGGCATGAGCAGCTGGGTGCTGCAGAAGCGGCCGGTTTCGTCCACGGCGGCGATGCGGTCGCCATCGCCGTCAAACACCAGGCCCATCGCCGGCTTGCCCTCCGCCGTCGAGCGCTGCACCTCGGCGACAAGCTCGGCGACGTAGGGGGCGAGCGGTTCGGGGGGATGGCCGCCGAAGAGGGGATCGCGGTGGGCGCGGATCTCCCGGATCACGCCGCTCGCGCAGGCCTCCTCCCCCAGCAGGGCGGGCAGCACGCCCGCCGCTGAGCCGTGCATCGGATCGACGATCACCCGCAACCCCAGCCGCCGCAAGCCCTCCGCCAGGGCGTTGGTGTCCACCTTCGCCCGCAGGCCGCGCACGTAGGCGTTCAGGGCATCAAACCGCTCCGTGGCCCCGGCGATCGGCACGGTGAGACCTCCAGCGGCGAGACGACGTTCGACGCGTTGGGTGAAATCGCCCTCCACCGACCCCCCGAAGGGTCCTTTGATCTTGAGACCCAGCCATTCGGGCGGATTGTGGCTGGCGGTGATCACCAACGCGCCGAGGGCGCCGCGCTCCACCACGGCCCAGCTGCTCGCTGGCGTCGGCGTCGGCGTGTCCGACAGCACGGGGACCAGCTCCGCCCCGCGCACAGCGGCGGCGATCGCCTCCGCCAGCTCAGGCGCCAGAAACCGCCGGTCGTAGCCCAACACCACCTCCCGGCTTCGCAATCCCTCCGGCGCGCTGTTCTCCAACTCCCGGGCGGCGGCCGCCGCCACCGGCAACAGGCGCTCCACGGTGATGTCCACCCCGAGGAGGCCGCGCCAGCCATCGGTGCCGAACACGATGGGGCTGGCCTCAAGGGGCAGGGGGGCGGAGGCCATCGGCGGGGGGAAGCGGCGGCAGCGTTCGGTCGTAGCAGGTGGGGGGAGCTTGCGGGCCCGCAGGGGTGCCGGCCCGTGGGCAGGCCACCCGCCCGCTACCGTGAGACTCAAGCCGCCGTCCCTGACGCCGTCTCCAGGTTGTCCTCTCCCTCCCCCTTGACAGCGGCATCCCTCTCAACTGCGGCACCGCTCACGGATGGCTTGCTGCGGGGCTGGTTGCGCTGCCGTCGACGCGCCTGGCTCGATCGCCATGGTCCCAGCGAGCTGCGGCGCTGGAATGCCCATCGGGCCCTGGCGTTGCAAGACCAGCTGCTGCGCTTTCAACAAGTTCTGCGCGAACCCCCCGGCCGTGGCCTGGAGGCCTGTCAGCGTGGCGCCGAGACGGTGATGGGCCTGCGCCTGCGGGGCCGCACCGCCGCAGGCCAGCCCCTGGAGGCTCACCCGCCGTTGCTGCAACGGGTTCAGGCCCCCAGCGACTTCGGCCGCCACGCCTATCGCCCCGTGCTGGCGCGGCTGGGGCGGCGCACCACCCGCGAGCATCGGCTGCTGCTCACCCTTTGGGCCCGCCTGCTCGCTGAGCACCAGCGCGCTCCCGTGCCCCATGCCCTCCTGCTGGCCAGCAACGGCTCCCGGCTGGCCCGGGAGCGCCTCACCCTCACGGTCGCCCTGGAGAGCCAGCTCGACGACAGCCTGGCCCGCCTGGAGGCCGATCTGCGGCGCTCCCAGCCGCCGCCGCTGACGAACGACCGCAAGAAATGCACCCTCTGCGGCTGGCGGTTGCTCTGCGATCAGGAGGCTGCCCGCGAGGGGCATCTCAGCGAGGTGAGTGGCGTGGGCAGCAAGCGGCGGGAGCTGCTGGTGCAGGCAGGGGTGCACACCCTGGCCGACCTGGCCGGCGCCGATCCCGACCATCTGGCGCGGGCGCTCGAGATCCATGGCGATCAGCACCGCGACAGCGTGCCTCAGCTGGTGGCCCAGGCGCGGGTGCAGGCCCGGGGCCAGGCGGAGCGCCTGCTGCCGGGCGATGGCCTGCCGGAGCTGCATCCGGCGCCCGGGGTGCTGATCTACGACATCGAGTCCGATCCGGATGCCGCCGACAACTTCCTGCACGGCTTTCTCATCCTCCCCCGACCGGCGAACGGCCTCTGGCCCGCGGCCCCCAGCGCCGACGCCTCCTTCCCGGCCCGCTACCGCCCCGTCCTCGCCCTGGTGGAGCACGGGGAGGAGCGGTTGTGGCGGCGGCTGGCGGCCCTGCTGGCGCGCCATGCCGATTGGCCGGTGCTCCACTACGGCGAAACGGAGAAGATTCAGCTCCTGCGCCTGGCCGAGCGGCAGGGGGTGAGCGAGGCGGAGCGGGCCGCCCTGCAGCAGCGCCTGGTGGATGTGCATCTGCGCCTGCGGCGCCACTGGTTGTTGCCGGTGAACAGCTATGGCCTCAAGGCGGTGGCGAGCTGGCTGGGCTTTCGCTGGAGCCAGACCGGCGTCGATGGCGCCCGCTGCCTGCTCTGGTGGCGCCTCTGGCGGCAATGGGGGGGGACGCGCCGTCCGGGCGCGCCGCCCCGGGGTCGTCAGGAGCTGGCGCGCATCTTCCGCTACAACCACGATGATGGCCTGGCCACCTGGGCCGTGGCCCACTGGATGCTGAGCGGTGCCGCCCCTGACGCCCCTGACGCCCCGGAAGATGCCCCAAGCGCCCCGGAGGCCTCAGGCAGCGCCACCCCGACGGCCGAGCCCTGAACCCGCCGGGCCGGGGGGATCCTGGAAGCCCTCCGGCCGCGTCAGCGCCAGCGGCACCCGCTCCTCGCCCACCACCGCCCAGAGCGTGGCGCTGTCGAGGGCCAGGCGCCGCACCATCGCCAACCCCACCGCCGCGCCGTTCGCGAGCGCCAGGCGGGAGGTGAGCTGCCCGGCGCGGGTGCCCTCGGCCGTTTGCAACTCTGTGCCCGGCGCCAGCGCCCCGGCGGCGCTGGCGGGGTCTGGGCTCCCGGCGGTGGTGGCGCTTGTGGGGGCGGACGTGGTGTGCCAGCGGCGCAGCTGTTGCTTGACGCCATCGCCGCTGGCCAGCTTGGCCAGGGTCTCCTGCCCCACATAGCAGCCTTTGCTGAGGCTGACGCGAGCGGCCAGGCCCAGCTCGAACGGATTGAAGGCGTCGTTGATCTCTCCGGGCCAGGCGGGTTCCCCCTGGCGCAGCCGCCAACGCTCCGCCTCCTCCTCCGTCGGTCGAGACAGCCCCGCCAGCTCCGCCGGCACGGGGGTGTCCTCCAGCAGCAGCGCGTTGGCGCCCAACCACCAGCCCCCGCCCCCCTCCAGGGCGCGCCAGGTGCCGCCGGCTTCGCCAGCCGCCGCGTCCGCCGCCGGGTCGGCCGCGCCCCCCAGCACCCGCAGCCAGCGCCCCGGCCGCAGGGGGCCCAGCTCCACCTGATCCGCCGGGAAGAGCACGCGATCGAGGGCCTGGCGCAGGCCGGGCCCGTCGCCAGCGGTGA
>VGQX01000246.1 GCA_016882305.1 Cyanobacteria bacterium K_Offshore_surface_m2_239
CACGGGGAGGGCTGGATCGGGCCGGGGATGAATGCCACCCCCTGTCACAAACCCGTCGGGGTGCCCTGCCGCCTCGGGCCTCGGTGGAGCCAGCAAGCGACCATCCAAACTCCTGGTGGCCGAGGCGCCGAGGTGTGGCGTCAACGCCGCTGCCAGAGCCAGCGGCTGTCGCGCGCCAGTTCGGCGGCCATGCGAGTGGTGCCGGCCAGCAGGGCGTTGTGTTCCTCGGGGGTGAGCACCAGCGCATCGCAGCAGAGGGGCAGCTCGTCCAGCGGCCAGCCCAGCAGGCGCTGAGCCTGGGGGCCGCTGGCGGCGGCATCGATCAGCAGCAGGTCCAGATCGCTGCCCACCCCGGCCGTGCCCCGCCCGTAGCTGCCGAACACCCCCACCCGCATCAGTCCCGGACGGACGGCTGACAGGCGTTTGCTCCAAGCCTCGACCGCCGCCAACACCACGGTTGGCTCAGGCCAGCGCAGCACCGATTGCGTCAACGATCGAACGGGCATGGTGAAGGGCGTCGGCACTCTGGAGACGGCCGAAATGATCGGCGGGTGTTCCATCCGGCAGGCTATCGGGATAGCGCGTGGGGATGTACAGGGCGTCGAGAATGCGCAGCCGATCCTCAAGATCGGTCACGGCATCGGCCAGGCGTGCGGCCGCCTGCGGCGGCAGTTCACGCCAGCTCCGGCCCAGGCCATGGCCCCAGGCCTGCTGCCCCAACTTCAGGTGCAGCCCCTTGAGCGCCTTCACCACCGCTTGATGGCAAGCGAAGCAGGCCCATTCATGGTGCCCTGCCCCGGCGCTCACACCCGCCAGCTCCAGATCAGCGCGGGCCTGTTGCAACCAGTCTGCGGAGCGGTTCATGGGGCCATCCTCGCCGGCATCAGCGCAGGATCTCACCAAAGGCCAGGCGATCGCCACCAGCCGGGAGCCCGTGGCTTGCCCACGCCATTGATTCACACCTTCCCCATGACCACGGATCCACCCAGCCCCGCCGCCCCCAAGGCATCTTCTGCCTCCACCGCCGTCCTGCCGATCCAGGAAGCCACCCTGGAGCTGATCCGCTGGTTCATCCCGATCCTGCATCGCCTGCCGCGGCTGCATCGCCAGGGCCTGGGCGATCGGCTGGTGGCCTGCCCACCCATACCAGGGCCACACCTGGCGCCAGCGGCTCCTGGAGCAGCCTTCCCCGGTACTGCCGTTCGGCTCACCGCCTCCGCAACCAGCCCGACGTTGCCAGCCACGGCGTCGGTTTCCGTGTGGTTTGCCTCCCCCAAGGCCCTTCCCTTAACGCTTAATCCATCAATCCCTCAACACGGGCTGTTTCTTAACCCTGGTTGTTGGCTTGCGGCCGTTGGCTGTTTCCCCTTGGCGCCGCAGGCGCCTCGATTTCTGGACGCCGCTACGGCAACCTCTCAGCGCAGTAGCTCGATCCGCAGTGGCAGGTTCAGCTCGGCCCAGAGGCAATCACAGGTGAGCACCGGCAGGTTGAGGCGCAACGCCAGGCTCAGGCAGGCGCGATCCGCCAGCGACAAGCCGAGATTGCGCGTCTGGGGCCAGAGCAGGGCGGCCGTGTCGGCATCTCCGGCTGAGAACGGCTCCACCGCCAAGCCAAGGGACTGCAGCTCCTGGCGCAGGCCCTTGGCCTCCACGCCGGCAGACAGGGATTTCTGCAGCACCTCAGCCCAGTTCACGCTGGTGATCAGCGCCGATCTCAGCACGCCATCCACCGCCTCGGATCCGGGCTCCGCCCGCAGATAGGCCAGCAGGGCCGAGGCATCCAGCACCACCCGCATCACGCCCCTTCCCGGAGTGCCTGCTGGCGCCGTTCCGCCAGCAGTTCATCCACCAGCTGCCGTTCGGCCGGCACCCTGGCGAAACGCGCGCGCAGGCGCTGTTTGATCGCCTCGGGCTTTTCCAGCACCAGCCGGCCTTCCTCCTGCCGCGCCACCAGGGTGTCGCCTTCGCTGAGGCCCAGCGATCGGCGCAGGGCGGCTGGGATCACCAGGCGCCCCTGGCGCCCCAGGCTCACCTCCACCACCGCACCGGCTTGCTGCATGTTGTTCGTATTAGGCGTGCCATATCACCATAACCATGGCACTGACTCCTCGCCGTGCCAGCTCTGCGCCTCTGCTCCCCCAGTGGCGGCTGGCCTGGCGAGGCGGTGGTGGGCATAGGCGGGGCAGTGGCGTTCCACCAGCTGCCAGAACGCCCGGGAGTGGTTGGGATGCACCAGATGGGCCAGCTCATGGATCACGTCGCCACCGAGGCAACGATGCAAGCGATTCCCCACTGCTGGGGGAGTGGGAGGGTGCGGCCTCCGAGGGTGATGTGGTCATAGGGGGTGAGCAGGATGATCAGGCCGAGGATCAGGCCGCCGCTGGCTTGGAGGATCCCCGGGCGATCCAGCCCCAGCCAGGGGGGTTGCGTATTCGCCAAGTTTGGCGGAAGCGGGGGCTGGCTGACCTGAAGAGGGTCGGAAGCCGAGGGCGGTGGGGTGACGGCGAAACAGGATGCGGGCCGGGATGTCGCATCGGCCCCCCATGAACCAGTGCCACCACCGGTTCCAACAGAGGGGATGGCCCAGCAGTGGCTCAGGCGTTGAGCAGCTGATCCAGGCTCACGAAGCGGTAGCCGCGTTGGCGCAAAGCGGGCACCACCCGCCGCAGCAGCTCGATCGTGGCCGGCAGGGTGTCGGGCCGGTCGTGCAGCACAAGAATCGCGCCGGGATGGGCGTTGCGGAGCACGAACCAGCGCATCCAGGTCAACGGCGGATGGAAGGTGTCCCAGGGGAAGATCGACCCCAGCACCAGCCGGTAGCCTCGCGCCGCCACGCTGCGCAGCATCGAGGGGCGAATCCAGCCACCACTGGGCCGGAACCATCGCAACAGCAGCCCGCGAGGGGCCGCAGCGTCTCGCAGATCGGCGGCGGCCCGGGCCAAACAGGCCGGATCGCCGCGATCGAGGTGCGGGGCCCACGAGGACTTGAATCACGTCAGGTGGATCCAGACCAAGGCAGGGGGGCGCGTCGAGGGATCAAGCAGGCGAGGCTCTGGCACGCCAGTCGGGCGAGCTGCCCCGCTGCAACGCCCTGCGCTGTGGGAAGATCACCCATTCACTGGACAGTCGCCGTGTCCGCTGATCCCTTGGCCGCACGGCCTGAAGCATTGCAGCCGATCTTGCTGCGAGCTTCTCAGGGCGAGTATGGCGATTGCTATCGCCAACATCTGTTTGATCAATACAAGCTGGCCGTGGAGATGGCCGATCGGGTGAGTGCGCGGCGCATGCAGGCCAACACCTTTTTCCTGGCGGTCAACACCGGTCTGCTGACCGTGTTCG
>VGQX01000247.1 GCA_016882305.1 Cyanobacteria bacterium K_Offshore_surface_m2_239
CTCTATAATTCTTTACACTCGGCTGTTTGAAAATCTCCTGCCGCCTTTCGTCTGGAGCCCCCAAGTTTTGGCTGTTCCGGAGAAGGCGCCGCAGGCGCCCCAAATTTTTTTCCCAGCTCCCGCTCAGCGCCCCCTCTCACCCGCGCCGCCGCGTGTCCCGCGGCCGTTCCCCGCACCAGCGCCTGTAATCGGCGGCGGTGACACCGGAGGCGATCAGGCCGGAGGCGGCCATCAATTCCGCCACGCTCCGCTGGCTCCACGCGCGGTCTTGAAGCAGGGCGCGCAGGCGACGCAGGCGCAGGCGCTTGGCCTCCGCCATCGGTGAATGGCCCACCTCCTGCAGAAAGCTGTATTGCAACTGCCGCGGCGAGCGGCCCATCGCCACGCTCAGCTCCGCCAGGCTGAACCGCTCCGCCAGCCGCTGTTCCATCCAGACGCGGGCATCCGCCACCATCGCTCGGCGGCGCCGCGCGGGAAGGCTCAAGCGGCTCTCCCCTCGGCTCGACTCCCACCAAAGGCGCAGCGCTTCGCTGAAGGCCTCCGCCGCGTGCTCGGCGCCGAGGGGGCGTTGCGCCGCCGCTGTTGCCAACCGCCGCGCGCTCGCCAGCAGCGCTTGCATCGCTGGCCCGCTCGCCAGCAGCGGCGTCGGCGGCCCCTCTCCCCGGGCTGCAGCGCGGGGGGAATCAGGAGCGAGATCCCCTCCAGCTCCTGGCTTGTTTCACCCTCCATGGCCTCCCCGGAGCGAAACAACAGGCCCGTGCCGGGATCCGACAGCCACGGCGTGCCGTTGATCCGCTCCTCCGTCAACCCTTGCAAGGGCAGCCACAGCACCCAGGTCGCCGCTTGGGTGCGCGTCAGACGCAACCGCCCCTGTCCCTTCAGATGCACCACCCCGTAACCGCCCAGGGCGCCCGCGCGCAGGTGGGCGTGAAAGGGCTCCCGCAGAGAGAGCAGCTCGCTGCGATGGTGGCCCAGGGTTTGGGCCACGGCCGCCTCCCATTGGCTGAAGTCGTTCGTCTCCAGAAGGGAGCGCAAGCCACACTCCGGAGGAGCAATGCCAAGCGGCGCGGCCTCGGGAGAACGGACTGGCGTCATGGAGCGTTGACCTTGAAACCACTGTGGGGGGAGTGGCGCGACCCTGGCAAGGGCTGGGGGCCTGTTGTTTGAGCTGCTAGCAGGCGTGATTGATGGTGTTGATTGTCAAGCAAACGCAAGTTCTTTGCATTTCGAAACGGGCCGGGCCGTTCTGGCCTTCGCCTCCATGGCTTCAGCTCCTCCCCAGACCAAAGGCGAAAAACCTTCGCTCGCGGGACCATTAATCAACAACATCTTCAACTGCCACGGGAATGTTGCCGCTGATGGTGTTGGTCTGAATTGTTGTCTTTGCCGCTCGTCATGTCCTCTCGTTTCTTCGCTCGTCTGCTCAGCGGTGCGCTCCTCGCCGGGCTGGGTCTCGCGGCCTCCGCTCCGACACGAACTTTCGCCGTTGATCTGCCCTATCGCGGCCTGATTGAGCTGGATCATGGCAGCAGCCTCGCGGGCATTCCCCGTTACAGCCGCTATTTCGTGGACTTCGTTCTGAACGGCGATGTGCTGGATACGAATCACTCGGTTTATGAGAACGGATTAGTCAATCAGCTCGGCCAAAAAGGACTTTCCATGTCCGGCAGTTATGCCAACCCCTTCCGCTTCCTCCAGTTCCGTTTGGACCCCAGCGGACCACCGGCTGATGACGGTCACTCGGGCGCCCCTCAACAGTTCTCAAAACTTGCGGCCGAAGGGCTGACTTCTGCTTAGGTTGCGCCTTTCGTCGCGAGTCCCTCGCCCATGAGCCGCAGCCTTGTCGGTCGCATCGCCCGCCGTGCCGGGGCTAGCCCCTCCGCCCTCAGCCGTCGACAGTTTCTGCTCGGCAGCCTCGCCACCGGCGCCGCCCTGATGCTCGCCGACCAGCGCCGCTCCGGTGTGGCTCGCGGTGCCGCGCCGCGGGTGGTGATCATCGGCGCTGGCTTCGGCGGCCTCAGCTGCGCCTATCAGCTCAGCCGCGCCGGCGTCCGCGTCACCGTGCTTGAGGCCAGACCGCGGGTGGGCGGGCGCGTGCATTCTCTCGACAACCTCCTGCCTGGCAAGAAGGTGGAGGCGGGCGCGGAGCTGATCGGCCTCAACCATCCCACCTGGCTGGCCTATGCCAAGCAGTTCAACCTCACCCTCAACGAACTGCCCGAAAGCGATGAGGCCCGCTCCCCCATCCTTCTCAATGGCCGCCGCCTGCTCGGTCCGGAGGTGGCCAAGCTCTGGACCGCTCTTGACACCGTGCTCCAGAGCATGAACAGCGACGCGCGCACGATCAACCGCCAGCAGCCCTGGCTCAGCCCCAACGCCGCCGCCCTCGACGCCCAATCCCTGCAGCAGGCCGCCCAGCGCTGGCCTGGCACCCCCCTCGAACGGCAGGCCGCCATGGCGATGATCGCCAATGACATGAACGCCTTCCCCGATCGCTACAGCTATCTCGCCATGCTGGCCTCCATCGCGGGCGGCGGCGTGGAGGCCTTCTGGACCGACAGTGAGATGTATCGCTGCGCCTCCGGCAACCAATCCCTCGCCTTTGCCCTGGCGAACGCCATCGGCGAGGCCAACATTCAGCTCCGCTCCCCCGTCGCCGCCATCGACCTCAGCGGAGCCACCGCCCGGGTGACCCTTCAATCCGGCACCGTCCTCGAGGCCGATGCCGTCGTCCTCACCGCGCCCCCCAGCACCTGGGACGACCTGCGCGTCACCCCCGCCCTCCCCGCCGACTATCGCGTCAGCACCGGCACCGCCATCAAGGTGCTCAACCGCGTCGATCAACCCTTCTGGTCCGCCGCCAACCTCGAACCCGACTCCCTCAGCGATCAAGCCGTCGGCATGACCTGGCGCGGAGGCGAACCCTCCGCCGCCCCCTCGGCCGCCACCGCCAAGGATCCCGCCTGCCTCACGGTCTTCGCGGGGGGCAACGCCGCTCGGCAGTGGCTGGAACGCACTCCGCCCGACCGTCGCACGCTGGCCAATCAGGAGCTTGATGTCCTCTTCCCCGGCTTCTCCGCCCACAACCAGCAGCAGATCTTCTGCGGCTGGCCCGAGGAGCGCTGGACCCGCTGCGGCTACAGCGCCCCCTCCCAAGGCCAGGTGACCCGCGTCTGGCCCAACCTGCAGCGCGGCTGGCGCGACAAGCTCTTCTTCGCCGGTGAATACGCCAGCCCCGGCTTCTACGGCTACATGGAGGGCGGCCTCAACAGCGGCGCCGTGCTCGCCGGCCGCCTCGCCCGCCAGTTCAACCTCCTCCAGGCCCGCTGAACGCC
>VGQX01000248.1 GCA_016882305.1 Cyanobacteria bacterium K_Offshore_surface_m2_239
CTTAGAGTTCTAATCTTTGAAGAGCTTATTGATCATCAGAAATTCAGTGAGGCCTACCTAGGTCCTGAGCTTCGCACAGTTTGCTGGCCGAATGGTGCTGACTTTGTGCCAGAGCTTCTGCGTTGTTTAGTATTGCAAAAGCAGCCCGTATAACATCAGATTCAAAAGACGGGAGCAAAAATTTAGCGTTGTACGCGCAGGCTTTTGCTCGCTTCTGAGTTGGAGCGCTCGAAGGATCGTGTCGCTCCTTTAAGAATGCCGAGCGGGAGCCGTGCCTGCTCGTAGCCACACGGGTGGTGAATCCCTATGTGGCGGGCAACCCTGTGAAGTGGGGCCTGTTTGTGGGGCGGGAGGGCATCCTCGGGCAGCTGGAAGAGCTGTGGCTCAAACCTGGCCAGGTGGATTCGCTTGTGCTCTATGGCATTGATGACGATGAGCTCCTGGAACAGGCCACGGCGGAGGGTCGGCTGGATCCTCCGCGCCCTCAGCCAGGTCCCCATAGCCGCGAAGAACTGGCCGCCATCTGCGGACTCCAACCGCCGGAAGCGCTCCAGGCTGCCCTGCACACCCTGGAAGCCCATGACGTCACCGTACCCACCGCTGCAGGGACCTGGAGCTTCACCTTGGAATTGATGCGCCGCTGGGTGAGGCAGAGCGGAGCGGACGCCAAAGCCCAAGGGAAACCTGAGCTGGGCCGGACAGCGACCCCCTCAGCCGCACTCTCAGCCGCAAACTCTCCACCCTTCAACCCTACGCCACCCAAACGGCTTCCAAAACCTCCAAAAGGCGGACTTCCGCCCAGGCGCTGTCGCGCTGATCACATTTCAAAAAAGATTGATTGAATGGAGACAAGGCCACCGACCAGCAGCATCCAAGCCACGCCCGCCCAGCCCACTCACCCCCCCTCTCATCTCCTCGCCTCGCCCCACCATGACCACCGCCTCCACCTCCGGCGTCAAGCGCTACTCCTACTGGTCTGGCTCCGCCTCCGGCACGACCGGCACGGGCCTGGATCAAGTCATCGGCTGGCTGGGCAGAGATCCTGGCCTGCGCGGTTCCACCGACGCGCCCTCGCTGACGGCGGGCCTCGCCGCCGCCAATGCCCTCAACCTCCTGATCACAACAGGGCTGGCCGCGATCGGGCGATCCTCCACCCTCGAACTCACCACCACCGACCTGGTGGCCCTCAACGCCTGGGTGCGCTCTGATCCGGGGCGGCTTCAGGCCTTCATCGACGCACACGGTGACGACGAGGGGGGAGTGGAAACCGGATTTCACCACCTTGTGAACAATGGCGCCAGTCAGCTTTTTCAAGGCAAAAACCTCGTCAATACCGTTCTGGATTCGGTCTATCATTTCGGTTTCTTGATTGATGGCGCTGGGAATTTCCTCAATGAAGACGGAGCCGCCAACGCAGCGCTGACCGATGTGGCCAAGCGTTTGAGCGCACTGAGGGTGGATGTGGCCAAAACCAACAGCGCACTCGACCGCGCCACCGAAGCCATCATCGCTGATGGGGGCTTGGCCAACACCATCTCTTTGGGAGACATCAAAAGCGGCGCGGAAGCCGCCAATGATCTCAATCAGCTCATCCTTGATGGATTGGCCGCTCTGCCGGCGGGCACTGGCGTGGATCCGACACGGATTGAAGTCAGCGAGGTCGTGGCCATCAATGCCTGGATTCGAGAGGATGCCAACCGCTACAACAATTTCTTTGTTCTGCATGGCGACGATGAGAATGGCATCGAAACGGGCTTCCATTTGGTACAGAATGATGGGGCCAACACGCGTCAGTTCGGGAAAAACCTAGTCAATACAGTCCTTGATGGCATCTACCACATCGGCTTTGAAATCGGAACGGATGGTCGGTTTCGCAATGAGGATGGCGATGCCAATGCTCTCGTCTCAGATGTGGCCAGCTGGATCGACTACTACCTCGGAGATCCCTCCACCACTGGCAGTGGCCTCGATCGGATCGTGGATACCGCTCGGTGGGATGCGGGTCTGGCCGCTAATACATCCGCTGCGGATATCCGCGGCGGGCTTGATGCGGCCAATCAACTCAATGGCTTGATCCTCCGTGCAATCAACGCCACAAGCGTGAATCTGGATGGCTGGATCAGCCGTGGGGAACTGCATACCATCAACCAGTGGATCAAAACCAACGCCTATGAAGAATTTCTGCTCCAACATGGCGATGACGAAGGCGGCGTGGAAACAGGCTTCCACCTCATTCAGGGAGACGGCGGCAACGTGCAAGCTCTGGGCAAGGCCCTGATCAACACCGTTGCCGATGGCCTTTATCACATCGGTTTTGACATTCAAGGAGACAACCTCCTCAATGAAGATGGTGATCGCAATGCGGCCCTGGGGGATGTGTCCAGCTGGCTGAACTTTTACCTCAATGATCGCGTTCAGATTCTGGGCACCTCAGGCAGCGACACGATCATCGGCACCGACCTGGCCGAGCAGCTGGTGGGCCGCGAAGGCAACGATCGCCTGGAAGGCGGCGGCGGGAATGACCTGCTCGATGGCTCCTGGGGGGAGGACACCCTGCTGGGAGGTGCGGGCAACGACCAGCTCGATGGCAGCTTCGGCAACGACCTTTTGAATGGTGGTGAAGGCAGTGACACCTATTTCGTCAGCGGCAACATCGCGGGCGGCTGGTCCAGTTTCAATGGCATCGACACCTACGCAGACAGCGGAACCAGCGGCATCGATCGCATCGTCGCTGTCGGTCCTGGCGAGGTGGACATCGGCCTCACCGGCTTCAGTGCCAGCAGTGGCATCGAGCGCATTGAAGCCACGTCCAACACCGGCAAGGTGCGCCTGATCGGCGGTTGGGCCAATGAGACCTTCGACTTCAGTCAGGTCAGCTTCGGCAATGGTTCCTTTGTCATTGACGCGTATTTTGGTAATGACACCGTCATCGGCAGCGCCGGAGCGGACATCATCATCGGTGGCGGCAATGACGACCGTCTTGACGGACGAGAAGGAGGCGACACTTACATCGTCACTGGCAGCCAAGCCGGGGGTTGGAACAGCTATTCGGGTCTGGACACCTATGCCGACACCGGCACCAGCGGCAACGATCGCATCCTCGCTGTTGGCCCTGGCGATGTGGACATCGGTCTCAACGGCTTCAGTGCCAGCAATGGCATCGAGTCCATTGAAGCCGACTTTGGCACAGGCCTTGTGCGCCTTCTCGGCGGTTGGGCGAATGATGTTCTGGATTTCAGCCAAACCACTTTTATTGGCGACAACTTTGTACTTGATGGCTACTACGGCAACGACACCATCACCGGC
>VGQX01000249.1 GCA_016882305.1 Cyanobacteria bacterium K_Offshore_surface_m2_239
CCTCAAAACGGAGGACGGGGCGGAATGCTTCAACGAGCATGGCCTGATCCCCCGCGCCATCCGCCGTCTGAAGGAGACCCATCCCGGCATGACGATCATGACCGATGTGGCGCTCGATCCCTATTCCTGCGATGGCCATGACGGCATCGTCTCCGCCGAGGGCGTGGTGTTGAACGATGAAACGGTGGAGATCCTCTGCCGCCAGGCGGTGGCCCAGGCACGGGCCGGCGCCGATCTGGTGGGGCCGAGCGACATGATGGATGGCCGGGTGGGGGCGATCCGCGAAGCGCTCGACGCCGATGGCTTCGAGCACGTGGGCATCATCAGCTACACCGCCAAGTACGCCTCCGCCTACTACGGCCCCTTCCGCGAAGCCCTGGACTCCGCCCCGCGCACCAGTGGCGGCAAGCCGATCCCCAAGGACAAGAGCACCTATCAGATGGATCCGGCCAACGGCCGCGAGGCCCTGATCGAGGCCGAGCTCGACGAGGGCGAGGGGGCCGACATCCTGATGGTGAAGCCCGGTCTGGCCTACCTGGATGTGATCTATCGCCTGCGCCAGGAAAGCGAGCAGCCCATCGCCGCCTACAACGTCAGCGGCGAGTACGCCATGGTGAAGGCCGCCGCCGAGCGGGGCTGGATCGACGAGCGGGCGGTGGTGCTGGAGACGCTGCTCTGCTTCAAGCGGGCCGGCGCCGATCTGATCCTGACTTATCACGCCTGCGACGCGGCGGCCTGGTTGCGGCAGGGGTGAGGGGGGCGGCCCCTACCGGCAGACCAGACCACACCAGACCAGTCAGAGTGACGAAGGCCCTCGCCGCCTCATGGCTTTGTGACAGACGATGGCCTTCACCCAGCGCAATGGCGCCCGCCTCGGGGTGTACCAAGGCCGAGCATGCGCAAATCCGACGCCACCAAAGGGGCCGCCAGCACCAGGGGCTTCCTTGAAAGCGGCTTCCTCAGGTCTGTGACCCGATCTCAAGCCGCCTCAACCCCCCGACCCTTTCTCGACGCGATGAAGGGTGCCCGGGTGTGAATAAGAGCGGCACGGAGGCCATTGACTGACGACGCTTCGAAGCCCAAGGCGTGCCAGTGGGGATGATGGTGGTGGTGGAACATGCCTGCGAGCGCTTCCGATCACCTGCCCGCCAAAGGTCAGGGGGATCCATAGAGGCGTAAGAGGCGGGACAAGTGCATCGGATTGTTCGACCTCTTCCAAGCGGTTGCAAGTCGTTCGCACAATCGCGTTTTCTTCATCTTAATCAGCAAGATTTTCAGATGCAGCTCCAGATCCTATGGTCTCTTGGAATCGCTTATATACTTGCTCTCCTAGGGCGTTGCTGATCAGATCACGCAATTCGGGCCTGCCCATGTAGTCCGCGAATATTTCTTCGTTAAGTTCCATGCGCTCAATAAATAATGCGTCTAAGGCTTGATTGAAGACAAGCCTGAATTTATCAAGAGAGTTGACCCTAGCCACTTTCGCGAGTTCAGCATTGCCCGATGCAGCCTCAGCGATCTGATCAAAGAACAGCTGATCGGCGTCGTTGAGTTCACCGCCGAAGCGCTCGTTGATCAGATCAATCAATCGAGACAGCGGCAGCTGCTCTGGGTGGGATGCCCCAGATCCCACTTCCTGGGGGCCGTCCAAAGTCTTGGCTTGCCCTACAGCAAGGCTGATGGAGCCTTCACTGATTTTCTGAAGGCGATAGTAGTTGAGATCAATCTCTTCATCAAATTGGTAGCTCTTGCCGATGCTTCGCTTGGGGAGCTTCAGGGCCAGATGGCGGAGGTAGGTGTAGAGCTTTTCCAGGTCGCTGTCCTGGTAGGGGATGACTTGGCTGAGAAAGCTGTACAGGTTGCTGAAGGCTTGCAGCTTGCCGCGCCACAGCTCAGCCGCTTCAGCCTCTTTGGCTTGGAATTGAACAAAGCGGGCTCGTGCCTGATCCAGAACAGCGTTCAACGCCCTGTGATCGCCGGGACTCTGGCGTCGCTTCGGCGCGAAAAAAATCCTGCAGAACTCAACCACTTCCGTGTGCAGGTAGAGGCCAGAGGAATCGAGATCGTTCATTAATTCATAGAGTCTGTCGGAGTCAACCTCCTCTCCCATCACGGCGCCGTCATAGTATTGCTTGAAGGCTTCCTGGATTTCTTCTGGATTATTGACAAAGTCCAAGACGAAGGTGTCGTCCTTGAGTGGATGGGTGCGATTCAATCGCGACAGGGTCTGAACAGCCTGGATCCCTGAGAGTCGCTTGTCGACATACATGGTGTGCAGCAAGGGCTGATCGAAGCCGGTCTGGTATTTTTCTGCCACCAACAGCACTTGATATTCAGGCGTTGCGAAGGCATCGGGTAGATCTTTTTCTTTGATACCACCATTCATGTCAACTTCCGTGTAGCTGATATTGGGAAGCTTATCGTCTTCAACCTTGCCGGAAAAAGCGACCAGGCTTCGGATCGGGTATCCCTGGGCTTGGATGTATTGATCGAATCCCTGCTTGTAGCGTACCGCCTCCATTCGCGAGCCTGTAACCACAATCGCTTTGGCGTGGCCCCCGATCTTATGGCGGGTGGACAGATAGAAGTGCTCCACCATCACTTCGGTTTTCTGGGAGATGTTATGGGGATGCAGCTTCATGAAGCGGGCCAGGGCCTTGGCGGCTTTCTTGCGCTCCACGTGCGGGTCCTGCTCCGCCTTCTTCAACAGCTTGTAGTCGGTCTTGTAGGTGACATAGTTCTTTAGCACATCTTCGATGAAGCCTTCATCGATGGCCTGCCGCATGGTGTAGCGGTGGAAGGCTTCACCTTTTCGGCCAAACAACGCGAGCGTTTTGTATTTAGGTGTAGCCGTGAAGGCGAAGAAACTGATATTCGGTTGCCGGCCGCGCTTCGCCATGGCTCGAAAGACACCTTCCAGGGCAGCATCCTCCTCCTCTTCCGCCAGCTGCTTGGCCTTTTGCCGCAGGTCTGCACCTCCCAGCACCCCTTTCAGTTCGGTGGCCGTCTCGCCAGACTGAGAGCTATGGGCCTCATCAATGATCACTGCATACTTGCGGGTTGGCAGATGATCCTGCCCGGCCTGGCCGCGTTCCTCATTGAGCTTGGCGAGCTGCTCGCTCACAAAGGGAAATTTCTGCAGGGTGGTGATGATGATCGGCACACCAGCCTGCAGGGCCTCGGCGAGCTGGCGTGAATCCTCATCAATCTTCTGCACCACCCCCTGACGGTGGTCGAATTGATAAATCGTGTCCTGCAGCTGGCGATCAAGCACTAGGCGATCGGTGATCACCACAACACTGTCA
>VGQX01000250.1 GCA_016882305.1 Cyanobacteria bacterium K_Offshore_surface_m2_239
GCGCCTCTATGGGCTACTTAGGCAACCTTTAGGATACAAGTGAGGTTGTTGGCGCTTATTCGTGCGGACTGATCTCGCCGCCCTTGTCGCCCCTGAAATCCACGCGAACGAAATTCAGCAAGCCCTACTTAGAACATTTACAATACCTTAAACATTAACAAGATGACTGACGGGACACTTTCAGATCAAGCCCTTGTCTTCGCCCTTCAAGGCAATCATTCACACGAAACATTTCTGGAATCCTCCCGGTCAGTTCAGCAGATTGCCATGCCACGCAGGATCACCAGAGAGCCGAAGGATTTCCGCATAAATTGTGAATTTCTGGCATAATTGAGGATTTTTGCCATTACGATGGATCCGTGTGTTGATTGCGGAATTTTGGGGATGAGGGTTGCTGGCTCAAGGCCAATTGATGTGGTGCAGACACCTTCAGGTATCCAGGGTGAGCAACCTGGCGCACAGACGCTTGACCGAACACCTTTGAACCGGATATTCACGCAATGCGCTCTGCCATCAGGCCCATGATCTGGGGAATTGGATTCGCCCGGATCTCCTCAGGCCGCTGCCCGGATCTGGAAGGCACCTCCTTTCTCCCAGAGGTCAGTTGTTGTCCTCACATTCAAGGGATCTCCACGATGTTCTTGTCCATGGCCAATGGCTCCGCCACAAGATTCTGGAGAGCCAACACGAAAACTGTGCGCCGCGCCCCTGATGCCGCCTGGAACATTCATCACGCTTGAGCCCACCAACTCTCTTGCGGAGTCCAATGCCTCCGCGGCTGGGCCGGCCACCCTGCAACAACGTCTGAGGGATGACCTGAACCTGCTGGCGCGACCACGCCACGCCCAATGGGACCCGATGGGCCTGCTGTCGGTGCGCACTCTGTTGCGGGAGCGGCTGGGCGCCCTCGGTGAGCTGGAGGAACACGCCTTCCAAAACGGTGCCGCCCGAGGCATCAACCTCCTGCTCAAGCTGCCCGGCCGGAACCCCGACTGGCCACCTCTGCTGGTGGGCGCTCACTATGACGGAGCTCCGCAGACGCCAGGGGCGGATGACAACGCCAGCGGCGTAGCGGCCCTGTTGGAGTTGGCGCGCCGCTGGCGAGATCACCCCCCGCGTCGGCCCGTGTGGTTGGTGGCCTTCGATCAGGAGGAGGAGGGTCTGCTCGGCAGCCGCGCCCTGGCCCAGCGTTTGCGCGCCGACAGGCAGCGCCTCCACCTCATGGTGAGCCTGGAGATGCTGGCCTTCACGAGCGCGACGCAGCGCTATCCCCACCCGGCCATGAGCTGGATCTATGGATCTCGCGGCGATTTCATCGCCTTGGTGTCCAACCTCCGGGCGATTCCCCACCTGCCCGCGCTGGCCAGAACGGTTGGCCGCCACGTCAAGACCAAAGTGCTGCCTGTCCCCCTGCGGGGCCGCGCCTTGCCCGATACCCGCCGCAGCGATCACAGTCCGTTCTGGGATCAGGGCTTCAATGCCTTGATGGTCACAGACACGTCCTTTCTTCGCAATCCCCACTACCACCGCCCCAGCGATGGGCTCCACACCTTGAATCTGCCCTTCCTGACAGCCGTGTGCGAAGGACTTCACGCCGGTTTGGATTCCCTTTGACCGCCGCTGTCAGGGACCGTTCCACGGCGTGACGCCCCCAAGGATCCCGGCTCCCTGAATCAGCGGCCAGGATCAACACCATGGCGTCGCAGCAACCGGCTGACCATGACCCCCTCCAGCCACCGCGAGCCGCCATCCGCCCTTCGCCGTGTCGGCCTCATCTCCATGGTTGGTCCCTACGTCACGCTCCGGACCCTGGTGCCAGCCCCCCGGGGCTTCAGCATCGGCAGCCTCCAGCCCGCCCGAGCTCTGGACGGTCTCCGGCGCCTTGGCCTGACGCCGCAAACGGGGGCGGATGCCGCCTGCGACCGCCTGCTGCTGCGAGCCTGCCAGGACAACGCTGACGTCGAGGCCCTGCTCAACCTGCGTTGCCGCGCCAGCGAGCCGATCGAGCAGCAGGTGCGTCTCCTCCATGGCCGCTGGGGCGCCAGCCACCACCTCGACCTGCTGGAGATGGCCAGCCGGGTGCTGGACGATGACGGACGCCCCCTGGGCTGGCAAGGGGCGGTCGACGGCCCCGGGGGCCATGAACCCTTCAGCCTGCCGGTGCTGCGCCAGTGGCGCCCGGAGCTGGCCAGCCTCGACCGCTGGTGCCGGGTGCGCGTGCAGAGTGATCCGCATCTCCGTCAACTCCTGCTTCATCACGGGCTGCTGCTGATCGGGCCCTGGGCGTTGCTGGCCAGCGCGAGCCGCTCCCGCGTGGAGGATGCCTGGCGGTCCCATGGGCAGGGTCCGCTCACCAGCGCGGGCGCCGTGGCGCTGCACAGCGCCTACCGGGAGCTCTATGGCGAGGCCAAGGCGCGCCATCAGCGCGAGAGGGGCCGCAGCCGGGGCTGGTTGCCCGACCAGGCCTTTCTCGTGCGCCTGCGCCCCGACGCCCCCGCGTTCGCGACCTTGGAACAGCTGCTGGCGATCGCCGCGGCCCTGCGGCGCTGGCGGCTGGCTGGCCCGGCGCCCGAGGACAGCCCCTGCCACCGCACCATCGCCACCACCGGCCCGGACGAGGCGGAGGAGGGGGACGAGCTCTCGGAATTGGCGGCCCTGATCGATCCCGCCCTGCGTCGCGCCTGCGCGCGGCGGCGCGGCGCCCTCCTCGCCGCAGCCCCCGGGGACGCCCGCTTGTTGCGCTGCCTCTGGGAGGCCTATGGCCAAGGGCTCAGTCAACGGGCCAGCGCGGAGCGCTGTGGCTGCAGCCAGGCGATGGTGTCGCGGCGGCTGCAACTGCGACGCCAGGCCAAGGCCCTCGCCACCACCGCCGCCCTGGACCTGGGACGCCATCCGGTCCTCGCCCGTCGGCTCACCTCCATCGCCACAAGCGAGCGATTCGTGGAGGCCTTGGCCGACCACCTGCTGGCACCCCCTCCCGACGACCCGCGCCCACGGCTGGCGGTGTGGCTGCTGTCCGATCCAAGCGGCGATCCGGCCGCCCCCGCGGAGGCCTGAACCTCTCCCGACCCCTGCGCCCCCTGGTTGCCCCGCTCCCACGATCCCCCACCCATGCACCCCCCCCTCTCCACCGACGACGACCCCTGCGTGCTGCCCCTGCCTGACGATGCCCTGGCCCTGACGGATCAGGCCCGCGCGGGCGCCACGCCCCGCGCCCTCGCGGTGCATGCCCTGCGGGAGCACATGGCCACCCTTGGATTCTCCCTCCCCCTGGGACCGACCCT
>VGQX01000251.1 GCA_016882305.1 Cyanobacteria bacterium K_Offshore_surface_m2_239
CACTGCCCGTGTGGCCCAGGACGACGAAGCACGAAGTCGGCTGGCCGCTGCTGTGGCCAGCAAGCTGGGCGAGTTCAGGTCGCTGCCAATGGCCCAGCGCCAGGCCCGCGCCAAGGAGCTGGTGCTGCCGTCATCGACCCGGACCATCACACTGGCGGGCGAGTCCCTCCCTGAGCATCACGAGCAGCGCGCAGCGCCCACCGATTGATCGCGGCGTTGGCGTCCTCCAGCCAGGCTTCCGCCTCCTCCTCCAGCTCCTCCTGTCTGCGCTGTTCTGCCGCGCGGCGCTGGTCCTGCATCGCGGCCTGAGTGAAATGGCCCACACCGATCGAGAGGGCATCTGCCCGGTCCAACCACTCCAGGCAACCCTTCTGCGCCGTGAGCCGGCTGAGCTGGTAGGGAAGCGATCTGGCGTGGCCTGATTCCGGGTCTCTCTCTGCCTCCGTCCACGCGGCCCTCAGGAGCTGCCTCGACACCGCCAGCCGGTGGTTCTGCACCACGGGGGCCAGGATGTCCACCATCCGCACCTCCTTGGCCATCGAGACCCGCACCTCCTCGATGGCCATGGGATAGATGTAGTTCATCACCGGTGACAGCAAGGCGTTAAACATGCCGTCTCCATAGTTGCCCTCCACCACGCCGATCGTGCAGGCCCATTGCTTGGCCTTCATGGCGAGCAGTCGCAGCACATCTGGCTCGTAGCCGCGGGTGCTGCCGCCCGCGTCGAGCAGGAACAGGTTGCCGTTCAACTCCGCCACCACGGCCCACGCCAGTTCGTCATGGCCGCGGCCGGAAGGATCGATGGCCAGGGCGCAGCTCCAGTGGTCTTCCGTGGATCTCCAGCTGCCGACGGCCTGAGGTCGGTAGTAGAACCGATCGGAGCCGATCCCAACGCAGTTGAGGTCCTGCATCCGGAGGTCGTCGGTGTTGCCCCACACCAGCAGCTCGGGCAGGGCCTTCCCGTCCAGATCCAGCACCACCAGATCGCCCAGCCGGATCGGGTAGCGGTCGGCGTCTGCCAGTCGGGTGTTGAGCATGAACTGGAGCTTCCACCGGGCTGGCGTCATCTCCGACTCCCTGCGCAGCAGGTCTTCCTCGGGGAACCGCTCGGGGTCCGTGGGGCGGCCGATCAGCTCTGGACAGGCCTGCACCATCCCTGCGATCCCGGGTGCCAGGTGGCCCTCGTAGCAGTCCCAGTCGTCCTCGCTGTTGGGATCTGGATACCGGGCCGGCCAAAACCGAATGGCAAAATGCCTTTGATGCACCAGTGTCCAGTACAGGCTCTCCTCCAGGTGAGGCGTGCCGTAATAGGTGAGCCTGCGGGGGAAAATCTGCCGGACCCCGGCAGCCTCGAAGTCAACAGGGCCTGGTACGTAATCGGGATCGTTTGGCTTGAGCAATGTTGAAAGCTCAGTAACGGCGAGCGCCAGGCGATCTCGCTTATACGCAGTGACAGTGTTATGAAGGGTCTCAACGTCATCGCCCTTGATGCACGTTGCGCGTTTGCCTGTCACCGCCGGAGAAAAAATGCCAACGATTCGCAGGCTGGGCACCTGATCGGCCCTGGCGTTGGCCACGTCAAAGGCCTTGACGCTGGAGCGCCTGCCCGGCTCTGGCTCCAGACAGCGAAGAATGTCTACGTCCCTGATGGCTTGTTGGACCATCGCCGCGATCTCGCCGGCCTTTTCCGCCGTGGCCGCCGTGACCAACACTTTTTCATTGAACGGGTCACATCGCAACCGCCACAGGGAGTCAGCACAGCCGCCGATGAAGCTCTTTGCAACACCCCTGAAACCGCAAATGATGGACGAATTGGGTCCATCCTGTTGGTATTCAGCTATCTCGCACTGCCTAAGAGTCGCATCGTCGCTTAAGCCCATCTCCTTGATCAAGTAGACAAGGAAGTTGGGAAACGGTCGAAGCTCTTCAGGCAGTGGAGCCCAGCCGCTCATACCCCAAAGTCAACCCACCAGCCAGTCCCTGGGCCTTCAACCTCCCATCTTGGCGCCCAGTTTTTTACCGAATATCTAACGAACCTGCCCGCAGTTGGACCGTTGCTGACATATCCGCCGTTTACAAGGTCCGCCTCTCCATTGGGATCGTGGAACAAGAGACCAAGCCCGCGTATTTTTGGTGTTCCGACCACAAGGCTCCAGTGACCCCCGCCGCGGGGGGCCTCCACGGGCCCGTTATGAAGCCAGCCGACCGCCGCTGGCAGGCCCTTCTCCAGGGTCGCCAGGATCTTCGAGACACTCCCATCGATCCGGAACTGCGCATTGATGCCTCTGGACCGCAGGGCGGCGATCTGGGCCGTCGAGCTGGTGGTGTCGCCAAAGCGGTTCACCACCCTCAGCCACTGGTCGTCGCGCTGGCCGTTACCAGCTTTGAACAGATCCGGCCTGAGAAACGCCGCAGCCATGGAGATGGTGGAGGTGAAGCACATCCGATCCCCCTGCGAGGTCTCGCTGTTCAGCTGGAACTCATACGGGACGCCCAGCTTGATGTCTTCGCTCATGGCTTCTTCGCTCCTGTTTTGGCGGGTCGCCTGCGCGACGGCTTCTTGGCTGTCACTCCCCCGGTGTGGGCTGTGGCGGCCAGGCCGGGCGCGGGAGGAGGGCTGGAGACTGCGGTGACCAGGTCGGGAGCCTGACTTTCTCCAGGTGGGTCTTCGTCGCCATTGGTCGGAGGTCCCTCTCTGGGCGGGTAGTTGAACTGTCCTTCCCCGGTTGGGATCCCGCCACTGGGGACGTACTCGGTGTTGAGCGGGGCGCTATGGCGAACGATGGCGAGGCCGCCCATCGGGCTATGCGCCAAAAATGATTGGCTGCCAGCTCGTACTTCTGCAGGTTCAACTCCGTCTGCTCCTGCCCGTACTTCATCGCCCACCAAGTCACCGCCTCCAGCGGCTGCCAAAGGTTCATCCTCAGTTCCGCTCGCGCTTCCGGACTCATGGCGGCCGGAGGCCTCAGCACCACTCCCTCCATGTGCCAAACTTCCGCCTGCATCTGACGCGGCACCCGGTCCCAAAGCGAGGCTGCGAAGACCGGCGGGCATGGCTTCAAGCTCTGCGAGTCGCTGTCGCTCGGCCGCGCGCCAGCGGCGCTCCGCTTCAGCCACGACCACAGGGTCAACCATGCTCCCATAGCCTTGAAGGCCCAGCCTGGCCCGGTCGGTAGACGAGACATACACGGTGGCACCCTGCATGGGTGGAGCGCAACTGCGCCAACCATAACCGGGCCGCGGCGTGCTAACCAGCCGCCTCTCGATCAACCGCCTC
>VGQX01000252.1 GCA_016882305.1 Cyanobacteria bacterium K_Offshore_surface_m2_239
CAGCTGCTGGCCAATGTTCAAGCCCAGCTGGCGCTGGCGCCACAGCTGCTCTCGCCCGCAGCCCCACTGCCGGGGGAGCCGGAGACGAGCTACGGCTGCCTGCCGCTTGACGACCCGCCCCTGGCGCTCACCAACCTGCTCGATCTGGCGCCCGACGCCTATGTCGCCTGGTTGCGGGACAGCGTGGAACCGGGCGACCCGCGCGAGCGTCGCCTGCGCTTTCTCGCCCATCTGCTGGCCCGTTTCGGCGAGGAGCTGCTCCCGCCGGTTTCGACGCCGGAGGCGTTGCTGGCGGCACGACGCGACTTTCTGGGCGACATCGCCCGCATGGGGGGTGCCCGCGGCTCCGGCATGAACCTTCTCGCCCCGGAAGCTGGAGCCGGGGGCTTCGCCGAGCGCCTGCGCCGCAAGCTGGGGCTCCCCGAGGTGTTCCCCGAGGGCACGGCGGATCCTCCCTTTTTGTTGATCGAACACGTGTTGCTGCGTCCCCGCCGTGACGACAGCGTGCAGCTGATCGATGACGACGATGGCGCGTTGCCGTTCCTGGAGGGGGTGGCCTCCGCCGATCCCTGGTCGCTCCAGGTGAGCTTGGTGATGAATCAGGCCCTGGTGCCGGCCGCAACGCCCGGCGATCCCAAGGCGGCCGACACCTTCGAGCAGCGCGTGGCGCGGGTGTTTGCCGCCGAGCTGCCGGTGCATCTGCGCCCCCGCCTGCTGTGGTTTGGTGATGGAGGCGGGGAGGGGGAGGAGCCGCAGCTTTGGCGCCGCACCGCCGACGCCTGGCAGCGCTTTCGCGACCTGTTGGCGGAGGATCGGTCCGGCACGCTCACTCGGTCGCCGGACGACACCTTGCCCCAGCTGGCCTTCCGCGATGCACGCGACCACCTGGTGGAGCTGCTGGAGATCGGGCGCCCCTGGCCCCTGCGGGACCTCCCCCTGCCGGTGGAAGTGGTGGTCACCCGGGGGAGGTCCGCCGTGATCAGCCTTCCCTTCAGCCAGAGCGGCGTGCGCTACGAGCTCTGGAGCACCCCCGGGAACGGGGCCTTGTCGGGGGGAGGGACGGGGACGGGCAACGGCTCCGCCCTGACGCTCTCCACCCCGCCGGTCGAGGACGACCTCGTTCTGCGGGTGCGCGCCATTCGGGATCCCTCCAGCTCCTCGCCACGCGCCACCTGGCTGCGGGGGGAGATCCGGGTGATCGAGGGAATCGACACCACCCTGGTGCCCAGCTTCCGCAATCTGCCGCCCGTGGCCCCCGAGGCGCCAGCGGCGGCTCGCGCCCGGATCTGCGCTTTCGGAGAGGACGTCATCGTCGACATCCCCTTCAGCCAAAACGGCATCACCTACGACCTCGTCGATCGCGTCGATCGCGACCGGGGCGTGGCGGGGCAGCGCAGCCGCTCGCAAGCCGGTGTCATCGGCAATGGCGGCACCGTGAGTCTGGTCTACGCGTTCGCGGCGGAGGACCGCGATCTGCAGGTGCGCGCTCAACGCACGGTGGCCACCGCTTCAGGGGAGCAGGTGGCCCTGCTGGACACCCTTCTGCCCTTGCGCGTGCGAGCGGATCGGGGCATCCCCCTGGCGTTGGACTCCCCCGTGGCCCCCTTCGGCGAGGAGAGCCTCCTGCGGCTGGGCACCAGCCAGACCAAGGCGCAGTTGGGTGTCTCCTACCAGCTCTGGAGCCAGCGCCTCGCCGAGGAGGCCTACGTGACCGATCCCTTCCAGCCGCCGCCGGACTCGCCGGTGCCCAACCTGGCGGTGTCGGACGCAAGCCGTCAGGTCCGCGTTGCCCGACCGCCGACGACAGCGGAGGCGTCAGCGCTGACCGCAGCCGGCTTCACGCCTCTGGCCGGTTCCCTGGAGGGGAACGCCAACCTGCTCGCGTTCCCCCTGGATGCCGCCCGATTCGACACCACCGGGGTGGTGTTGGCGACCAAGCGCCATCGGCTTGATGCGCTCGATGGCGCAACCCCCCTGTACGGCACCAGCGTGGTGCAACTGGAGGCCGCCTTTGCCCAGCTCGTGCGCCCCGATCCAACGGCGCGGCTGACCCTGGTGCGTTGGCAACAGGACGACAAGCGCGGCCTCTGGCGGCTGTTCGGCGGTGAACCGGGCGTGGTCCATCGCTTCGCCAAGGACGGCACGCCCCTTGGAGAGGAGGCCTACATCCACCAGCGCGATGACCAGCCCCCCTTCCTGGCCCGGGGTGTGGGGCGGTTGCGAATCGCTCTCAACCTGGCGATCGCCGCCGATTCGCTCCCCGAGCTTCCCTCCGCGCGGGACGAGCCCCTGGTGCCGCTGCTCACGCTCGACCTCCCCCCGGAGGAGCTGCCCGCCAAGCTGGCCGTGCGGGCGCGCCGAGCCCTGAGCGGGCTGGAGGCGGATCTGGAGACGCTTCCCGTGCTTGTGCGCGTGGAACCACCGCTCGTGCCCAAGGGGAAGGAGGCCAAGATCCTGTTCACCAGCCGGTCGGGAGACTCCTACGCCCTGGAAGTGAACGGCGCGGATGCGGGCCCTGCGCTGCAGGGCGATGACAGCGAGCTGGCCTTCGTCACGGACGCCCTGGAGACCACCACCACCGTCGTGTTGCGCCTCACGGTGGCGAGCGGTGAGAGCCTGCGGGTGCCGGTGACGCTGCGGGTGGAGGGGTGAGCCATGGCGTCGTCCAGTCATCGCATCGGGTCTCTGGCGGTGGAGCTGCGGCTTCGGGAGCGGGAGCCGGCCCAAGCGATGATCGAGCGGGTGTCGGCCCTCCGCGCCTCGGGCTTGGAACCGCTGCTGGAGCGGGTGTTCGCGGAGCTGAGCCCACCGGGTCAACACCATCGCCTGGACGCGCTGGAGCTCGATCTCGGCCCGCTGCCCCTCGCCGCCTTCGATCAGGGCTTCCTCGACCGTCTGGAGCCGGCCTTGCGGCAGGCCCTGGAGCACCACCTGCGCGGCTTGCCGCCGGATCCTCCCGAGCGGCAACCCCTGGAACTGCTGCGGTTGTTCGCCCGCACCGGCGCCTTGCCCTGGTGGGCCGACCGCGGCGACCGCGCCCTGATCGGCACCCGGATCCGCCAGGTGCTCTCCCTCGCCCCGCGGGCCTGGTGGAGCCTGGCGCAGGAGCTGGAGGCCCACCCGGCGGCGCTGGAGCGGCTGGCCAGCGCCTGCGATCCCGCCACAATGGAGGCCTTGCTGGCGGATCTTGAGCGCCCGGTCCCGTCCCGCCGGCCCGGTTCGTCGCCGACCGCTTCCCCCTGGAGCGGTCCAGCGGGGAGCGGCC
>VGQX01000253.1 GCA_016882305.1 Cyanobacteria bacterium K_Offshore_surface_m2_239
CCACCTTCAGCGGCCACATCCGCCGCATCGCTCGCCTGCTGGAGGCGTTGCCTGCAGCGGAACGCGAGGGAGCGGCTGGCGCCTCCCTAGTGCTGCTGGATGAGGTGGGCGCCGGCACCGATCCCGCCGAGGGTGCCGCCCTGGCCATCGCCCTGCTGCGGCAGCTCGCGGAGCGGGCCCAGCTCACGATCGCCACCACCCATTTCGGCGAGCTCAAAGCCCTCAAATATGCCGATCCCCGTTTCGAGAACGCCTCCGTCGCCTTCGACGTCGACACCCTCTCCCCCACCTACCACCTGCAGTGGGGCATCCCGGGCCGCAGCAACGCCCTGGCCATCGCCGCCCGCCTCGGCCTGGAGCCCGCCGTGCTCGATCACGCCCGCGAGCTGCTGGCGCCCCGGGGCGAGGGGGATGTGAACGCCGTGATCGCCGGTCTGGAAGGCCAGCGCCAACGCCAACAGGAGACGGCGGAGGAGGCGGCCGCCCTGCTCGCCCGCACTGAGCTGTTGCACGAGGAATTGCTGGAGCGCTGGCGCCAGCAGAAGGAGCAGAGCGCCGAACTGCAGGAGCAACGGCGCCAGGAGCTGGAGCGGTCGATCCGCTCCGGCCAGGGGGAGGTGCGACGCCTGATCCGTCGCTTGCGACAGGCCGGCCAGGCCCAACCCGCCCGGGCAGGAGAAGCGGCCCGCCAGGTGGGGCAGCGGCTGCGGCAACTGGAGGAGGCCCACCGGCCCACGCCGGAACGGCGGGAGCACGAGGGCTGGCTGCCGAAGGTGGGCGAACGGGTGCGGGTGCTCTCCCTCGGCAAGGCCGGCGAGGTGCTCGCTCTCGACGACGACGGCCGCGAGCTCACCGTGCGCTGCGGCGTGATGCGGCTCACCCTGGAGCTCTCCGCCATCGAGGGGTTGCATGGGGAGAAAGCCACCCCTCCAGAGCCGCGCCAGCCGGTGGTGGCCATCCGCAGCCGGCGCAATCCCGCCAGCAGGGGCCCGGAGGTGCGCACCGATCGCAACACCGTCGATGTGCGCGGCTTGCGGGTGCATGAGGCGGAGGCGGCGGTGGAGGAACACCTGCGGGCGGCCAATGGCCCCGTGTGGGTCATTCACGGCATCGGCACCGGCAAGCTGAAGCGCGGCCTGCGGGACTGGCTGGCCAGCGTGCCCTACGTCGAACGCGTCAGCGACGCCGAACGGGGCGATGGCGGGCCGGGCTGCAGCGTGGTCTGGGTGAAGTGACCCTCCCGGCCCCTCAGGAGTGAGTCGCGCCGAGGCGCTGGCGGAGGCGACGACTCCAACCCAACGCGGACAGGGCTCCGAACACCGGCAATGGGCCGGGCACGCTGTTGTAATACCCCTGCGCGATCAAGCCATGGGCACGGGTGGTGGGGTGCACCGCATCCCAGAAGAGATAGCGGCTGGGATCGGAACAGACGCTGACGTTATTGAAGCAGGCCTGCGTGACATTATCGAAGCCGAAGGATGCCGGGTTGGCGATGAAAGCGTTGATGGTCTGGTCGAGAGGATAAAGAACGATATCGACCTGAGGGTTGGCGGAGGCAACGGCAGCCATGGCTGTTGCCAGCAACGTGTTGTAGTCCTGGCTGATTCTGGCAATATCTGGAGCCCCGGGGGTGCCGAGAAAGAAGGGCACCTTGCTGAGATCCGGTGAGTTGGCCACCAGAAGATGCTTGGCGCCCGCCGCGATCAGGGTCTCCACCGTGCCGCGGATGTTGGCGGCTGCCAGAACGGGCACGTCATCCAACGTCGTCGGCGTGCCATTGGCCCCTGTATAGGTGCCGGCACTCATGCCGGAGTTGAGAAAGTAAAAGACGTCGTTCGGAAAAGCAGAGACGTAAAACAGGCTGGTGCTTGGGTCGAACGCAGGGCTGGCGGCGGCATAGGCGGTCAGCTGCGAAGCCATGCCCAGATCGACGAAGATTGGACTGTACAGACCCACATCATTTTCTTGTCCCGAGGTCGATCCACCGACGGCGAAATTGGTTCCGCCGCTCAAGGAGGGCTTGAAGGTGACATCTCCGGGATTGAACAACTGCCACAGCTGCTCGACAGCAACAGGGCCATTGCTGTAGCGATTCTGGACGTAGGGTGGAGGGGTGAATGAACCACCGGTGAGCACACCACTGTTGCCACTGTCCGACAAGCTGTCACCCAAGACAAACAACCTTGACAAGGAGGTGATCTTGGCCTGCGCCACCCCAGCCTGCAGGGCTGCAGCAAGCAGCACCAACGATCCCAAACGTTTGCACCAGCGGCGGGGAGCGCGAACGTGCTGCATGGAAAAGGCCTTGGAGTTGAAGACAACAATGCGGACCATAACGAGCGGAAGCCCTAACGTCGACACATTGCAAAGTTCTTGCCGGGAACGCACACAAATCGGCAGCCCGCAAACCGGGATCAAGACCCGCGAGACACAATTGATATCCCTGACCCAAGAACCTGAGGCGACCCCGCGCCAGCATCAAAAGCCGCTATTCCAGAGGTTTGTGCAGGATCCAGGTTTGCTTGTCCGCAAGCAGATGGGCCTTGAGCTGCTTGAATTCAAGAAACTTTTGAACATCATATTGCACAGCGGGGAAGCAGCCATAATCATCACCCAGTAAAACGCCACCGGGGCGAAGCAAGTCATAGAAGAGATTCATCTCCAGAAAGGTCTCGCCGGCTTCATGAGCCGAATCGAGATAGACAAAGTCAATCTCATACTGAAGAACATTTAACATACGTGCAGCCACAACAGAAGACACGCGCAACGGAATCACGGTATCCGCCAAATCAGCAGCAACAATTCGGCGGATAAAATGATGATAGAGATCAGGATTGCCATCCTGCTTGCCCATCGTGGAGGCGAAGGATTGCCCGAGCCACATATTGACATCTCCACACCAGGTGTCGACACAGAGCAGGACACCATGGCTCTGCTTCAAGCGTTGACCGAGCAGGCAGGCGCCATGCCCCACATAGCTGCCGACCTCGATGGCCAACCGTGGCGACCTGCCGAGGAGACGCTCGACGCGATCCAGAGTCTCAGGCTGAATGTGGGTGGCGTAGGCGCCTTCTGGCTGGGTGGCTGCGGGCTGGTAATGGGCATAGAGATTGTCCACACCAAAGAGGTCCTGACAAATCTGCTCAAAGGTGGGACGAAAAGGCCCCTGCCTGCTGAGGCGCTGCGCAATCGCTTGTAGCTGGGAATCCATCGTT
>VGQX01000254.1 GCA_016882305.1 Cyanobacteria bacterium K_Offshore_surface_m2_239
CTCCTATGACCCCAAGGCGGCAGACGTGACCAAGGAGGAGGTCGGCGCCAACACGGAGACGGACAAGCAGTTCATCTACAACACCTACACCAGACTTCTTGAAGACATCGCCCCCCAGCCGGGCATGACCCGCACGGAAGCCTACGAGGAGCACGCCAAACAACGCTTCATCACGCAGCCGGCTCAGATGAAGCTACTGATCGTGGTCGACAAGCTCCTCACCGGCTTCGATGCCCCGTCCTGCAGCGTCCTGTACATCGACAAGTCGATGCAGGATCACGGACTGTTCCAGGCGATCTGCCGCACCAACCGCCTCGATGGCGACGACAAGCCCTATGGCTGCATCGTGGATTACAAGGACCTCTTCAAGAAAGTCGAGAACGCCATTGCGGTGTATTCCAGCGATGATCTTGATCACTCAGCCGGTGGCGTTGATCCCGATGTGCTCCTCCAGGACCGTCTCACCAAGGCGAAGGAGCGGCTGGAGACGGCGCTGGAGCAGGAGGCACTGCTCGCCGAGCCCGTGCCGCCTCCGATGGATGAGCTGGCTGTTCTGCATCACTTCTGCGGCAACACGGAGTGTCCAGACGACTTGCAAGAGCGTGAACCCCTGCGAATGGCGTACTACAAGGCTGTGGCCGAGCTGACTCGGGCCTATGCAGCCTTGGCGAATGAGCTTTCAGATGCTGGGTACTCCGCCTCAGAAGCCAACCGCATCACCCGGCAGCGGGACAAGGCTTTGGAATGGAGGCAGGTGATCCGCCTGGCGGCGGGCGAAAACCTCGATCTCAAGGCCTACGAGGCCGACATGCGCTATCTGATTGACTCCTACATCGAGGCTGACCTGCCACGAAAGATCTCGGCTTTCGACGACATCGGCCTGCTGGAGCTGATCATCAAGACCGGTGTCGCGGAAGCCATCCAGCAGCAGTTCGGCAAGGGGGCCTCGAACAGGAAGGCTGTCGCTGAAACGATCGAGAACAACATCCGACGCACGATCATCAGCGAACGGGCGAATGATCCAGCCTTCTACGACCGTATGTCGCAGGTTCTCGCTGAAATCATCCACTTCCGCAAACAGCAGGCTGAGGCCTACGAGGAGTACCTTCGTCGGGTTGACGATCTAGCTCGGCAGCTCAGCCAGCAACAAGCCGACAACACCCCATCCGAACTGGATACGCCCGGGAAACGAGCACTCTGGAACAACTTGAACGGGAATCTGGAGCTGGCGCTCCGCATCGACAGCACCGTGCGCCAGGTCAGGCCGGATGGCTGGCGTGGCGTCCAGACCAAGGAGCAACTGATCAAGGCGGCACTCTTCGGTGTGCTTCAGGACGCTGCGGAGGTGGAGCGCCTGTTCCCCATCCTCGTGGCCCAGCCTGAATACTGATGACCCGGGCCTATCCCAGCCATCAGCTTGTGATCGGGTCTTTGTCGGTAGAGGTCACCGTCAAGCCGATCAAGAACCTGCACCTTTCGGTGGTCCCACCCCATGGCTCCGTGCGTATATCAGCACCGGAGGGGATGAGCCCAGACCATGTGAGAGCGTATGCCATTGGCAAACTGAGCTGGATTCGTAGGCAGCAGACGAGATTGGCGGGGCAGCGGCGAGAAAGCCCCAGGTTGGTAGTAGAACGAGAATCCCATTACCTCTGGGGTCGCCGATTACTGCTGCAGATTCAGGAAGTGAACGCGGCTCCCAGGATCGAAGCACATGCCAAAAGACTGGTGTTGCGTGTTCGACCAGGCTCAACAGCTGAGAAGCGGCAGAGCCTTCTTGCAGCTTGGTACCGCGAGGAGCTCAGAAGAGAGGCTGCGATCCTGATCGACACGTGGCAGCAAAGGCTCCATGTGCAGGCCAACAAGCTGTTCGTTCAGGCGATGACCCGCAAGTGGGGAAGCTGCAATCCGAAATCAAGAAATATCCGCTTGAATACTCAACTAGCTCAGAAGCCTAGAGGCTGTCTTGAGTATGTTGTGCTTCACGAACTCGCCCATCTACTCGTGCCTAGTCATGGCGAGGAGTTCGTTACCCTGCTGGATTCTCACCTTCCAGATTGGGAAGAACGTCGTCGGTTGCTGAACAGCCTGCCGCTTCTGTGCGGCTGATCAAACAGGCCTTTTCTCTGACGCGATCCCCAAGCAGGCCACTCCTGTTGATCGACCTCCTGACCAGCGAGTTTCCAGCCGAGCCCGTCTGCGGAGCTATCCCCCTGAGCTCGATCTCGTGGTCTGAGGGGTAACGCGCAGGAGTCCTCAGCGTGCGCGGCCGCACAAGGGCTTCGCAAGCCGGCCCGCCACGGATGATGAGACGCCGGTGGCACTGGGTTCACGCTGTGCTGTGGCCGGCCCTTGTCGCTGGCCGCGCTTGCGCTTGCGGTCCTGCGCTTGTCCATCCGTGTCTGTTGCTTCACCATCCCGTTCCTCCCGGTCAGCTCAAGAAGCTGCTCCTGCCAGGGTCTCGCCCGAGGAGAAGCTGGTGGCCTCCCTGATCACCCTGCTGGAGGCCGGCACCACCCCCTGGCGGCGGGAGTGGGATGCCGCCTCGGGGGGCCACCACGTAAATCTGCTCTCCGGCCGGCGCTACCGCGGCGCCAATCCAGCGCTGCTCACCCTGGGCATGCACCTGCGGGGTTCAGCCCTGCCCTATTGGTGCGGCTTTTCCGAGGCCAAGGCTTTGGGGATCTTCCCCCGCAAGGGGAGTAAGGCCGTGCATGTGCTGCGGCCCCAGGTGCATCAGCGGGGAGAAGGCCAGCTTGCCGAAGCTGCTCCGGCCGATGCGGCTGGCACGAGCGGGAATGGGTGTGCTGGCCTGGAAGTGGCTGGGGCTGGGCGCAGCTGGGTGAGCTATCGGCCGGTGGCGGTCTTCAATGCTGCCGATCTGGAGGGCGAGGCGCTGGAGCCGCTGGTCCAAAAGCGCCGCCAGGCCGAGGGGGTGATCCAGCGGCCCGAGCCCGAGCGGCTGGCGGCGGCTGAGGCCGTCCTGAGTTCCTGGCCGGTGCCGGTGCGCCATGGCGGCGATCGGGCCTGCTATCTGCCGGGGCCGGATCGCATCCAGCTGCCGGATCGCTCGGCCTTCCACTCCGCCGGAGCCCTCTATGCCACCTGGGCCCATGAGGTGATTCACTCCACGGGCCACAGCACCCGGCTGGCCCGTGATCTCTCCGGCGGCATGGGGGAAGGCGGTGATGGCGGC
>VGQX01000255.1 GCA_016882305.1 Cyanobacteria bacterium K_Offshore_surface_m2_239
GGCGCCCCCGACAGCCGCTTCGGCCTGGGCAAGGCGTCCGGCTCCGCCCGGCGGGTGCTGGTGGGGGAGACCCCGGTGGAGGTGCTGTTCGCCCCCCATCGCCGCTCGGACCCCCACCATGGGCTGCACTGGCTGGCGGACCAGCTGGCGGCGGCGCGACGGCGCCTGGATCTGAGCCTGTTCGTCTTCTCGGCCCAGAGCCTGGCGGACACCCTGTCGGCGCTGCCGGTCCGGGGCGTGGCGATCCGTCTGTTGGCGGATCCAGGCTTCGCCAGCCGGCCGTTCTCTGAGGTGTTGGACGTGCTCGGCGTCAGCCGAGCGGATGGGGACTGCCGGCTGGAGGCCGACAACCGGGTGTGGGAGAGACCCCTGGAGGGGGTTGGCACCCCCCGGTTGGCGGGGGGCGACAAGCTTCACCACAAATTCGCCGTGATCGACGGCGCGCGCGTGATCACCGGCTCCTTCAACTGGAGCCCGTCCGCCGCCCATCAAAACGATGAAACCCTGCTGTTGATTGAGTCGCCGCTCCTGGCGGCCCATTTCACGCGGGAGATGGATCGGCTCTGGCGGGGGGCGGAGCTGGGCGTGAGCGGGCGCTTGGAGCGGGGGGTGGCCCGGAGCCGGCAACGCTGCGGTCTTGGGCGGCCGCGGCTGAGGGAGCGGCGGTCGACCCCAGCGCCGTTGTCTAGCATGGGCTCATCCGCCGAGGCGCTTTGATGGATCCGGCCCCTTCGCCCCGTATCCACACCCCCGAGATGGATGCGATCAACTTGATGTTGCGGGATCTCAACACGCGTCACGACGAGATCCGCCATCGGGCCGCTTTCCGGGGCTGCACCGGAGAGTTGCTGGTGCTGCAGGAGGAGCTGGTGGCTTACCTGAACAGCAAGAAGCAGGAGCTGCTCGCCGGGTCCACCATGCAGGAGCGTCTGGCCGGCAACGGCGCCACGAGCGACAACGGCGACCATGACGCCTGACGCCGGGCGGCCCTGAAGGGGCGGGATCGTGGCGCGTCCGCGGGTGGTTGTGGTGGGGGGCGGGCCCTGTGGCTTCACCCTGGCGCTGGCCCTGGCGCGAGCGGGCTGGGGCGTCACCCTGGTGGAGCAAACGGCCTCGGGAGCCCCGCGCCCTTATCGCGGCGAAGGCTTGATGCCCAGTGGACTCGCGGCCTTGGAGGCCCTGGGGTTGTGGCCCCTCCCGGCCAGTGTGCGCCATCGCCCCCTGGCCGGCTGGGCGGTGGCCCTGGACGGGCGCTCCTTGTTCACAGCGCCCGAGCCCCTGGGGGGGGATCGGGGGTGCTGGCTGGTGGAGCAGCCCTCGCTGCTGGACCATCTGCGGGCGCGGCTGGAGCGAGAGGAGGAGGCTCGGGTGCTGGAAGGGGTGGCGGTGCGGGGCCTCCTCGGAGGGGCGGCGCGGGTGGCGGGGGTGGTGGTGGCCGACGGCCAGGCGTTGGCGGCGGATCTCGTGGTGGCCTGCGATGGGCGGTCTTCGCCGCTGCGGCGTTTGGCGGGGCTGGAGCTGGCGGCCGAGGGTGAGCGAGAGGGGCTGGGGGAGAGCGGGCGGGCGGCGGGAGGCGATGCAGAGGGTGAGGCGGTGTTGTGGTTTCGGCTGGCCGGATCCGCCGTGGCGCCGCTGGCCCGTTGGCTGGCGGGGCGCTTCCTGACGGCGGTGGGGGAGGGCGTGAGCTTTGCCCTGTTCGCCGAGGCCAGCGACGCGACCTTGCGGCTGGGCTGGGTGGCTGAGCCGGGGGTCGCCCCGCTGGCGGACGCCAGCGGCTGGCGGGAGGCCTGGGCCGCGGCGCTGCCAGCGCCAGCGGCGGCACTGATGCGGACCCTGCCCCTCACGGCGATCGAGGGGCCGCGACGCTTCCCGGTGCGGGTGGGGTGGGCGCCCGTCTGGCATCGCCCCGGCTTGCTCCTGTTGGGGGATGCCGCCCATCCGATGCGTCCGGTGCGGGCCCAGGGGATCAACATGGCCCTGCGGGATGCCCTGGTGGCCGCCCGACTGTTGGGACCGTTGGCGACGGGCCAGGACAACCCGTCGGCGGGCGCCTCCACCGACGACCTTCACGCGGCCATTGACGGTTGTCTGCCGCGCGTGGCCGCCGCACGGCTGCCGGAGATCCGCTTGCTGCAGGAGTTGCAGGCGGGGGAGGCGGGGTTGGGCGCCCTGTTGCGTCAGGTTGGCCTCCTGCGCCGCACCCTGGCGCTCTCCGCGCCCTGGAGCGGTCCCCTGGTCCGCGCCCGCTGGATCCAGCGGCAGCACCGTCTGCGCCAGGGGCTCCCCGGGGCGCTGCCACTCCCAAAGTGACCATCGCACTGCGCGTTGGGCCGATGGCGTTGACACGGTTGGACTGGAGCTCCCGGGCGTGGTTCCTTCCCCTCGCTGCCCTCGCCTGCGCCCTGGCCCCGCCCCTCCAGGCCGCGCCGCCCGCCACCATCCCCCCGGACGTCTTCCCGCCCCCCAGCCTCTTCCGCTCCCTGCAGCTCACCACCCTGGCCTGCGGACGCGACAACAGCGCGGAGCGTTGCGCCGAAGCCCGCCGCCAGGCGGATCCCCTCCTGGATCACCCCCGCCTGCCGGCCCGCTGCAAGGACGTGCTCTGGAGCATCCGCAACCTGGCGGTGGAGGCCGAGGCCAACAGCCTGGCCCGCCGGGACCCCATTGATCAGGCCGCCGCCGAGGTGACCCTGGCCTGCCGGCCGGTGCTGAGGATCAAGCCGGAGAGCAAGCCCCCCGCCGCAGCGCCGATCGTGCCCGAAGGCGGCGCGACGGGCGGGGGCGGATGACCCTCGCCCCCCTCGAAGCCGTCGCGGTCAGCTACGAACACAGCGCTGATTTGCCGGCTCTGCTCGACCGGCTCGGCGTGTCCCTGGTGCTCTCCACCTATCAGGCGGGCCGCCTGGTGGGCGTCGGCAGCCGCGCTGGCGCCCTGAGCCTGTCCTTTTCCCATTTCGACCAGGCGATGGGGGTGTGTCGCACGCCCGCGGGTTTGGCGGTGGGATGTCGACAGATGATCTGGCAGCTTCCGGCCGATCGCGCCATCGCCCCCAGCCTCTCCCCGGAACGGGAGCACGACATCGCCTTTCTGGCGCGCACCGGTCACCTCACC
>VGQX01000256.1 GCA_016882305.1 Cyanobacteria bacterium K_Offshore_surface_m2_239
GGGTTTCTGACCGGCCGGCTTCAGGAGGCGAGAAGGCGCTGCTCTGCCTTGGCGAAGGCGTCATCGACCACGTCATCCCCGCACCAGCGGCTGTTGGCCCCCTGAAACACGCTCCGCAGCCCCGCTGCCGTGCTTCCTTCTGCAGCGGCAGGGCGATCAGGTTGCCGAAGCCGCCCTTCGGCAGCGTGTCCTGGTTGGGGAACAGCCTGTCGTAGGAGCGCAGCTGCAGCTGACGCGTGGCGTTGCAGGTGTGGCTGATCAGGGCCGCCCCCAGCTGGCGGGCCTCCCGCGCCGATACGGCCTCCTCAAAGAACACCCACACGTGAGCACCGTCACCGGAGCGGGAGATCTCCAGCGCCGCCGGCACCGCCAGTTCCCGGCAGGAGCGCAGAAAGGCCCGGACGTCATCACGCCAGTCCTGCTCGTCAAAGTCGACGGCCAGCAGGTGGCAATGGTCGTTGTCCAGCAGGGGGTAGAGGCCGATGGTGTGGTCTCCGGCCAGGTGGCCGTAGATCGCTGCATCGCTGAGAGGCAGCAGCTCGCGGTGGTTGCAGTCTCGGCAGGAGATCCGTTGCTTCTCGCAGAGGCCTGGGCGCCACGCATTGGCGCAGGCTGGTGCGTAGCGCGAGCGCCCGTTGCTGTTGCTCTGCCAGCGCAGGGCGTAGACGTCGTCGCGACCGCGGAACAGGTGCCGGAACAGCGCCACCTTCTCCTGCGTGGAACCGGGACCCTTGTCAGGGGCTGACCCTGGGTCATCTTTCCCAACCGGCGCCGGTTCCGTTGGGGCAGGTTTGCCGGATCTCCAGGCGATGCCGTGGGCCTCCAGCAGCCCGATCAAGCGTGCGTTCTCCTGGCGCAGCTGATCCATCTCCGAGGACACGGAGTCAGCCATTGCTGTCAGCGCTGATCGGCTTGGCGATAGACAGCATTGCGCTCCCGCTTGCCCACCGCCACAACCAGCACCAGCAGCTCGCGATCCCGCACCTCGTAAACGAGGCGGAACCCGGCGGCCCGCAACTTGATCTTGTAGCGGTTGAAGGATCCACGCAATTGGCTCACGGGGATCCTGGGCTCATGCAGCCGCTCGGCCAACTTGTTCTTGAACTGCTCTCGGATTCCTGGCGTCAGCTTCCGCCACTCCCGAAGGGCTTCCGGGTGAAAGGCCAGCTCAAAGGGCATCAAGGCTGACCCGCACCGGCTCCTGGCCGTCCGTCAGCCGGGCATCGGCGATGCGGCCCAGCTCCAGGTCGTCCACCAGATCCATCAGTTCTTCGTAGGCCCTGGCTGGCACGCAGTAGAAGGCCGGCTCGTTGCGGTTGAGCACCGCGACGGCCATCCCTTCACCGGCCGCCACGGTGGCCATCGGGTTCTTTTTGTGTTCCGAGATGCTTACGGCGGTCTCGGTCAGCACGCGGTGCGCCATCAGGGGGGCCAAGTCAGCTCAAGACCACATCATAGGTCGCGTGACAGGTCTTGGACCGGTCAATGCACGGCGGAGGCTCGGATCGATCAAAGACGCTCAAGCCAGGCCATGAAACGACCCAGCGGTGAGAAACCCTGTGAGAAGATTTCGCCAATCGCGGGCATCACCTGTCATCAACAGTCACGACCTGGCGTGCTGTCAACGAATACCAAGCGAGATGATCGCTTGAGGCGCAACAAATTCAAGGCCTGGACTAAAAGCGGGTGACCGGACTCGAACCGGCGACGTTCAGCTTGGGAAGCTGACATTCTACCACTGAATTACACCCGCAAAAACAATCAATCTTCGATGAACATGAGCGAGAGGATTTCCAGACGACTAGCTCAGCTCCAAAAGTTATTGGCTTGATGAAGCTAGCAGGAGGCTGCCGCAGGCGACAGCCCCCAAGCCGATCAGGGCTTCGCCGGCGCGGCGGCGGGTTCCGGGCAATCCACTTCCGCCGTCAGGGCCTGACGGGCGGCGATCACAGGCGCGGCCTTGGCTTTCAGCAGATTGGCCGCCATCTCCAAGGTGATGCCCTTGTTCTGCGACACCCGTTGCACCTCGCCCCGGAAGGTGCGCAGTTGGGCCTTGAAGGTCTTCAAGCGGAGGTTTTCAAGCTTCTCCTGGGAGGCCTCCAGCTTGGTGAGGGCCGTGGCGAGGGCTTGATCGGCGGCCTTGGCCTCCCCGACGGTGGAGGTGGGCTTGAGGGCGGCCACTCGCTCGAGGGCCTGGCCCGCCTCAGCCAGTTGCCCGCAGATCAGTTTCTCGGTTTTGGCTTTCTGCTCGTTGAGATTTTGCTGGCAGCCACCCACAGCCAGGGCGACCATGGCTGTGGTCACGGCCAGCAACGGTCGGATCGATTTCATCGGTTTTTGGTATCCATCGACACCTTAGGCGGGGTGGGCGAAAGCGCCACAGAGTTGGAACGAACGGATGCTGAGTCTGTTCGCCCACCCTGACAATCTTTGCCTCCGCCCCGCGCCCCCGCCGCCTCAGGCCGCCAGCGCCGCCGCCGCCGCCGCCACGCCAGCCCCCACGGGCGCTGTCGCCAGACCCAGGGCCTGGAGGGTGGCTTCAATCGCGGCCACCGCCGCCAGGATGTCGCGATCGCAGACGAAGCCGAGGTGGCCGATGCGGAACACATGGCCCTTGAGGTGGTCCTGGCCGCCGGCCAGGAGGATGTCGAAGCGGTTTTTCACCTCCTTGCGCAGCACCTCCGCGTCCAGCCCCTCTGGAGCCACGGCGGTGATGGCTGGACTGCCGTGGCCCTCTGCGGCGTAGAGGGGCAGGCCGATGGCCGTCATGGCGGCGGTGGTGGCCCGTTGGTGGCGGGCATGGCGGGCGAAGATCGCCGGCAAGCCCTCTTTCTCCATCATCTTCAGGGCCGCCTCGAGGGCGAAATACAAGTTGATGGCCGGGGTGAATGGGTTGCTGTCTCCCTTGGCGGCCTTGCGGTACTTGCCGAGATCCAGATAAAACTTCGGTAGGTCAGAGCGCTCGCAGGCGGCCCAGGCCCGCTCGCTCATGGCCACAAAACTCAGGCCCGGCGGCATCATGTAACCCTTCTGGGAGCCGGAGCCGATCACGTCGAGGCCCCAGGCATCCATCGGCACATCGGTGGCGCCAAGGCTGGTGACGCAATCGG
>VGQX01000257.1 GCA_016882305.1 Cyanobacteria bacterium K_Offshore_surface_m2_239
TGCTGGCGGATTTTCTGATTGGCGCCCACGCCCTGGTGGAGCGGGTCCCCCTGCTTACCCGCGATACACGTCGCTATCGCCAAGCCTTTCCAGGCCTTGAGCTGATCGCGCCTGAGGTGGAGTGAGGGCATCGAGATCTCCACCCGGATTGAGCGCTGCCGCCCCTTGGCAAGGCTCAGCGTGGTCTGGCTCTTGGTGGGGCAACCCCACCTGGACCCATGAGGCCACGCCCCTGGAGGCGGCCCGCGGCGCGGATGCGGTGTTGATCCTTACGTGCGGTGGCCGACCCCGTGGCCGCCCTGGCCGCCGGCTTTCTTGGCTCCCATCTGATTGATCGCTTGATGGGGGCCGGCGAGGAAGTGATCTGCCATGACGTCACCGATCCGATTCGGCTGGAGGTGGATCGGATCTGGCATCTGGCCTGTCCCGCCTCGCCTTTGCATGACCCGTTCAATCCGATCAAGACCGCTAAAACCAGCTTCCTTGGCACCTGCAACATGCTTGGGCTTAAAGCTCGTCGCCTCAGCTCATCGTCCGATCCAGCCACTCCAGCCGCCCCTGGCGTCCCCGCCAACTCCTGGCGTTGGACCGCTTGTCGCGTCCCCTCACCTGAATGCAGCTCCCTGTCGCGTCGCGCTGTGGATTTGTGAAACCGCGCTAGGCGAATGGTTCATGCCAATCCCAACTGCGGTCGTCGGAGGCAACCTTCTTCAAGGCGACCATCAACGACTGCGTTCCCGGCGCATCGACGAGTTGGCACACATAGGAGGACAAGAACAGCTCGCGCTTCTGCTTGGGGATGGAAGAGACCACGCTGCGCAAAAGATGTTGTCGCCGTGAAAGTGGGCGCGGCCGATCCACAGAGCCAACCTGGCGATAACACGGATAGGTGAGCAGATGGTTGATCACGGAACGAACAGCGGGAAAATTAACATCATCAACAATCAATATGCCGCCGACCTTCAGTAGTCTGGTGGCGTAAAAAGTGTCCACCAGCGTGTGATCAAAAGTGTGCCAGCCGTCAATCAATACAAGATCATAGCTCGCTGTGTCTTTGGCCTCGAGTTCTGGCAAGGCATGCTCGCTTCTTTTTTCAATCAGTTCCCAGTTATGGAAACCAGCTTTTGTCAGATTCGCTGTTCCTATCCCCTGCCACTGTGTGTGTTGAAACGGATCGATGATCGTATGGGCCGCTCCTTCGCGCCCATCGACTGCACTGCAGATGTGGAGGGCAGACAATCCATAGGCGCAGCCGATCTCCAGCGTTCGTTTGATCTGCGGATTGTCGTGGATGATTTTCGTAAGAAATTCTCCTTCTCGCGGATCGATGCAGTCGGCGAGGTCAACATCCAAGCCATTCGCATCCTGCACCTTGCCTGTCGTATAGATGTTTTGAATGAGCCAATTCATGCAGGTGCAGATGGTTTAGGCAGGCTTGGAATCTAGATCAGTCGGCCCACCGGCGCAACAACCACGAGATCGTCGACGTGCAAGTCTGGCTGGAATTCCTCGATCCCCCGCCCGGCATCATGCGTCCCTCGCCACCGCGAACTCCCGCCGCTCGACGATCCACTCCTCGATCGCGACCCCGCCGACGACGTGCTCCCGCACGATCCGCTCCACCCGCTCCGGGGTGACGCCGCCATACACCACCCCCTCGGGCCAGATCAGCAGGATCGGTCCGCCTTGGCAGATCCGCAGGCAATCGGCCTTTGTGCGCAGCACCACCCCCTCAACCCGGTCGGCAGCCTCCAGCCCCAGATCGCGGACCAACGCCTTGAGCCGCGCCCAGGTGGCAGCCCCCAGCTCTGGATCACAGCAGAGGGGCTTGGTGGGCGTGGCGCAGAGGAGCAGGTGGTGGGCGACGCGCATCGGACTCAGGCGGGCAACGCCGCTGGAGCCTTCGCGTCGAGCCGGGCCGCCGCCTCGTCCACCGCCTGCCGCGCCCAGCCATCCACCGCCAGCACGTCGTCCAGGGAGGGCTGGGCCCGCAGATCCCGCTGGTGGCGCTCGCAGACGGTTTCGATCAGGGTGGGAATGGCCAGGAAGGGGATTCGCTCCTCCAGAAACAGAGCCACCGCCTGCTCGTTGGCGGCGTTCAACACGGCGGGCATGGTGCCCCCCGCCCGACCGGCCGCGTAGGCCAGCCCCATGCAGGGATAGCGGGCGCCGTCGGGCTCGCGGAAGGTGAGGCTGCCGATGCGGGCCAGATCGAGGGGTGGCCAGGGCGTCGCCAACCGCTCCGGCCAGCTCAGGCAGCAGAGGATCGGCAGCTTCATGTCCGGCCAGCCCAGCTGGGCCAACACCGAGGTGTCCGCCAGCTCCACCATGGAATGAATGATGCTCTGGGGATGGATGACGATGTCGATGGCGTCGTAGTCCAAACCAAACAAGTAGTGCGCTTCGATCACCTCCAGCCCCTTGTTCATCAAGGTGGCCGAATCCACGGTGATCTTGCGGCCCATCACCCAGTTGGGATGGCTGGTGGCATCCGCCACGGTGACCTTCGTCAGATTCGCCGGATCCCAATCGCGGAAGGCGCCGCCGGAGGCGGTGAGCAGGATGCGGCGCAGGCCGGGAGGGGCCTGGCCGGTGGAGAGGCGCGCCTGATCGGGCCAGGGGAGACCCTGCAGGCACTGAAAGATGGCGGAATGCTCGGAATCGGCCGGCAGCAGGCGGGCGCCGCTGGCCCGCAGCGCCGGCAGCACCACCGGCCCGGCGGCGATCAGCGTCTCCTTGTTGGCCAGGGCGATGTCCTTTCCGGCCTCGATCGCCGCCAGGGTGGGCAGCAGCCCGGCGCAGCCCACAATGCCAGCCACCACCAGATCGGCGCCGGGCCAGGCCGCTGCCGCGCACAACCCCTCCGTGCCGCCCACCAGTTCGGGCGCGCGCGCGGGACGGCGGGACGGCTCCAGAGCCTCCAGCCGGGCGGCCAGAGCGGGCAGGTCCGCCGGATCGGCCAGGGCGACCAGAGCCGGCTGGTGGCGGACGATCTGCTCCACCAGCAGGTCGAGGTTGCGATGGGCGGTGAGGGCCACCACCTGGAACCGGTCGGGGAACGCTTCGGCGATCTCCAGGGTCTGGGTGCCGATCGATCCGGTG
>VGQX01000258.1 GCA_016882305.1 Cyanobacteria bacterium K_Offshore_surface_m2_239
CAGGCCCTGGAAGCAGCAATCGAGGTGGAGCCAGGCAACAGCTTTGCCCTGCGCAGCCTCGGCAGCCTGCTGGTGATCGCTGGGGCCTATGCGGCAGCGGTGGAGCGCTTCCGCCAGGCACTGACGGCGGCGCCGGACGATCTGATCGCCACCTTCAACCTGGCCCAGGCCTTACTGGAGCTCGATCCAGACGAGCATCGCGATGAGGCCGATCGGCTGCTGCTGCGGGTGATCGAAGCCCAGCCCTATGGCGAGCTGGCAGAGAGGGCCAAAGACCTGCGCAGCAGCATTGCCAGACGCGACCTGCGGGCTGACCAGCCCGATGGCCTGCGGCAGGACGCGGTGAGCTATTGCCTCCAGGCTCTGCAGCTGTTTGAGGGGATGGACCAGCAGCGCTTCATGGCGGTGCTCAGCGAGGTGGCGGCCGTGGGCCAGGGGGGTCTGCAGATCAACGAACCCGGCACCTCCCGCAGCCTCAAGACCCTCCCCGGCAGCTGGAGCGACCTAGCCCTGGCCTGTCTGATCCACGTGGGCATGAAGCGGCTGATGCCCAATGAGGACTCAGGCTTGGGGATCGGTGCCGAGTACGAGGAGGCGGTGCGGTTGCATAGAGCTGGAGGCAAGACGCCATGACCCTCTGGCTGATCCGCGCCGGCTCCCGCGGCGAGCACGAGCAGAAGTTCCTCGATGAGGGGAGGGTGTATGTGGCCTGGGATGGCCTGGACGTGGATCTGGGGGCGCTTCCAGATCGGCAGGCCTTGATCCGGGCGCTGGAGGAGCGTTTCCCGGAAGAGAAGGCCAAGGCCCTGGTCAACTGGTCTTCCCAGGTCTGGCCGTTCGTGAAGGAGATGGCCATCGGTGACTGGGTGGTGATGCCCTCGAAGCTCCAGTCGGGCCTGTATTTCGGCGAGCTCACCAGCGACTACCGCTTTGAGGCTCCCGGACCGAACCCCTACTACCACTGGCGCAGCATCAACTGGTTGAGCGGACTGATCCCCCGCACCGTCTTCCCCCAGGACCTGCTGTATTCCTTCGGGGCGTTCATGACGATCTGCCGGATTCAGCGCAACGACGCTGAGGCCCGGGTGAAGGCGATGGCCGCGCGCAACTGGAAGGCCGAGGGCGTGAAGGATTCCGCGCCGCGTACGCCGGCAGGTCTCCAAGCGAGTGCCGGAGGCGAAGAGGCGGCAGATGCAGTCAACGTCAACCTCGAGGAGCTGGCCGCCGATCGCATTGAGCGATTGATCGAGGCCCGCTTCAAGGGGCACGAGCTGGCCTTGTTGGTGGAAGCGATCCTGCAGGCGGAGGGATACACCACCTACCGCAGTCCAGAAGGCGCAGATGGCGGGGCCGACATCCTGGCCGGCGGGGGTGAGCTGGGTTTCGGGAAGCCGCAGATCTGCGTGGAGGTGAAGTCAGGCTCGGATCCGGTGGATCGGCCCACGGTCGACAAGCTGATCGGCGCCGGCCAGAAGTTCGGTGCGGAGACCTGCCTGTTCGTGAGCTGGGGTGGCTTCAAGCCCAATGTGCAGAAGGAGCTGGCACGGGACTTCTTCCGAGTGCGCCTCTGGAGTCGCAAGGAGCTGCTGGAGAAGCTCTTTGCGCGCTACGACCAGCTCCCGGAGGAGATCCGGCTTGCCCTGCCGTTGAAACGGGTCTGGATGGTGGCTCAGCAGGACGATTGACGTTCAGGAGGCTTGCCGGATGTAGCTCACCTCACACCCCTTCGTCATCCGAGCTTCCTGCATCACAGCAGCAGCATTGAAGGGGGAGAACTCAAACCACTGGAAGAGATCCAGGCCCCGATCGAGGGTGATCTTCCAGCCGTGGTCAGTGGTGATGCTGCGGGCGTGGAAATTGGGGCTGGCGTCGATCTCCCAGGTAAAGGGCGTGCTCGTACCGGCGAAGGAATCCTGCACCTGGCCGAGGTTCTCCACCTGCTTCTCCATCGTCTCCTGGTCCGAGCCCGTAATCAGGTGCACGGTCACCTCATCGCCCACAGGAGTGATCTCGTTCACCATCCGTAGAAACTCCGCCAGGTTGCGGACCTGGTGGAAGGCGCGGATGTAGGGGTCGCGGATGATGATGCCACTGCAGCCCTGCAGGTAATCGGCAAACAAGCGGCGGTAGCTCCAGCCCTTGGCGTTTTCTGGCACCACCAGATGCTGTTCCTTGAGCTGAGCGGTGGTGGCTGACTGAGCTCCGCTCGCCTCTGAGACGGCAGCTGCCACAGGCTTGGTTGTTGCATCCGATTGGGGCTTGCCCTGGGCCTCAGGCAACGGGGCACCTGGTGTCTCGTCTACAGCGGGGGTTTCCGGTGCAGCTGGCGTCGCTTCACTACTGAGGGGGCGCAAGCTGGCAAAGGCCGGATACTGCTGTTCCTCCGGCGTCAGCACCGTCACCGCTGCGCCACCGGCGAGGGGCCTGTAGGCGAAGTCGTTGGCCTTGAAGGTGTCGTCGATGCGCAGGATCTGCTCCCGCACTCGGCGGCGGCACTCCATCGCGAACTCCAGCAGCTCGGCGATCTCCTCCGGGGTGGCCTTGCCATCGGGGTGGATGATCTTCATCAAGCCGGAGAAGGTCTTCTCGAAGCCGGTCTGATCGCGGGTTGACACCTCCGAACTGATCTCGAAGTGGGGCTTGTAGAGACCGGTGTAGTCCTCGGTGCGCAGGTGCTTAAGCACCTCGGCGATGTAGTCGACCACGAAGCCGTAGCCGGTGCAGAACAGCTCGTGGCGTACCGGCTGCACCTCCCAGCCTGGGTTGAAGGCGTGGATGCGATCGAGGAACGCCGAGTCGATGTATTTGTCAGGCAGCGGCTCGTAGAAATGCGAGTGCTTGAGCATGTAGGCCACCGACTTCTGGGTGTTACCCATGAACACCATGGAGGCCTCGGCTGAGAGCTGCTCGATGCCCCGCGAGAAGGTGCGGTTGGCCATGTAGTTCTTCATGATGTCGACCAGCGTCTTGTCGACCTTCTTGTCCTTGCCGGCGAACTCGTCGAAGCAGATGCAGTCCCAGTAGCCCACCAGGCCGATCTTGCCGTTGGCATTGCTCACGAACAGCTT
>VGQX01000259.1 GCA_016882305.1 Cyanobacteria bacterium K_Offshore_surface_m2_239
CAGGAGAGGGCGGGGATGACCTGATCATCCTGGAAGTGAGTGGCCTGCCGCCCGATGTGCAACCCCTGCCGCTGTCGGCCGCGCAACCCGCCGGCGCCGACATGCTCAAGGTGGTCGGCCACTACCCCCGAGAAACACCCTGGAATGTGGTGCCCGTGACCTATTTGGGGGCCTTGACGGAAGCGGCGTCCAAGGAGTTGAAGTTCGCGGGTGTGCTCGATTCCGGCGCCTCCGGTTCGCCTGTGCTTAGTGCGTCCGGAGAGGTGATGGCGATCGTGCGCACCAGCATGGATGTCGATGGCGTCAAAACAAAAGTCATCTCGGCCTACCGAGCGCTGCTGTTGCGCGAGAAGATGCCCTGAGTGCCTGCGCAGGCCGTGAATCCATCCTTGCTCTCCCATCTGTCCCACAAAGCCTTCGGCCTCGGCTTCCCCCTGGCCCTCGCCCTCGTCCTGACCCTGCCGGCGGCCCATGGGTCCTCCCCTAGCTGTCCCAAGGGCGATCAGCGCGATCCCGGCTGGCAGCGGCGCCCGGAGATGGATCGTTGCGAAGGCATCCGCCGCATCAAACCCATCGCCGCCGACGGACTTCGCCTCACCAGCTACACCATCGGCCTGGCCAGCCCCCGCAAGGACAGACGAGGGGGATCCGTCTTCGAGCTCCAGGTGCCGGTCCTCCCTGAGGGGAGGCGGGAGCCGTTGGTGGCCGTGGAGGCCTGGAAGGCCAACTACCGCATGGAACCCCGGCGATTGGAGGCGACCAGGCAGGGATGGAAACGCTTTTCCTGGGGCGCGGCCGTGATCCAGGGGCAGGGGATTTCGGCTGATCAGCTCCGCGCCACGGCCCTCCTGCGCACACCTGGAGACACCGATCAATGGCTGCCGGTGCTCCTCGGGCCGGCGAGCGGCTACAACCTGGTGATCAGCAGCAATGCCTCGCTGCGGGTGTCGAGCGTGCGCCTGCTTGGTCCCAACAAGGAAAAGGTGAAGGATTGCCTCACCCGCCCCGCCCTGCTGGATCAAGACCTGCCCTGCTCCTGGAATGCCGCTGGCTTGAAGGCGGGCCCCTACCGCTTGCTGGTGCGCAACGAGGCGGGTGACATCCTGTTGGATGAAACGCTGCGCCATGACCCGCGCTGGCTGACCCCCTGATGACGCTCCCCGGTCTGCCCCACCCGGGGGCCCAACGATGGCGGCGTCGGCGCGGGATTCGCCGGTTGGCGGCCACGTTCAATCTCTGGGCCCTGGCGGTGCTTGCGGTGGCCTTGCTTGTGCTCTGGCTGGTGTCCGCCATGCCGTTGGCGCAAACCGTGGAGGGCACGGTGGAGACCCGCGCCATCAGCTTTCAGCTCCGCCCATCCGCGCAAGACGGCTCGGCGGAAGATGTCATTGGTTTTCTGGCGGAGACCCCGCAGGAGCTGCGCATCAGTGCCCTGCGCGATGGTGCTCCCGTGTCGTTTCCCTTGAAGGATCGTTCGGTGCGGCTGGAGCAAGGGCGGCAGGTGGCGTTTCTGTCCGCGGCACGGGAGACGTTCCCGGTGAAACTGCTCCTGCCGCCCGGCAGCCGGGTGGACAACCTCCACGGGGAAGTGACAACCGGGCGCGGGGGCAAGCAACAGGAGCTGGTGATGGATTTGCGCGCTCCCGCCAGTGGCTCCCCCTCCAGCGCCAAAGGGGAGAGCCCAAAGCCGATCGAACTGAGGCTCACCCCCCCGGCGGCGAGAGAAGCCGCGGAAGGTTCGCCGTCGCGGGGGCAACGGGTGGAGACCAGGAGTGGTTTGCTGTCGGTTGTTGAAGCAGCGGGGGAACCCGAGCAGCCTCTGGCCACGCCGGAGGGCACCTTTTCCCTGCTTCTTGCGGGAGATCTGCGACTGCGAATGACCTTGGCCGCACCAACGGTGGTGTTTGAGCCGGACCTGCCCGTGGCTGCTGTGACCTTCTCCAGCGTGAAGCCGAGCTCCTTCGGGCGGGGTGAGCTGCTGCTCTCCAATCTGCGCCAAGGAACCCTCCACTTTGGCCGGCACGAATCGCTGAAGCTGCGCGAAAATCAATTCCTCACCATCGGCCCCCCGGGACTCCTGGAACTGACCGATCTGCGGCTGGCCAACAACACCCTGGTCGCCCTGGTTTCCGGCCAAACCTCCCGTCTGAGCACAGGCCTCAGCCCCAATCGCGCCTCGACGGAGCTCAAAGGCACCCTCCTCAGCCGTTCGCTCTCGCCAGAGCAAATCAGCGGCGTTTATGGTTTCCTCTCCGGGGTGATCGGCAGCATGGTGTTGGTATTCTTTCGTGCCGATTGACCGCACAAAACCCAGCCCCCCGTGCACCTCTCCCCCCACCCCAGCGCTTTGATGCGGCGCCATCCGATGGGCGCGGCCATAATGTGTGCAGCCACCGCGCCCCATGACCCGCCCCCGCTCCAGACGACGTTTCGCCTGGTGTGTGGCGGCGCCGCTGGCGCTGTGGATGCCGCTGTCCGCTGGAGCGTTGGAGCGCCTTCCTGCTGCTCCTGACGTCGCCGCCGCTGGCGAGGGGTGGCTGGCGCAGACACCACCCGGCGGGGAGCTGGCCATTCCGGCGGAGGTGCAGGGCTGGTTTGATGGCGCCAAGGCGGCGGCGGCAAAAGGGGAGGCGGCGGAGGCGCTGCGGCTGCAGAAGCAGGTGTTGGCTTGGTTGGAGGCCAACCCGAAGGCCCCGGTGTTGTTCAAGGCCAGGGCACTGATCAACTTGGGGGTGTTCCTCAGCGGGGTGGGGCAGAGACAGGAGGCACTGGCGCCAACACAGGCTGCCGTTCAAATGCTGAGGCCCCTGGCAGGAAGCCAGCCGGAGGCTCAGCGGTTCCTGGCCATGGCCCTGAACAACCTGGGCATCCGCTTGAGCGAGCTGGGCCGCCGCCAGGAGGCCCTGGCCCCCATAGAAGAAGCGCAGAGGATCTACCGCGAGCTGGCGAAGACCAACCCGGCCTTCCTGCCCGATCTGGCCGATTCCCTGAACAACCTGGGCATCCGCTTGAGCGAGCTGGGCCGCCGCCAGGAGGCCCTG
>VGQX01000260.1 GCA_016882305.1 Cyanobacteria bacterium K_Offshore_surface_m2_239
CACCTCAAGCGCACCCTCGCCGCAGGCCTGGTGGATGTCAATCGCGCCACGGCCAGCGACTGGCTCCAGCTGCCGGGCTGCACGGCGGAGCAGGCCGATCTCCTCGTGCGTCTGCAGGCCGGCGGGGTGCAGCTCAGTGGGCCCGATGACCTGCGACGTCTGCTGCAGCTCGAGGCCGCCACCCTGGCGGCGTGGTTGCCGCAGCTGGTGTTCCACTGGTACGGGGAGCCCGCCCCCATCCTCCCTCGGCCCGTGGCGGTGAATCGGGCCGGGGCGGCCGAGCTGCGGGAGCGTCTCGACCTCTGCTCCCAACGGCTGGACCGCCTGCGACAGGAACGGCTGCAGGCCCCCTTCCGGGATCTGGCGGACCTGCAGGAGCGGTTGCGGCTGCCGGCCTCCGTGGTGGAGGCCTGGATCGGCCGGGTGTCCTTTGAAGCGCCGGAAACGCGGGCCCCATCGGAGCCCCGGGCGGCCTCCGAGCCCCGGGCGGCCACCGAACCCCGGGGCAAGCCGGGTCCCGACCTGCCGCCCACCCGTCGCCGTTCCGTCTCCCTTCCGGCGGCGCCCCGGCGACCATGACCTCCCGCCCCCGCAGCGCCCGCCAAGGGGATCTCTTCAGTGCGCCAACCCCCGGACAGCCCTGCCCTGGCGAGCGCTCGGCGGGAGTAGCGCGCGGAGTGGTCCTCCCGGAGTCTGAGCCGGAGTCGGAGCCGGAGCCGGAGCCCCGGACCGCGCCCCTCATCCCCCCATCGCCCCTCATCCCGCCATCGTCCCCATCGCCGTCCTCCGCCCCCGTCGCCCTGCCCCTCGCCCGCCGGCAGCTCCTCGACTGGCAGGAGCGTCTGGCCGCCTTCCAGGCGCCCCTCTGGTTGGAAGCGGAGCCCCCTGCGGAGCGGATGGAGACCGCGGAGCCCGGCGGCCTCCCGCGCGGGAGCCGGGAGGCGGAGCAGCCCAGCCTGTTCACCCCCGCGGAGGGGCTGGGAGGGCCACCGCCGGAGGAGGATCCAGCCGCCCGCGCCCGATCGCTGCGGCCTCTCGCCCTGCCGGCGCAGAACCTGGCCTTCTGGCGCTGGCCCCGGGCGCCCCATCAGGGTCCGGCGCTGTACTTCGTCCTCGATCGCCCGGCCCATCTGCGGCAGCCCCTGCTGCTCTACGTGGGGGAAACGGCGCGGGCCGACCGCCGTTGGAAGGGCGCCCACGACTGCAAGAGCTATCTCGCCGCCTACCAGGAGGCCCTGGCCCGCACGGAGCTGGAGGCTCTGCTGACGATCCGGTTTTGCTGTGACGCGCCCCTGGCCACGGGTGCCCGGCGGGCGTTGGAGCAGGCCCTGATCCAGCGCTGGAAACCGCCGTTCAACAAGGAAACCCGCGGTCGCTGGAGCACCCCCTTCACCGCCGATCTCGATTGAGCCGCCCGCTGATGGGCTTCGCGGCGGGCGGTTCCGTCGAGATCGATGGGCGGGAGGACAGCCCGAACCCTCTTCCTGGCTACGATTCAGGCTCTCGCCACGGCCCATGGATCTCCGCTGTCTGCCTTCGCCAGCCGCCGCCGACGCGGAGGGTTCCACCGACCCGCTGCGGGGGTGGTCGGGGGATGGCCTGGTGCTGGGGGTGTTCCGCGGCGCCGATCATCCCAGCCGCGCCTCGCTGAGCCGCCTGCTTGGCGAGGGAGCTGCGGCGGATCTGGAACGCCGACGTTTTCGCGGCAAGCCGGGCGAGTGCGTGAGTTTCGATCGGCCTGGCGCCCGGCCCGCCACGCTCACCCTCGTGGGTTTGGGGGAGCCGGACACCTTTGATCTGGCGGCGCTGCGCCTGGCCACCGCCACTGCGGTGCGGGCCGCCGCCCGGCTGGGCGTCCAGCAGCTCGGGCTGCTCCTGCCCGCGGAGGGCCTGGAGCCCGAGGCGGCGGCCGCCGCCATGGCGGAAGCCGCTCGGCTGAGCCTGTACAGCGATCATCGCTGGCGCAGCGAGGCCGAACCGGAACCGCGCCCCCTCGCTTGCACCCTGCTGGGCCTGCCGAGCGAGGCGGAAGCGGGTCTGGCCAGCGTCGACGCGGTCTGCGCGGGGGTGGAGCTGGCGCGGCGGCTCGTGGCCTCTCCCCCCAACCACGGCACGCCAGCGGCCCTGGCGGACACTGCGGCCGCCATCGCCCGGGAGCACGGCCTCTCCTTGAAGGTGCTGGAGCGGGCCGATTGCGAGGCTCTGGGCATGGGGGCCTATCTCGGCGTCGCCCAGGGCTCCGACCTGCCACCGAAGTTCATCCACCTCACCTACACACCCGCCGGCGAGGTGACGCGGCGCGTGGCCCTGGTGGGCAAGGGTCTCACCTTTGATTCCGGCGGGTACAACCTCAAGGGTCCCGGCTCCCAGATCGAGATGATGAAATACGACATGGGGGGCAGCGCGGCGGTGCTCGGCGCGGCCCGGGCGATCGCTCAGCTGCGGCCGGCGGGCGTGGAGGTGCACATGCTGGTGGCGAGCTGCGAAAACATGATCAGCGGTGGCGCCATCCACCCGGGAGATGTTCTCAAAGCCTCGAACGGCAAGACCATCGAGATCAACAACACCGACGCCGAGGGGCGACTCACCCTGGCGGACGCGCTCGTGTATGCCAACCAGTTGGAGCCGGACGCCGTGGTGGATCTGGCCACTCTCACCGGCGCCTGCGTGATCGCCCTCGGGGAGGAGATCGCCGGGCTCTGGTCCAACAGCGATGGTCTGGCGGGAGCGTTGACCGCCGCCGCGAAGGACGCGGGAGAAGCCCTCTGGCGCATGCCGTTGCGCGGCTCCTACAAAGAGGGGCTGAAAAGTCACATCGCCGATCTGAAGAACACCGGCCCCCGGGCGGGCGGCTCGATCACGGCGGCCCTCTTTCTTCAGGACTTCATTCCCGAGGGACGGCCCTGGGCCCATCTCGACATCGCGGGAACGGTGTGGAGCGAGAAGGGGCGCGGGGAGGATCCCGCTGGGGCGACAGGCTTCGGGGTGCGCGCCCTGGT
>VGQX01000261.1 GCA_016882305.1 Cyanobacteria bacterium K_Offshore_surface_m2_239
GCAAGCAGGGGGCTGAACTCAGGCGAGGCGGCCGGGCAAACGGTGTTTCATGCGCGTTGGCATCTGATTCCAAGGGGGCAGGGGGATTGCGCGGAGCCTCGGGGTGGGGTTCGGGGGGTGATTCAGGAGAGGCAGGGGTATTGATCTCCGATCAGCAGGCGCCTAAACCAGCTCCAAAACCTGCAGCTCATTGCTGGCCAGCTCCGAACTGGAGCCCCAACCAACAACCGCAGCCAGAATCTCGTGAGGTGCGTCTGTTGCGAGCTTTGCCGTCGTGATCATCTACCTCGCCACCCGGGAGGAGTTTCTCAAGCACGTGCGCGAGCAGCGCATCGAGGAGGAAGTGCGCGAGCGCTACACCGCCATGACTGGCTACAAGGTGGCCGCCAACGAATTCAGGGCCTGGCAGAACTCACTTCAGTGCGTGGGCAACGTGTTGCAGTTCGAGGAGATTCCACCTGAGCTGGGTGTGGCGATCGAATACCGCATCCACAACACCGCCAAGCGCATCGACCTGCTGCTCTCCGGAAGTAATGCCGCTGGTGCTCCTGCGGCGGTGATTGTCGAGCTGAAGCAGTGGGAATCCGTGGAGCCCACCGAGCTGGATGGGGTGGTGCGCACGTTCCTGGGCAAGGGACCGCGCGAGACCACCCATCCCTCGTACCAGGCGATGAGCTACGGCGCCCTGCTGCGCGGGTTCAACACGGCGGTGGTGGAGCACGGGATCGCGCTGCAACCCTGTGCCTACCTGCACAACTGCACCGACGGCAGCGGCATCAGCGATGAGCGCTACCGGCCCTATCTGGAGCAGGCGCCGCTGTTCCTGCGCCACGACAACGCCGCCATGGCCGCCTTCCTGCGCCGCTGCCTGGAGGTGGGCGATCGGGGCCGCACGATCGAGCGGATCCGGGATGGGAAGGCCAAGCCAAGCCGGCAGCTGGCCGATGCGGTGGAGCGGATGCTGAAGGGCAACACCGAATTCGTGCTGATCGACGAGCAGAAGGTGGTGTTCGAAAAAGCGCTGGCCCTGGCACGCCCCCTTCGCGAGGGTCGGCACTGTGTGCTGCTGGTGCAGGGCGGGCCCGGCACGGGGAAATCGGTGGTGGCGGTGAACCTGCTGGCCAGGCTGCTCGGCATGGGCCTCAATGCCCGCTACGTGAGCAAGAACGCGGCGCCGCGGGCGGTGTACCGCGCCAAGCTCACCGGCTCATTGCAGAAGGGCGAATACGACAACCTCTTCTGTGGCTCGGCCTGCTTCGTGGGCTGCCCGGAGGGGCATTACGACGCCCTGATCGTGGACGAGGGCCACCGGCTGATGACCAAGACCATCTACGACAAAGAGGGCGAGAACCAGGTCAAGGAGATCATCCACGCCAGCAAGCTGGCGGTGTTCTTCCTCGATGAAGACCAACGCGTCACGTTCGACGACATTGGCAGCACGGCTGAGATCGAGAAGTGGTGCCAGTTCCATGAGGCCGAGCTGCACCGCGATGAGCTGCCGTCGCAGTTCCGCTGCAGCGGCTCGGATGGCTACCTGGCCTGGCTGGATTCCACCCTGGGGATCCGGGCCACGGCCAACGAGCAGCTTGATCGCGGCAGTTACGACTTCAGGGTGTTCGACGATCCGGTGGCGCTGCACGAGGCGATCCGCCAGGCCAACCACGCCAACCAGGCGCGGATGGTGGCCGGCTACTGCTGGAACTGGGCTTCCAAATATCACCCCAATGCCTGGGACATCACGATCGATCCCTATGGCTACCAGGCCCGCTGGAACCTGAGCAACGACGGCAGCGTGTGGATCATGAAGCCGGGCACGGTGGAGGAAGTGGGCTGCATCCATACCTGCCAGGGCCTGGAGCTGGAAACGATCGGCGTGATCATCGGGCCGGATCTGGCCTACCGGGATGGCCAGGTGGTGACGGTGCCCACGGCGCGGGCGCGAACGGATCAGTCGCTGAAGGGGTACAAGGTGGGCCTGAAGCGCGACCCCCAGGCGATCCGGCTGAAGGCAGACGCGATCATCCGCAACACCTACCGCACCCTGATGAGCCGGGGCACGAAAGCCTGCTGGGTGTTTGCCTGTGATCCGGAGTTGAACGGGTGGCTGAAGCGAGCTTCCAGAATGGGGTGATGACGACGTCTGCCGCAGCACCGATCGACCAACGCCTCCAGGCGATGGCTGAGGTGATCCATGGCGTGATCCCCGGCTCGGATTGCGCTTGTACTCCTGCGGAGAAGCCTCCGGCTACGGATCCAGGGCCCGTGGCACCGCTCAACCGGAATCGGGCATCGATCTGCTGATCACCGCCCCGGATGCCTGGCTGGAGGGACGCAACCGCTTCGAGGTGCTCAATCAGCTGTGGGGGCTGCTGGCACAAGCGGCTGTGTCTCTGGATCTGCTGCTGTACTCCGAGCGGGAGTGCGAGGAACGCCGCCAGTGGCACAGCCACGTGATCGGCAGGGCGCTCCGGGAGGGGCGATTGCTGGATGGTGCTCTCTGAGCCGGAAGGCCTGCTGAGGATCGCCACAGCCGATCTGGAGACCGCCGAGGCCTCCAGCGATCCAGCCGCGTTCTGAGAGGGCGCCTGGGGGTTCTGGTTGCAGCAGGCGGTGGAGACCCGCCGCTCACGCATGACCTGCGCCGGCATCTGTTGCTGCTGCAAACCTGGAGAGCGGCCCCTGGGCCCAGCCCTCAAAGATCCAGGCTGCCAATCAGCTCTTCGATCGAGCAGCCCAGCTGGCTGGCCACGTCCTTGAGGATCTGCCGCATGTGACTGCCTGTTTGACGGGTCAGCACGTAGCCATGGCGCCGCAGGAGCTCGGCCAGGAGCTGGCCGTTGACGTCCCGCGGAATCCTCACAGGCCCAGCAATTCCTGCCTCACGTGATGGAGGCGGATGAGGGGCGGCGCCTCGCCGGGAGTCGACCGGCACCCTGGCCAGCTGCAGGCGCACCTCGCCGGTCTTGGGATCGCGGGGGGCCACCTGCCGCTGGATCC
>VGQX01000262.1 GCA_016882305.1 Cyanobacteria bacterium K_Offshore_surface_m2_239
ATGCGATTGCCAGCTGGGCAGAAAATGAGATACTAGAGCCTAAAGAAGTCGAGAGATTGCGGGCAGAAGCAAATTGGCAAGCCTGATGATCACCATGGCACTGCGACCACGCCGCCATGGTTGGGGTTCGCAAGACCCCCGCAGACGGCGCGGGCGGGCAAGGGCAAGATCAGGCGACATGGAAACGTCCATCTGAGTGACGAACCGCCAGCGGCGATCCTTGAACGATCCATGGCGCTCCAAGGGGTGAACCGTCTGATCCTGGATGCCAAAGGAACCTGCAGCAGCTAACTCTGAGGAACGATCCCTGTCGCCACCGTCGCCAGCCCTGCTCCACACACCATGAAGATCCTCCAGCTCCTCTGCGGCGCGATGCTGTTCGCGGCTGTCCCCGTGTTGGCTCAGTCGTCCCAGCAGTCCTACCGGGCGACCTGCACCATGAAGTTGGAAGCGCAGCCGGCAACGCTCTTTCACTGCCGCTGGATGCGCGATGGCACAACCGGATCCACAATCTTTGTGGACAACGGCGACACCAATGAGCGTTACACGGTCACGAATGCCTCCGATGCGAGTGGCTGGAGCGCCGAAAAGGGGCGAGAGTGCATCACGATCCAGGCGATGGCTGGTGGCACCACCAGGGTCTGCTCTGGTGATCAGCGCCAACGCTTGAATCGCACCTGATGGAGGAAGGGCGTCTGACGAAGTTGGTCACCCCATGGTTCTTCACGGGCCTCCAGCTCCGCCAACTGATTGAGAGTGCTGCCATGACAGAACTGCCTTGACACAATCAGAGATCGCTGCGCTGGAAACCCTCACGCGCGACTACAGCGAAACGTCCAGACGGGTGCTGTTTGTGCTGGGCAGCGGCAAGAGCCCCGCGGTGGAGGTGTTTCAAGCGGCTGCAAAAAATCCCCTGACCAGCATTCCTCCCGAGCACTTGGCGCAGATGGCAGATGGACGGCGCCGATCACTGACCCTGCGGCTCCCGGTTCAGATGGTGCCCGATCTTGTACGCCAACTCGCTCGACGCAATGTGGCTGTTTACCATGTTCAACTACTGGACGATTGAGCTAAGGTGGGGGCAATCACGCCAGAGCCATCAGACAACTTCTCCACGGGCTCCCGTTGCGGGCTCTATGTTGGGAAAGCTGCGGCTGAGCTGCTCCTCATCGTGCAGGCCGGTCAGGTTGTGCAGGCCTCCCCAAACCGTGATCCCGATCAGAGCAGGCCGACGCTGGTGCAGCTTGCCTCTCCCGGTGAAGCCTTCAGCCCGGCGCTGCCAGCTGCTTTTGAGAGCCGTAGGGTCTGCAATGGCGGCACCTGTCATGATCAAATCCTCAGCAGCGGCTCTGCGGACGATGCTGACGTGCTGTTCTGTATGATCAAATGAAACGCCTGACGCTTTCTCACCGCCTTCTGATCGGCTCAGGCCTGTTGTTCGCAGGCTTCGTGGTTTGCCAGATATCCTATGCCGCCATCGGCCAGCACATCGAAAAGGACGGCACGTTGCGGGAGCCATTCTTTCTGATCCCCATCAGTGTGTTGCTTCTCCTGAGCAGCAGCGCCAGCTTGGCCGGAGCGGCCCTGGCCCGGTGGAGGCAAGGCCGCTAGCCAGAGCCCTCTGATCTGCAACAGGACTCAGGAAACAACATGAAGACGGCGGGAAGGGCGATCCTGGCCCATTAATATATCCACAGATACAAGGACTGAACGAAATAAATGAGCATGGCCCGCCTTGTTTTCCTCACCCTCACTCTTGCCACCGCTGCTCTGGCCTCGCCCGCCTGGGCAGACAGCAGGGAGGCGTTCTGTCGCCTCAGCCGCCACGATCACACGATCCCGGTGGAAGAGGGCCCCTGCCGCTTCAGCCAGCGGCAGGGCAATGTGAATGTGGAGATGGGCAAGCGCTGGGCCTTTCGCTTCGACAGCGATGCCGACGGCAAGGATCTCCAACGGGAGAACATCGCCACCGGCATCCGCTTCAGCCGTGAAGGGCACTACACCCTGAGCGTGTTCTGGCAGAAGCCTGCACCGCGTCCCTGAAGTCTCACCCCTATCGCCTTGATGTCCGCCATGCCCAATCTGCGTTTTGATGATAATTGGGCTGCCCGTCTTGTTCTGGGGAGGCGCTGCCGAAGTTACCGCTCTTCTGACGTCTGCTGCTTCCCGTAGCCCGCAGCTCGATCCGGCTGGCCTTGGCCGGCCGGTGGCCCTGCGGCTTGGTGCTGGTTAAAGCGACACCCAGCCGGAACGTACAGACTTTGTACGGCGCCCAATCGGAGAGGGGTGGGCCGCAGCCCCCTGGGATGGCCCTCAGGCCTTCTGCAGCCCCAACTCCCCCAGCGCCTCACGATCAGCCTCTAGCTGGCAGCGCTGCAGCAGCTCTTGCTGGGCCAGCAGCCGCTCATCGAGCTCATCCACCCGCGCCAGGCACTGCTGGATCGCCGGGATCACCTCCTCTTCCAGCAGGGTGATTTCCTCTCCTCCATAGGGCTGCTCGATCCAGGTGCGCCGCAGCGGCAGCCCTCGCCGCAGCAGCAGGATCCGCTCAATCGCCTTGAGGCTGGATTCGAGCAGTAGAAACGGATCCTCCTCTGGTTTGCAGAACGCACCTTCCGGTGCGATCCGGCAGAACGGCGAGGCAGCGGCAGAAAGCATGGCCATGGAATCGGCGCCGAGAGCGGCGCAGCGACGGGACCGATCCCAGTGGAGGCCCGACGGCAGGAGGGCCTCAGACTGGAGAGGCCCCGAGCAAGACCCAAAGGGTCGAGCCCCACAGGGGGCAGGCCCCTCAGCTGCAGTGGGCCGCTGCCGCCGCCGCGCGGGGGCCATGGGCGGGAAAGGTAATCACGAACGGCCGATCGGCCTGGGCACAGAGGGGAAGGCCAAAGCGGCCGCCGCAGCTGATGCACTGGACCTTGCGGCCGCCTTTTCCCTGGCGGCTGGCGGGGCAGGCCACGAAGCGCACGCCCTCATGGCGGAACAC
>VGQX01000263.1 GCA_016882305.1 Cyanobacteria bacterium K_Offshore_surface_m2_239
CGGAGGATCTGCGCCATGGCGGAGTGGACGCCACGCTCGATCAGTGGGATCTGAAGGCCGGAGCTGATGTGGTGGCCTTCATGGCGGCCGGGATCCGCCGGGCGGATCGGGTGTTGCTGGTGTGCACCAGCACGTATGTGAGCAAAGCGGAGCAACGCAAGGGCGGCGTCGGCTACGAGGGACTGATCGTGACCAGCCAGGTGGCCCGCGCCATCGACACGGTGAAGTTCATCCCCCTGGTGCGCGACAACGCGAGCGAACCGCTGCTGCCGGATTTTCTCGGCCCTCGCCTTTGGCTCGACTTCCGCGACGACAGGCTCTACGGCGAGCGACTGGAGGAACTGCTGCGAGAGCTGCATGATCAGCCCCGCTTCCGCAAACCGCCCCTGGGCCGGCCGGCCTTCCTGGCCGTCACGGCTGAGGCGAGCGAGCCGACCGTGCCGGTGCGCCAGCCACCCGTTCGCGACAAGCCGCCTGCCACCGCTGCCGGTGCACCTCAGCGAGAAGCCTCCGCCGCCAGCAACGCCCTGCCCACCGAAACCCACGTCCTGGAAACCGCCCGGCTGCGCCGCCATGGCGTGGCTGGCGGCTGGAGCGGCGATCGCTGCGGTTGGAACGGTCGCTGGTGAAGCTGGGAGGGGGCAGCCGCCTGCCGCTGCTGTGGATTCCTCGCGGAGAGTTTGTGATGGGCTCGCCGCCGGATGAGCTGGAGCGAGAGGCATGCGAAGGCCCCCAGCACCTGGTGCGGCTGGCGGGGTTCTGGCTGAGCCAGACGCCGATCACCCAGGCCCAGTGGCGGGCTGTGGCTGATTTCTGGCTAGAGAAACAACGACGGATGATCGACCAGTTGAATGTGTGTCTTGGCATGCAGCGCTTGACTTCTGCCAAGGGCTTGGACGTCTCACCGGACGAGGTTATACCTTGCCAGGTGAAGCCCAGTGGGAGTATGCCTGCCTGGCCGGAACTGCCAAGCCCTATGCAGTCGGAGAATCCATCAATGCAGGTCTAGCGAACTATCGCAGCTCGTCAGCACCACGATCAGATTTCTCGGGAGAGCATGTCCAACAGACCACCCCCGTGAAAATATTTCCTGCCAATGCCTGGGGTATGCATGATTCCCATGAAAATGTGTGGGAATGGTGCCTTGACCATTGGCTCACTAGCGCCAATCTCAACTGCTGGCTGCCACTCATGCGCTGGATCGGCTATGCACCCAGCTGATGTGAGGGCGATGTAGTTGTTCGGGCCGTGGGCACGGGAGGAGGAGGTACAGTTCTGCGTCTGAGATGTCAGAATCTGATCAGCGTTCCAAGGTAGGTTTTTGGGCTTCGGGAGCCCAGCGAGGGCGGCGGGGCCGCAGGCGCCTTGCCGCTGTGGGCTCAATCCAGCCGCCACGTCAGCCTTCTCCTTGCGGATCCAGCCATGTTCCGTTCCGGCTGCCCCGATTCCGGGTGCCCCAATGGCCTCTGATCAGGGCGGCAAGCCCCGGTAGAATCAGCTTCCATACCCATGGGGTGGAATGGCGGTCAACATCAAGAGCCCTCGGGTTGACGAGCTGATTGCCCAGCTGCGGCAGCTCACCGGGCGGGGCGCCACGGAGATTGTGAGGGAAGCTCTTGAGGCGGAGCTGCAGCGGCAGCGCCGGTTGCAACGCATCGAACGGCTGCGCCAGGAGCTGCCCGCCCTGCAGCAGCAGGCGTGTGCGCGGGCGCGGCCCTTTGCTGCCGACAGCCTTTACGACAGCGATGGCCTGCCGGGATGATCCTCGACACTTCGGTGTTGATCGCAATCATCCAGCGGGAGCCCGGCTGGGAGCACCATCAGCGGCGACTGGAGGCGGCAGCGCTGCTGCGCATCTCCGCCGGCACGCTGCAGGAACTGCTTGTGTTGGCCCATTGCCGCGCCGTGCTGGAGCCGGTGGAGGCCCTGTTGGGGCTGCTCGATCCCGATGTGGTGCCGGTGGATGCCGAGCTGGCCCACCGCGCTCTCGCGGTGTACCAGCGCTACGGCAAGGGTCTGGGCCATGCCGCCCAGCTCAATTTCGGCGATTGTTTCGCGGCCGCCCTCGCCGAACGTGAGCAGCTGCCCCTGGCCTATGCCGGCCAGGATTTCGCCGCTGCAGGGTTCTGACCGCCTGGCTCCAGGCTCACGAACCGGTAGCCGCATTGACGCAAGGCGGGCACCGCGCGCCGCAGTAGCTCGATCGTGGCCGGCAAGGTGTTGGGCTGATCGTGCAGCACAAGAATCGCGCCGGGATGGGCGTTGCGGAACACGAACAAGGCCATCCAGGCAAGCGGCGGGTGGAAGGTCTCCCAGGGGAAGCCCGCGAGGCGGCGGGACTGAGGCGGGCGGACACGCTGTCTGCGTGGATGTGGTGGCCCGCCGCCCCATCAGCTCAAGGAAGATCGGCGATCGCTCTCGATTGGCTGCGGAGGGATCGAGCTGGTCTCGGGCGGAAAGCAGTGCTGCCTGATCAAGGCGCTCAAGGCTATCTCTCTGGCGTTTTCGTGATCGAGCTGCTCGATTTCTTTCTCGATCTGCTCTCTGTCTTTCCTCACCTGCAAGATTTCGTTCTCGAGCTGCCGCCACCGAGGCAACAATGCAAGGGATTCCCCATTGCTGGGGCAGCGGGATGGTGGTACCGGCGATGGAGAGGTGGTCATAGGAGGTGAGGAGGGCGATTAAGCCGAGGATCAGGCCGACCAGGGCTTGGAGGATCCCTGGCGGATCGAGGCCCAACCTGGGGCGTTGCGTTGAAGCTGATTCTGGCGGAAGTGGCGGCATGGCGCTGCCGCTCGATGGCGGGGCCGGGGCTGAGGAGGGTGCTGGCACGGCGCGGCGGGTGGCGGTTGGTGGGAGGGCACAGCGAGCCCCCACAAACAAGTGCCACCATTTGTCATGGCAGCAGCGGGGCCTACCACGGGGAATGAAGCTACGTTCCAGCTGGAGCGGCTCAACCTGGCCATTCACGCCATACTGC
>VGQX01000264.1 GCA_016882305.1 Cyanobacteria bacterium K_Offshore_surface_m2_239
TGCTGCTGCCGTGGGAGCCCGTCGGCTGGGAGGCGGTGAAGGTGCGCTTCAGCCCGGAACCGGTGCTGGAGCCCCAGCGGGAGCCGGAGCCAGAGTCCAGGCGGGAGCCGGTGGAAGCGGACGGGCCCGGGGAGCCGGTGAAGCAGGGGGAGTTGTGGCCCGTCTAGCGTGCGGAAGCGATCCCTCTCCCGCCCCCGCGGCCCATGAGCCTTGAGCACCTGGATGCCTTCCTGGCCCACGCCAAGGACCATCCCGAGCTGGCCCACCGCCTACACGCTCCCGACCGCCCCCTGGAGCTGGAGGAGTTTCTGGAGCTGGCGCGGCAGGCGGGATTTGCCCTCGACGAGGCGGATGTGCTCGCGGCCCAGGAGCGGGAGGACGGACGCCGCAGCGACGCGGAGCTGCAGCAGCGGGCCGGCGCGGAGGCCTGCCGCCTGCGCCATTTCATCCCCGGTTGAGGCGATGCTGTCGCCCGTGCCCTGGTCGCGCCCCGGCCTGCCCGAGCGGGTGGCCGACTATCCCCGCCCCCCGGCGCTGGACACCGTGGAGATTTCCGTCCGCATCGAGGTGGGGGGCCAGGTGTTGGCCGAAGCGGAGCGAGTGCAGCGGGTGCTGGAAACCTTCCATCCGCCCACGATCTACCTCCCCCCCGAAGCGTTCCAGACCCGGCTGCTGCGACCGGCCGAGGGCCGCAGCCTGTGCGAGTGGAAGGGGATGGCGCGCTATCTGGATGTGGTGGGCGCCGGACCACTCCGGGCGCGGGCGCTCTGGTGTTACGACGCCCCGTGGGAGCCCTACGGCGCCCTGGCGGGGTGGTTGGGGGTGTACGCCAGCCGGATGGACGCCTGCTGGCTGGGGGGCGAGCGGGTGGAACCGCAGCCGGGCGGGTTTTATGGCGGCTGGATCACCAGCCAGGTGGAGGGTCCCTTCAAGGGGGACCCGCTGCATCCGGAGTTGATCTGAGCGCTTCCGGCTAGCGGGGCACCGCCAGCGCGCCGCCATGCAGCGCCACCTGTTCCGCCACCTCGAGGAGAAGGTCCTGACGGAGGGCGTGAAAGGCATCGAGGTCGGTGCCCATGGCGCCCTCCACCCGCAGGCGCAAAGCGCCGTCATGGAGGCCGGTGAAGGCCACCCGGGGGGGTGGTTCCTGGCGCACTTGAGGCTGCCGCGCCAGCCACTGCCGCAGGGCCTCAACGATCGCCTCCGCCCGGCTCCGCGGCGTGGCAGCCGCCTCCCCTGAGGGGGCGGCGGGGAGGGTCAGGTCGATCTCCACCAGCAGGCGGCGATGGGGTCGGCGGCTGGTGTTCACCACGGCCGAGTGGATGAAGAGACCGTTGGGGAGATAGAGGGGTTCGCCATCCGGCGTGAGCAGCTCGGTGCTGAAGAGGCCGATGGCCTGCACGCGACCGGCGAAGCGCTGGGTGGGCAGCTCGATCTGGTCCCCCACCGCGAAGGGGCGGTTGATGTAGATCATCAGGCCGCTGAGGAGATTTTCCACCAGGGTGCGCGCCCCGAAGCCGAGGGCGGCGGCGCCGAGGCCGCTGGCGGTGAGGAGCACGGCGGCGGAGACGCCGAGCAGCTTGAGCACCACCAGCCCGCCCAGCAGCGCCACCAGGCCAGTGACGGTCTTGTCGATGAGGTCGAGGGCGGAGGCGCGCTCCCGCGGGTCGCGGCCCGGCCACCAGTCCTCCTCCCGCCCCAAGCGGCTGAGGAGGGTGGTTTTGAGCCGCAGGAGGGTCCAGATCAGGCCGAGGGTGAGCAGGGCGTCGCGCACGCCGGCCGGATCGCCGGGCAGCTCCCACCCCGAGGCCCTCAAGCGGCCGTGCAGCCAGCCCGCCAGCCCGGCCACCAGGAGGGTGAGCGCCAGGCTGAGGCGAGCGCGGCGCAGGAGCAGGGCGCCGAGGGAACCCTTCGGCAGGCGGGAGGCGAGCTGGTCGAGTCCGAGCCAGGCCGCCACCGCCAGCAGCGGCGCCGAAAGGGGCACGGGCAGATGCAAGGGGCCGTCCAGGAGCCTCAAGGGGCCGCCACCCCCCCGCGCCAGAGCAGATCGCCCTCCAGCCAGGCCAGGGCCGGTTGCCGCAGGGTCCAGGCCTCCGCCAGGGTCTGGGCCTCCAGGAGTCCGAGGGGGGTGCGGGCCGGCTCGCCGCCGAGCAGCTTGGGAGCGATCACGGCCGCCAGCTCCTGCACGCAGCCCTCGCGCAGGGCGGCGGCCGCCAGGCTGGGGCCGCACTCCCACAGCACCTGGTTGCAGCCCCGCGCCGCCAGGGCCTCCAGGAGCGGCCGGGGCGCGCAGCGCTCCAGGGCCAGGCGGGGCACGCCGAGGGCATCGAGGCGCTGGGCGGCCGCGGCGCTGGCCTCCGGACCATGGGCCACCAGCACGGGCGCCTCCTCCAGGCGCCAGAGGCGCGCCGCGGCGGGCAGGTCGAGGGTGCGGCTGAGCACGACGCGCAGGGGTTCGGGCGCGCGACGGCCCCGGCTGGTGAGCAGGGGGTCATCGGCGCGGACGGTGCCGCCGCCGACGATCACCGCATCGCAGCGGGCCCGCAGGCCATGCACCCAGTCGCGAGCAGGGGGGCCGCTGATCCACTGGCTGACGCCATTGGGCAGGGCGGTGCGGCCATCGAGGCTCATGGCCCACTTGAGAACGCCGAGGGGCCGCCCCTGGCAGCAGCGATGGAGAAAGGGCCGGTTGAGGGCCGCCGCCCGCTCCTCCCCCACCCCCGCGATCACCTCCAGCCCCGCCGCCCGCAGCCGCTCCAGCCCCTGCCCCGCCACCCGCGGATCCGGGTCGGTGAGGGCGACCACCACCCGGGCGAGGCCGGCGGCGATCACCGCGTCGCAACAGGGGGGGGTGCGGCCGTGGTGGCAGCAGGGTTCGAGGGTCACCACCAGGGTGCCGCCGCGGGCCCGCTCGCCGGCCTGCCGCAGGGCGCCCACCTCCGCGTGGGGTTCGCCGGCGCGGGCGTGAA
>VGQX01000265.1 GCA_016882305.1 Cyanobacteria bacterium K_Offshore_surface_m2_239
ATGGGGCCAGACCCCAACAGCCCCGTCCAGCAAGAGCTGGGGCGGAAGGCTGGCGCGGCCCCGCCGAGCCGCAGCGAACAAGCCGCCGACCCCGAGGTCGAGATCGAGGTTGACCCCGAGGTTGACTCCGACGGCTTCCCCGTCTATTCGCCTGACCTGCCGGAATCCACCGCAGTCGGCAGAACACTGCGCGACATGAGCGACCGGGAGATCATCACCGCGCTGGAGGCGCAGGGCCCCGTGGTGGAACGAATCAACCAGATCGTGGAGAGCCGGGGAGAGTTCCCTGTATCACGGGCGCCAGACGCCCGCATGGTGATGGCGCCAGCGAGCAGCCTGGCTGAGGACTATCTGGCGGGTCTGCGCGGCACCCTATACGGGATGGAGGAATGGCAGCTGGCCGGGTTGTTTGACGTGGAGACAAACCCCGACCTGTTTCTCAGGGCACAAGCCTTGACCGGCGCCGACGACATGGGCCAGCTGAGCAAGACCGACATGCTGGACACCATCGACGCCCTGTCCCAGGAGGGGCAAGCCCCGCTGGTGGGACGGCTCACCGACGACCGGACAATGCCGGTGGATCAGATCGCCATTGCCCCGAAGGCCCTGCAGTACAAGGACAATGTGGACGATCAGGGGCGGCAGGTCGGCAATTCCCTTGAGGGGGTGTCCCGGTGGAACCCCAACGCCGAAGGCGCCGTTGCGGTGTGGCGCGATGCGGCTGGAGAACTTGGCCAGCCGGGACAGTTCTATGTGGCTGACGGCCACAACCGCTTGGCCAAGTCCAGGGAGCTGGGCATCCCCTCTCTGCCGGTGCGCGAGATCGTGGCGCCAAACGCTGCGGCGGCCAGGCTGCAGGCGGCCGACGCCAACATCAGCGCAGGACAGGGGACTGTCTTTGACGCGGCCAAGATGGCCCGCGAGCTGGGCATGAAGAGCGAGGCCGACGCGGCCAGGCTGGGCAAGCCGGGCGCCAGCGGGTTTTGGCGGGACGGGATCGCGCTGGCGCAGCTGCCCGAGGACGTGTTCACCGGCGTCATCAACAGCCCGGCACTGCTGCGGAAAGGCGTCATCATCGGCCGGTCAGGAGTTGACGAGCCGACCATGCGATCGGCCTGGCGCTGGCTGACGGAGAACCCCGACGCCACGGAGGGGCGGCTGCGGGGGATGCTCGACATGTCCAGGACCGCGCCACGGAATCCCTCCAGCGAGGGCAGGCAGGGAACGATTCTGGAGGGCACCCCCTGGGGCGAAGTGTTCAACGCCGGAATGCTGGCCAAGGCCGACCTGGCCGAGGCGGTCAAGGCCATGTTCAACAAGGAAAAGCGGCTGTTCGGCTCGGCCGGCAAGAATGCCGACGAGCTGAGCCGCGTCGGCGCCGTCAACAGCCAGGCCGCTTCCGGGATTGCATCAGAAGCCAGTCGGGCCAAGGACGTCTTCGACGAGCTGTGGTTCACGGACGGCCCGATCAGCCGGCTCATGGACGAAGGCGCCGAGCGGGTCGCCGCCGGGGAGCAGGCGGCCACGGTTGCCCAGGGCCTGAAAAACCGGTTGGTGGCAGCCGTGAAGACCGAGCTGGGCCAGTCGCCAGCCCCAGTCCCGGCCACGGACGTGGTGCAGGGCGACATGCTTTCCGCCGCGGGCGAGGCCAGCCAACCCCCGATCAGGCTCACCCCCGACGAGAGGGAGGCGGCCGAGATCCGGCTGATCAGGGAGAGCATCGCCAACGGCGAGGTGCGCCCCGCTGACGCTCCGATGCCGGAGCTGCCCGAGCCCTCGACAGTGCGGCTCAACGAAGTGGCGGATGCTCCCCCTGCCCCCGGCAGCAAGGAGGCCCAAGCCACCGCCGATGAACTGCGGTTGGCCGTGGAGCACGCCCGGGCCGATGCCGCGCTCAGGGCCGATGCGCTCCAAGAGGCGAAGGACGCCAGCGACTACGAGCTGCTGACCTTCCAGCAAAAGCAGGAGCAGGGGCTGGGCGCGGGGCTTGGTGAGGCACGGACGCCTGAGGCGCCGGTGGCTGCACCGCCACCGATCAACCCCAGAAAGCTCAGCAATGCCGACCAGAGACTCGTCATGGATCAGTTCAAGACAAATGCGGCCCGGCTCGTTGGCGAAGTGACCGGAAGCGTGGAGTACGCCATGAAGCTTAAGGTTTCGCGGTGGGGCGGAACGGAGCAAGAGCCACTATTTGCCGCATGGTTTGGCACTGAAAGGCCAGACGACCCTGGCGCCACCGTGCTGATCAGAGACGCAAGAACCGAGAGCCAGGCACAGGCTGCGGCCGAGGCGTTCAGACAGAAACGCCTGGCCGAGGTCGTCTCCATGGTTGAGCGGGCCAGGGCCGCGAAAGGCGCCGCAGCGCTCCAGCCCCCGCCGGCCAGGCCTGAGAGGCTGCGGGTGCTACGGCGCTCAGGCCTGCAGCCCGATCCCGCCAGGGTCCAAGGCCCTACAAGACTCTCTCGATCTGTTGAACGCCTCACGCAGAGAGAAGCTCGACAAAGAGCTGCCTAGGCTGATGAAGGAATTGCGCCGCACGGTTGGTGACGACGTGATCATAAAAATAGAGAACGGCTACAAACAGATAGACGGGGCAGAGGCGATTGCCTGGGGCGCCGCCCCGGGCGAGGTCGTCAACGTTGGAGGATTGTATCAGTTGCACAACGACACGATCACTCTGTACCGGCAAAGCAAGGAGCTGAGCGAGCTTTTTGATGAGCAAGCCTTGGAGCTTAAGCCTCAAGAATTTATTACAAACGCTTTCCACGAAGCCTTCCACCGGATTGTCAGGCTGGCCATGACCGACAACGACATGGATATTCTCCAGTCCAGGATGTCCCGATTTAAGGTGGCAAAAGCCATGGATGATTGGGGACCGGAGCGTGCAACGATCGCGTTTGACGAAAC
>VGQX01000266.1 GCA_016882305.1 Cyanobacteria bacterium K_Offshore_surface_m2_239
CTCCTCAACCTAGAGTCCTCTCAGGCCCGGTAGACCGCATCGTGGTCGCCGATGTCGATCGGGATCAAAGTCTGGCCTTCGATCCATTCCTCCAGGCTGATGCGATAGTTCAAGTTGATGGAGACGGAATGCAGCCCCTGCAAGCGGCCACGCAAGGGATGAAGACGCAAGGAGGGATGATGAGGATTCGCCTCCAACAACAACAGTGTTTTGCGGTAGGCCTGCTTCATCTCCGGATGGCGTCGCAAAAAACGTGCCGCCCGGCGGTTGTAGCGCTCAGTGAATAGCAGCGACCAGCTCAAGCGTCAGCGTGCGGCGGGGTGGCGGATGTTCCATCTGATCCGCTGTCAATCGATTCCAGGCGCTTCAGGTGATCCTCCACAGATTCCCGCAGGACGCGTCCAGCGGCGAGGTCGGCGCGGGTTTCCAGCAAGGCAACCTCCAGCTCGCAATCCCGCAGGCGCTGGTAGGCATCCGCCTCCATCACCACAAATCTCAGTTCGCCGCTCACGCTCAGCCCCACTTCCCGTCGGGTCTGCAATGCTCGGGAAATCGCATCGATTCCGCCGGTGTTGAGGTCGTTCGCCGAAATCGACTGCACGGTTGCTGCTACTGCTCCCACAATCGTACGCTGAATGACATGATCGCACCAACGGGCTTGACCGGCCAGCGGATGGACCTGTAGCTCGTTGGCATGCACCGCCGGAGATTCAGATCAGCGCTTCAAGGGAAGAGGGGTTTGGGCCTTGAGGAGCCCATCAAGGGGGGAGGTTTTGGGTGCTGTGAGCCCACAGAGGGGGGAGGTTCTGGAGCCCTGTGCCCATCAACACCGGGGGGTTGAGCGGCTTGAGGGCCATTCGAGGCGGGGGGTGTCGCCGGCAGCTCGGCATCGCCCGCGCCTCACGCCTGTCAGAATCGGCCCAGAGAAGACGGCCAGCGCGGAGCGTGCCCCAGCCAGCCCCCGATCGCCGGCCTGTGTTCATCAGCGGGAGACCCCTGAACGGGTTGCCGGTGTGTGCGGCTGCGCGGCAGGAGCGTCGATGACCAACCCCTCGGTGTTCCTCTCCTATTCCCACGACTCCGTCGCCCACAAGGTCTGGGTGCGCAAGCTGGCGGAGTGGACGCCAGGCTCGATCAGTGGGATCTGAAGCCCGGCGCTGATGTGGTGGCCTTCACGGCGGCCAGGATCCGCCGGGCGGATCGGGTGTTGCTGGTGTGCACCAGCACGTATGTGAGCAACGCAAGGGCGGCGCCGGCTACGAGGGAATGATCGTGACCAGCCAGATGTCTCGCGCCATCGACACGGTGAAGTTCATCCCCCTGGTGCGCGACAACGCGAGCGACCCCCTGCTGCCGGATTTCCTCGGCCCCCGGCACTGGCTCGACTTCCGCGACGACAGGCTCTACGGCGAGCGACTGGAGGAACTGTTACGAGAGCTGCATGATCAGCCCCGCTTCCGCAAACCGCCCCTGGGCCGGCCCTCCTTCCTGGCTGATCCGGCTGACCCGGCTGACCCGGCTGACCTGGCTGACCCGACCGTGCCGGCGAGCCAGCCACCCGTTCGCGACAAGCCGGCTGCCACCACTGCCGGCGCACCTCAGAGAGAAGCGTCCGCCGCCAGCAACGCCCTGCCCACCGAAACCCACGACCTGGAAACCGCCCGGCTGCGGCGCCAGGGCGAGGGCTGGCGGGTGGAGCGCCAACCGCTGCGGCTGGAGCGGGCACTGGTGGAGCTGGGAGGGGGGATCAACCTGCCGTTGCTGAGGATCGCGGGGGGCGAGTTTGTGATGGGCTCGCCGCCGGATGAGCAAAGTCGATTTGATTGGGAAGGACCCCAGCATCGGGTGCGGCTGGCTGGGTTCTGGCTGGGTCAGACGCCGGTGACCCAGGCCCAATGGCGGGCGGTGGCGCGGCTGGTGCCGCCGCTGGGGCAACGCTGGCAGCGGCAACTGCCGGCCAATCCTTCCTATTTCCAACCAGAGGGTGAGAAAATCGAAAAGTTTGGCAGCTTCTCTCTGCTGCCGGGTGAGACCAACACCGACCAACGGCCGGTAGAGCAGGTCAGCTGGTACGACGCCATGGAATTTTGTCGGCGTTGCGAGTCGTTACTGCCCGACGCAGCAGGCCTGCGCTGCACGCTGCCGAGCGAAGCACAGTGGGAGTTTGGCTGCCGGGCGGGCACCTCCACTCCTTATCATTTTGGCAACACGATCACGCCGGATCTGGTCATCTCTTCTTGGGATCATCAGACCACGCGGGTGGGGAGGTTCCCGGCCAATGGTTGGGGCCTGCATGACATGCATGGGAACGTGTGGGAATGGTGTCTGGATCACTGGCATGAGACTTATGACAATGCTCCTGTTGATGGCCGAGCCTGGATCGAGCCTGGGGGTAAGGACCCCAACAACAGGGTGCTGCGCGGAGGCGGCTGGATCGGTGATTACGGGCAACACCGCTCAGCCATGCGCTTCAGATCTCAACCTCACACTTCCCAATACGTTGTCGGCTTCCGTGTGGTGTGTCTCCCCCAGCACTCGCCTATCAATCCTTAGTCTGTCAATCAGTCAGCGCTGCCTACCTCCTAACATTAGCTGTTGCTCGTTTTCTTTAATCCACTGCCCTGCGAGCTCCTGCATTGTTGCCGTTCATCACGATCCAGTACCCCCAAGTTGTTGCTCACCAGGATCACTTGCCAACGATCACACCACCTGATCTCCCCAACCTAGAGTCCTCTCCGGCCCGGTAGACCGCATCGTGGTCGCCGATGTCGATCGGGATCAAAGTCTGGCCTTCGATCCATTCCTCCAGGCTGATGCGATAGTTCAAGTTGATGGAGACGGAATGCAGCCCCTGCAAGCGGCC
>VGQX01000267.1 GCA_016882305.1 Cyanobacteria bacterium K_Offshore_surface_m2_239
GCTCACCGGCCAGATCGTCTTCTCGTCGGCCTTCGTCGGTGCCTGTGAACTGCCGAACTGGATCCAGGCGCCCCGCCAGGTGAATGCCTGCCGGTCGCGGAGCACGGCTCTCGCCCTGTTCTTCCCCTCCGGCATGCAGACCGCCGTCGCGAACAACCAACCAGCTCTGGCCCCCGGCCGGCGGGGGGTGTTCCGATGAGCCGCTCCATCCCAGCTGGCGACTACGTCGAGCACTTCAATCCAGACCTCCCCCACCACCGGGCCTGGTTGGAGGCGGTGCTGGAGCAGCTGGTGGCCCATGGCCCCCAGGCGGCGACGCCAGCGGCCCACCGCAGCTCAGGCCCTCGGGCCTCGCTGGATGGAGGTCCAGCCGTGGGCCCTTGGATTCTCCATGCCGGTCTGTCGCTGCGGGTTGTTGGATGACTGAAGCAGCGATCAACCGGCATCGTGGGGGATCCAGACAGTGCCACCAGACGTCGTGTTCAGCAACATTCCCAATCCCCCGCCCGAACTCCAGGAGCTGCGCCTCAGGCTCAGGGAGGTACTGGCCAAGATCAGCTACTGCATGGCGGCTGGCATGGGCACTGACGAGCAGGTGCTACTTCACGACCTAAGCGTTGATTTCCCGGACGAGGGCACAGAAGCCAGACTTGCTGCACTGGCAGCAGCGTTGGAGAGCATTGCCGATGAGGCAGAAGTGTCAGCCGTGCAGGCGGTGTGCGAACACGTGCTGCTCCCTGATCCGCCGGTAACCTCCTGAAGATCACCCCAGCCAATTGGAATCCATTGCGTGGGGCCACTTTTCTTCAACCCGCGAGCGAGTAGCCGGCGGCTCCAGGCCGATGAATCGTAACCATGGCAGCGTGGTCGAAGTTCCATGGTGATCATCATGCCTGCGAATCTGCTTCTGCCCGCAATCTCTCGACCTCTTTTGGTTCTAGTCTCTCATTTTCAGCCCAGCTGGTAATCGCATCCCAGTCAATCAAATGGCTTCGGCAAACCATGACTGCCTGATCCCAGCATTGCCGATCGAACCCATAAAGGTAAGCAGCTAATCGGTCGATCACGCAAAGGGTTGGCGTGATCACGCGCAAGGATCCATGCACAGTCTGCAGGCTCTCAATTGATCGAGGGTCTGGAATATAGAGATCTCCAAAGCTGAGGGGCCGGCAGGGAATTCAACCAGCCACTTCGTGCGTGGATGTTCATAGAGCCGCTTTGCTGAACCCCGAACGAAGCCCAAGGGAGCAATCGCCTTGAGCAGGCTCTTGGGATCAGCTGAAGTCACAAAATCAAGGTCGTGACTCATGTACTGGTTGTGGCTGTAGATCGATACCGCGCCACCGCCCGACAAGGTGGCGGTGATCCCAGCTGCCTCCAATGCCTCGCTGATGATCACCGCCAGTTCCACAATGCTGGTGGCCTCTGTGATTTCAACCATGGTGAACCAAGGCTTTGCCCGACTGGCGCGGACGTTGCCTCTGGCGGAAATACTGCTGCACCTGTTCGCTGGGTAATAGCTTGAGCTCGGCTTCTAGTAGCTCCTTAAGGTTACGCACAGTTGGATTCCGATCATTGAAAGTAAAGAGGCGGATGTTGCCCACCAGGCGGCTCACCAGAACACCCTCTTCTTCAAGGCGCTTCAGTTGACGCTGCGTCATATTCAATCCAAAACCGAAGGTCTTGGCGATGCGCAGGGCATGGCCTTCGCCGTAGCACTGAAGAAACAACAGCACCGATGCTGCCGTGCGGTTCCCGAAAATGGCCTCAAGCACGGGGTTCATGATCAGATCAGTCGCCCTCAGAGTGGGTGGCGCAACTCATGGTCTGGGTCATTCTACCCCAGATATGGGTGGTTCTGAGCGTGTTGGGGTCGAGCCTCTTCCCTTGATTGCTCCCATGACGATGCGCCGTACAGTGTCCGTACGTTCTGGGTGGGTGTCGCCTTGACCAGCGCCAAGCCGCAGGGCCACCGGCCGGCCAAGACCAGCCGGATCGAGCTGCGGGCCACAGACGACGACCGGGATCTGCTGGATCGGGCCGCGGCGGCCCTCGGCACCGACCGCAGTTCCTTCCTGCTCTCTCAGGGGCGGCTGGCGGCCCAGCGGGTGCTGGCCGACCGGGAGCAGTTCGTGCTCGATGCCGACGCCCAGCAGGAGTGGGAGCGGATCAACAGCTGGCCGGCCCGCAGCCTGCCCGGGCTGGCGCGCCTGCTGGAGCGGCCCTCGCCCTTCCTCACTCCAGGGGCGGATCAGCCCCAGGCATGAGCCTCTACCAACCGCCAGAGCTGCTGGCGGCCCGTCACCAGCTCGCCGGCTTCCGCTGCCGCTCTGAGGAGCAGACCGCCTGGCTGGTGGAGGTGGCCAGGCAGGCCCATGGCACCGGCACCACCCGCGTGTTTGTCGTCACCGAGGTGGATCAGCCCCAGGTTGTTGCCTACTACGCCTGGTGCATGGCGAGCGTGGCGATCGCCGATCTGCCGGAGCGGCTGAGCCGTGGCGCCGGCCGCACCCCCCAGCCCATCGCCTTGCTGGCCCGCCTGGGGGTGGACGAACGCCATGAAGGCCAGGGCCTCGGTGCGGCCCTGCTGTTGGATGCGATCACCCGGGTCGCCAGCCTCAGGGAGGCCAGCTTCAGCGAGGCCATCGGTTGCCGCAGCTTGCTGGTGCACGCCGAATCCGAGCAGGCCCGCAGCTTCTACGAGCACCTGATCCCGGAGTTTGAGCGCTCACCCACCGATCCTTTGCATCTGCTGCTGCTGGTCAAGGACATCCGCCGCACCCTGGGGCGCTGAACCAGGTCTCGCATCCCCCGCGGCCAGAGCAGCCCGGTAGTGGGTCGAGTCGTTCCGCCACAACC
>VGQX01000268.1 GCA_016882305.1 Cyanobacteria bacterium K_Offshore_surface_m2_239
GAGCCCTATCCTTTCGCGCCCCGACCGATGGCGCCCTTCCTGGAGGCGTTGGGGGAGGGATTGGCCCGGCAGGCGCTCCATCCCTACCCCCTGCCCCTGAGTGGAGCGGGGGGAAGCGACGGGGTCGGGGATGCCGAAGGCTGCGCCCTGGCGCCCGCGTTAGCGAGCGGGCGGTTGCGGTTGGTGAGCGGCGCGCGGGTGCGGACGCTGGCCGTGGCGCCCGATGGTCGGCGCGTCGAGGGGGTGGAGGCGGAGATCGGGGAACAACGCTGGCTGTTCCGAGGGCGCCAGGTGGTGCTGGCCGCCGGAGCCGTGAACAGCGCCGTGATCCTGCTGCGCTCCCGAGGCGCCGCCCACCCGAACGGTCTGGCCAATGGCTCCGATCAGGTGGGTCGCAACTTGATGAAACCCCAGTTGAGCGTGATCCTGCAGCGGGCCAGCCAGCCGAACGACGGCCGCTACGACCGCAGCTGGGGGATCACGGAGTTCTTCGCGGGCGATCGCAACGTGGACTACACCCTGGGCACGGTGCAGTCCGGCGGCGGGGTCCTGCGGGATTCGCTCTTCGCCGCCTCACCGCCCGTGCTCTCCCTGGTGGCGCGGTTGCTGCCGGATGGCGCCCTGGAGTGGCTGGCGGATCGCTCCTTCACCTGGTGGGTGATGACGCCCGTGCTGCCCGATCCGGCCAATCGCGTGACCCTGCGGGGCCAGCAGGTGCACGTCGACTACCTGCCCAATTGCCGCGAAGCCCACGATCGCCTCGTCTACCGCTGGCTGGGTGAGATTCAGAAGGTGGATGACGACCCGCTCACGCCGGAATCGCGTCGCACCATCGTCTATCCCCGCGGCGAGGCGCCCCTCGCGTTGATGGGCCATGCCTGCGGCACCTGCCGCCTGGGCAGCGATCCGGCGACATCGGTGGTGGATTTGCGAGGGCGTTGCCACGGCATCGACAACCTCTGGATCGCCGATGCCAGCGTCTTCCCCGGCTGTCCCGCCGTGGGGCCAGGCCTGACGGTGATCGCCAACGCCTTGCGGGTGGCGAGCGCCGTGGTGGCGCACGGTTGAGAGCCCTCGGCGCGGGGGCGAAGGGCCCTCGGGATCAGAAGCGCACCACAGAGCGGATGCTCTTCCCCTCCTCCATGAGGGTGAAGGCGTGGTTGATCTCCGCCAGCCCCATGGTGTGGGTGATGAACACCTCCAGGGGGATCTCCCCCGCCATCGCCTGGGCCACATAGGCGGGGAGCTCGCTGCGACCGCGCACGCCACCGAAGGCGCTGCCGCGCCAGACCCGCCCGGTGACGAGTTGAAAAGGGCGCGTGCTGATCTCCTGCCCCGCGCCCGCCACGCCGATGATCGTGCTCTCCCCCCAGCCCTTGTGGCAACTCTCCAGGGCGGCGCGCATCACCTCCACGTTGCCGATGCACTCAAACGAGTAGTCGACGCCGCCATCGGTGATCTCGATGATCACCTCTTGAATCGGGGCGTCGTGATCGCGGGGATTGAGGCAATCGGTGGCGCCGAGCTGGCGGGCGATGGTGAATTTCTCCGGGTTGACATCAATGGCGAGGATCCGCGACGCCCCCGCCATCACGGCACCGATCACCACCGCCAGGCCGATCCCCCCAAGGCCGAACACCGCCACGGTGCTGCCGGGTTCGACGCGGGCGGTGTTGCGCACGGCGCCGATGCCGGTGGTGACCCCACAGCCGAGCAGGCACACCGTCTCCAGCGGCGCCTCCGGCTGGATCTTCGCCACGGCGATCTCCGGCAACACGGTGTACTCCGAGAACGTGGAGGTGCCCATGTAGTGGTGGATCAGTTGACCGTTGCGGGAGAAACGGCTGGTGCCATCGGGCATCAAACCCTTCCCCTGGGTGGCGCGGATCGCCTGGCAAAGATTGGTCTTGCCGGAGCGGCAGAACGCGCAGACGCGACATTCGGGCGTGTAGAGGGGGATGACGTGATCGCCCACCGCCACAGAGGTCACCCCCTCCCCCAACGCCTCCACCACACCGCCGCCCTCATGGCCCAGAATCGCCGGGAAGAGCCCCTCGGGATCGGCGCCGGAAAGGGTGAAGGCATCGGTGTGGCAAACGCCCGTGGCCACGATCCGCACCAGCACTTCGCCGGCCCGGGGGGGCGCCACCTCAATCTCGGTCACCTCCAGGGGTTGGCCGGGACCCCAGGCCACAGCTGCACGGGAGCGGATCATCAGGGATTGGTGTTGCTGGGTCCATTCTCAGCGGCCGGCGGCAGGGGCTCCGAGCGTGGAACCGCTGGCTGGGCGCGGGGGGGCGCGTCGTTGAACACATGGCGCTGGAGATGAAGGCCAACCTGAAACATCAACAGTGCCGCAAGAAAGCAGATCACCACGGTGCCGGGCAACCAGCGGCGCTGGTCGGGTTCCAGGGGCCCTGTGAACGGAAGGCCCCGCAGACGGCAGAGCAGCCACCAGGCGGCGATGGCGCCAGCGAAGGTGAACACCTCCGGGGTGAACCTCGCCACCACCCACAGCACCAGCAGCAGCCCCACCAGCACCACCCCACCCCCCGGGGAGGCATCGCCAGTGTCCGCGTGGCTGCCGTCATCGTTGCCATTGGCAAGGAAACGGCGCGGCACCTCGCGCACGTTCCAGATGGCGGTGTCATTGACGTGGTAAATCGTGCAGATCTGTTCCACCGCGCCATTCAAGCTGCTGGCAGACACCGTCACCCGTTGGCGGCCGGAGTTGCTCCCCAGCCAGACGTCGGCTTGGTATTGGGGCATCGTCAGCTCAGATCGAACAATGTCGAGTCCTTGGCGATAGGAAATTGTAGACGATTCGGGGGATAAGGATCGGGGGTGAAC
>VGQX01000269.1 GCA_016882305.1 Cyanobacteria bacterium K_Offshore_surface_m2_239
AGGCGCCGGGGGGAGGGGTGGCGCGACCCAGTCGTGGCCTGGCGCGAGGAGGGGCGAGGGGCGGGGCCAGAGGCTGGTGAGGGCCTCATGGAGTTGGGCGAGGGAGCCGGCGGCGCGAAGGGCGGCGGCGAGTTTCTGGCGTTTGTCGCGGGCGAGGCCCTCCCTGGAGACGGGCCAATGGGCGAGGCCGGCGGCGAGGAGGGCGCGGAGGGGATCGGGAAGCCAGCCGAAGAGCCGATGGAGGCGCGGGGCGAGGCGATGGCGGTTGTAGCCCCCGAAGAGCTCATCGCCACCATCGCCGCTGAGAGCCACGGTCAGACCACTGCGACGCGCTTCGCGGCAGACGAGATGGGTGGGGAGCTGGGAGGAGTCGGCGAAGGGCTCGCTGTAGAGGCGCGGCAGGGCGGGGATCAGGGCGCGGGCATCGGCGGCGGTGAGGGGCGCTTCGCGGTGGTCGGTGCCGAGATGGGCGGCGACGGCCCGGGCGAAGGGAGCCTCCTCAAAGCCGGCGGTGCCGGGGCCGGAATCGGGAAAGGCGATGGTGAAGCTGCGCACCGGGCGGGAGCTGCAGCGCTGGAGGAGGGCGGTGATGAGGGAGGAATCGATGCCGCCGGAGAGAAAGACGCCGAGGGGCACATCCGCCACGGCCTGCTCGCGAACCGACTGCAGGAGCGCGGCCTCCAGGGCGTCGAGCCTCTCGGCCTCGTCAGCAAACGGGGGTGGCGCGCCGGGACCCGGCCCTGCGGCGGCGGCGGCCACCGACGGCAGGGACCACCAGGGCCGGGGGGCGGGCAAGGCGCTGGGGGCACAGCCGGCGGGGCCGGCCTCCAGGCGAACGTGATGGCCCGGCGGCAGCTGCTGGATGCCGGCCTGGATGGAGAGGGGGGCGGGCACGCAGCCGAGGTGGAAGTAGGCGGCCAGGGCCCGGGGCTCAATGGCGATGGCGCCCGACAGGGCGCGCAGGGCGGCGAGCTCGGAGGCGAAGGCCAGGGCGGCGGACGGGCCGGCGGCGTTGGCGTTGGGGTTGGAGTTGGCGGACGGGAGCCAGCCCCAGTAGAGAGGTTTTTCGCCGAAGCGATCGCGGGCCAGGTGGAGGGTCCGCTCCTGGCGATCCCAAAGGGCGAGGGCGAACATGCCGACACAGCGATCGAGGGTGTCCAGCAGGCCCCGGGCCTCGATGGCGGCGAGGAGGGTTTCGGTGTCGGAGCGCCCACGCCAGGGACGGCGGAGCAGGGAGGAGGCCTCCAGCTCGCGGCGGAGCTCGCGGTGGTTGTAGATCTCGCCGTTGAAGGCGAGGAGAAGGCGTCCGCTGGCACTGGCCATGGGCTGATGGCCGGCAGGGGAGAGCTCGAGGATGGCCAGGCGGCGATGGGCGAGGGCGAAGCCGGCGGCGGGTTCGGTGAAGACGCCGGCGTCATCCGGGCCGCGATGGACAAGGGCCTCGGCCATGGCGCGGGCGCGAGCCGTGAGCTCTGGAGCGGTGGTGGGGGAGGGCAGCCAGAGACCAGCGATGCCGCACATCAGGCGAGGCGGGGCCGCCAGCGGAAGCGGGAGGGGCGGATGGGAGCGGCGAGGAGCTGGCGGTATTGAAGGAGGGTGTTGTCGTTGACGAGCGACACCTGGAATTCCGCCAACACCTTCTGACGGGCGTTGCGACCGAGCTCGGCGGCGAGGGAGGGGTTTTCGATGAGGAGGCGCAGGGCGAGGGCGATGGCGGAGGCGTTTTGGAGGGGCACGAGGAGACCGGTGCGGCCGTGATCCACCACATCGCGGCAGCCGGGCACATCGGTGGTGATGATCGGGCGCTCCATGGCAGCGGCTTCGATCAGGGCGCGGGAGAGGCCTTCCCGCCAGGAGGGGAGCACAACGATGTCGCTGGCGGCATAGAGGGCGCGCATGTCGGTGACATGGCCGAGGCAGCGGAGGCGGGGTTCGGCGCGCAGGGCGGCGAGATCGGCGGGGGTGAGGGAGCTGCGATTGCCGCCGTCGAGATCGCCAGCGACGAGGAGTTCCAGGGCGACGCCCTGGCGCCAGAGGGTGCGGCAGGCCTCGAGCACCTCCTCCATGCCCTTCTCCCGGATGAGGCGCGAGGGGAAGAGCAGCTGGAGGGGGGAGTGAAAGCGTCCGGCGCTGGGGTCCGGGGGGGTGAAGTGGTCCACGTCGACGCCGGAGCCGCGGATCAGGCGGGTGCGAGAGGGATCGGTGAGACCGAGCTGGATGAGTTTTTCCTGGTCATCGGCGTTCTGAAACACGACCCGGGCCCGGCGGGCCATGAACACCGCCCGGTAGAGGGGCTTGAGGCCGCGGCGGAGGAGGCGCGTGCGCTTGCGGCGGCCGAGGAACACGTGACCCAGGCCGGTGACCGCATTGATGACGCGATGGACCGGGGCGGCTTTGGCGGCGAGGGTGCCGTAGAGGCAGGCCTTGATGGTGAAGTGATGGACGAGGTCCGGTTGCTCGCGCTGATAGGTGCGCACCAGATCCAGGAGAGCCCGCATCTCCAGGAGGGGATTGATGGAACTGCGCGCAACGAGCCAGGGATGCACGGTGAACCCCTCGGCTTGCAGCTTGGCGGTGTAGGTGTCATGGGGGGCCACAGCCTCCACCTGATAGCCAGCGGAGCGGAGGTCGCGGAGGAGGGGGAGACGGAAGTTGTAGAGATACCAGCTGGTGTTGGCCACCAGGAGCACCTTGGAAGGCGAAGGAGACATGACAACGGGCCCGGTGGGACAGCGGCGCGCGGCAACGGGAAGGGAGAGGAGGAGTGGGAGCGGGAGCGAAGGATGCTGCAAAAAACGAAGCTTTTCATTGATTCTTGCTGGCG
>VGQX01000270.1 GCA_016882305.1 Cyanobacteria bacterium K_Offshore_surface_m2_239
ACCTGGGCGGACGTTCTGAACCGCGCTGGCCTGGGCATGGAAGTGATGCACGAGCGCAATGCGCACAACTTCCCCCTCGACCTGGCCTCCGCAGAAGCCACTCCTGTGGCCCTGACGGCTCCTTCCATCGGTTGAGCTTTCTGATCATTCCAGATCAATCAATTCAACGAGCCTCCGCCTAGCGGGGGCTTTTTTTGTGGTCTTCGCCCAGGCAAGCCTGCCCACCGGATCTCACCATGCCGTGCACGCGAGGCTTTGCGGCGGCAAGTGGCGCAAGTGGGGCGGCGGACCCCGACAGGTCAGCCATCTGCACGGTCGGGGGGGGGCGCTGGGCATCAGGACGGCACCCGGCCCCTAACCATGGCGGTCGGGTTCCCCGGCCTGAGAATGCCCCCATCGCCCCTCCGCCATGCCGCCTGAGCCTCGCTGGCCGCAGCGCTTTGCCAACTTCTGCCAGGCCCTGGACCAACTGGAAACGTTCTTTCAGCCGCCAGCGTTGAACGAACGGGAACGCCAGGGGTTGATCAAGGCGTTTGAGTATTGCTTCGAGCTGGGGTGGAACACCTTGCGGGATTTGTTGTTGGCTGAGGGCAATGCCGGTCTGATCGGTTCGCGCGACACGCTGCGGCTGGCCTTTCGCGTCGGCCTGATCCGCGATGGCGAGGGCTGGCTGCGCATGGTGCAAGACCGCAACCTCACCAGCCACACCTACAACCGCGCCACCGCCGAGGAGGTGAGCCGGCAGGTGGGAGAGCGGTATCTGCCCTGTTTTCAAGAGCTGCGTCAGGTGCTGGCCCAGCGCTTGGAGGCCTCCGCGGCAGACGGCGACCATGGCTGAGCCTGCGCCCGCTACGGAGAGCCTGATTCCTGGTTTGCCGGCCGAGGCTGCGGCCCGCCTGCTGGCGGTGCTCCATGCCGAACCGGCCGTGCGGGAGGTGTGGCTCTACGGCTCCCGGGCCATGGGCCGCCAGCGCCCCGGTTCCGACATTGATCTCACCCTGGTGGCGCCGACGCTCCGCCACGATGACCGCCTGCGGTTGATGGAGGCCCTCGACGACCTGCTGCTCCCCTGGAGCATCGACCTCTCCCTTCACCACGAACTCCCCGAGCCTCTGCGCCGGCATGTGGCGCAAGTGGGACGGCGGCTGGTAGAGGCGTCCCTTGATGCGGTCGCGGATCGGTAGACCGCCTGGATCGTGACGACCGATGACTTCTGCGCGGATCGGCGAACGTCTGATCGCGCGGCAGTCGGTTCAACAGGGGGACGAACCACTGGATCAGATCGGTGGTGGCCCGACGGGTGAGGCTTGGTTGAACAGCTCCGTGGCGGTGAGCGTCCTTCGCCTGGCCAGCCAGCGGCTCAGCGCAACGTCACCACCCCTTCAAACTGGGCGAACGCCGGGTCCGTGCTCGCCAGCACCAGCTCGTCTGCTCTGGCCTGGGCCGCCAGCAGGCGATCGAAGGGATCGCGGTGCGGCGCAGCCCACAGGCCAGCCTGCCGAGCCACAGCGCCGCTGATCGGCAAATCCACCGCCGCCAGACGATGCAGAGCCATCGAATCGTTCTCGACGACGACTCTGGCGTGGGGCAGTTTGCCCACCACCAGCTCGGGGCAGAGGGGCGGGAAGCCGCGGCGCTGCTCAGGAGTGAGGGCCTGCCAGCGGTCCTCCCGCAGGAGGGCGGCATCGGGGCTGAGCACGGAGCCACCACCCCTTCGAACTTCCGGATCTGCAGCAGCCCATCCCTGTTGCTGCCAGGGGGCGCTGGGAGGTACAACCGTTTTCGTGACCATGGTCACGCCCATGGTCAACGGCGACTAGATTGGTTGTTCGTCCCTCGCCCCTCCGCCATGGCGGCATCGATCAATGCCTCCCAGTTCAAAGCCCGTTGCCTGGGCTTGCTGGATCAGGTGGCCGCCACGGGCGAAGTGCTGGTGATCACCAAGAACGGAAGGCCTGTAGCCGAGCTCCATCCCTGCGCCGCGCCGAGGCGCCCCAGCCCCTTTGGGCTCCATCCGGAGGTGGCGATCGATGGTGACGTGCTCGCCCCGATCGACGTCGCCTGGACGGTTCTGGCGTGATCCTGCTTGACACCCACGTGCTCCTCTGGCTGGATCGAGATGACCCAGCCCTGGGACCAACCAGCAGGGAGCTGATCCGAGCGGCCTGGACGAACGGTGCCGTCATGGTGTGCGCCATTTCCTTCTGGGAGGTGGCCATGCTCGCCGCCAGGGGCCGGGTCAACCTGCGCCAGTCGCCCGAGAGCTGGAGGCTCGACTGGTTGCAGGCGGGCCTGGAGGAGATCCCCCTGAACGGGGCCAATGCCGTGGCGGCCAGCGCTCTGGAAGCCTTCCATGCGGATCCGGCAGATCGCTTCATCGTGGCGACAGCCCTGGCGACAGACGCCACCTTGCTGACGGCGGATCAGGCGATCTTGGGGTGGTCTGGCCCCCTGCGGAGCCAGGCGGCCAGCCGTTGAGCGCCGCACGCGACCGCACCCTTTGAGCAGTGGTGGACCCCTCCCACGCCTTTCTCACACCGCCCAGAGCTCCTCCAGCTCCAGCGCCAATCCCTTCGCCAGCTCGCTGCCATCCAGCCGACTGGCGTTCTCCAGCCGCTCCGCCAGCCCCTGCTGGCCGCCGCGCCAGATCTCCACCGCCCGCTCCTCAGGCAGCAGCAACCAGCCGAGGCGGGCGCCATTGGCCTGGTAGCGCGCCATCTTGTGGCGCAGGGCAGAGACGCTCCGCGGGCCGGAGTCGCTGGGGCTTGCCAGCTCCACCACCAGATCGGGG
>VGQX01000271.1 GCA_016882305.1 Cyanobacteria bacterium K_Offshore_surface_m2_239
GAACTTGCGGCGCCAGTGCTCGCCTGCTTGAAGCAAGCCGGCGGCCCGCCAGCGGTGCAGGGTGCGCTCGCTCACGCCAAGGCGGGCCGCCGCCTCGCGCTGCATGGCCCAGGGACAGGTGGCAGTCATGGGAATCGGGGGTCGTCGCGGAACTACGCACAGGCCACAATGAGGCCCATGGCGACGGGTGGGAAAGGGAAGCCTCTCCCATTCCTTCATCGCCCTACAGGCTACCCAAGCCAGCTCCGGACACCCTCGGACAGGGTCGGACGGAGCAGGTTTTGAGCCCGTTTTGAGCCCGGAGGAAAGGCCCAATCCCTGAAAAGTCAATCGGGGCGACAGGATTCGAACCTGCGACCTAGTGCTCCCAAAGCTCGCTTTTGGACGTTTCTGAAACGCCTGACGCTGTCGGGGCTCTCGCCTAAGAAGCCAGTCTGACACTGGGTTGAAGGGTGCCACTGGTTGGCCGCCGATGCCGCAGCGTGCCAACCTGCTGGGCGGAATCTCTCCCCAAATCTCTCCCATGCCCCGCGCGAGTGCCTGGGTAACGCTCCTGAGGACCGGTCTCTCCCACAGCCTCTCCATGGAGGGCTGTCGCTCCGGCATCACGGTCAACGAGAAGCGGGGCAAGGCCCGCGTCAACATTTCGGAGGCCCTCGGAGGGGGGCGCCGCCGTCAGGTTCCCTTGCCGATCGACTGGTCGCCAGAGAATGTCGATGCGATCCGGGATGCTGCTCTTGCGGTCTATCGCAATCTCGCCGCAGGCAAGCCGATTGAGCCAGTCGTCGCCTCTCTTTCGGCCCAAGACAGTGAGGAATCCTCAAGCAGTCAGTCTGGCCCGATCAACTGGTTGGCACTGGTCGAAGCCTTCCGTGAACGAAAGCTCGGCAGCGGCGAGATCAAGCCGACGACCTGGACCAACATCTACGCACGCCGCATGAAGGTGATCCTGGCGGCGGTGGATCATTCCGAGACCCCGGTGCAACTGCTGGAGGCGATCACCGCTCCGTGGTCAACGCAGCCTGGATGCCGGGGCCGCCAGCTGCAGGTGCAGCAGACCGCAGCCATTCTGCGCTGGGGAGTTGATACCGGCCGCCTGCCGCCCGAGTGGGCGCCACCGCTGGATCTCAGTCCGTATGTAGGGCGGAGGCGTGAATCTGCAGCCATCACTACCCCGTTGACGGTGAAGGAGATTCTGGAGCTGGTGCAGGCCATTCCTGATCCGAAGTGGCGCTAAGCCTTCCAGCTGCTCTCTGCCTATGGGTTGCGGCCGGAGGAACTGCAGCACCTTGAAGTCCGCAACGGGCGTCTCTGGTGCAGCTACTCCAAGGTCTCCAGTCGGGGGAAGACTGAGCCACGGCCGCTGCGGTTGTTGCCCTGCGATCCCTGGGCGGCAGCCTGGAATCTGGAGGCCTCCTACAGCGCGGATCGACTGCCGCCGATGAAGCCTGGGTTGGGGGCGGATGCGATGGGGCTCTACATGCGCCGGCGTGAGCTCTGGAGTGAACTGCGGCGCCGCTACGACGAACAGGGCGAGAAGCTGGTGCTCTATTCCTGCCGGCATGCCTACGCGCATCGGGCCCATACCCTCTGCTCGATGCTGCCCACCAAATTTGTGGCGGCGGCCATGGGCCACAGCCTGGAGACGCACCTCGCCGCCTACAGCCGCTGGATCGGAGACGACGAGGTGGATGCCGCCTTTGAGCGGGCGTCGCAGCGGATGGAGCAAGACCTCCGCCCAGGTTGAGGAGCCCGAGAGGCTCCCTGTCGAGCTGCTGAGCCTCAGCTGACTTGCCTCTGCAGCCGCTTGGCGGAGCGCTGCAGCCCCTCCAGGATCGCTGTGGCCAACGATTCTGGGAAGCCGCTGGGCAGCTCCGCCTGCACCGCCGCAATGACCCCAGGAGTGCGCTCCACCAGGTCGGCCACCAGGGCCTCGGCTTCGGCGCCCAGGCCCATCCGGCTGGCGGTGCTGATCAGATGGCGGCGTTGCACCTGCATGGGCTTGCTGGTGCGGCTCTTGCTGCCGTGCCAAGCCATCGCCAGGCGCAGCTCCTGCTCGGGCCACTGGCCGGCTGCCTTGCCGATCACTGGCCAGGCCGAAAGCACGTCGTAGAGCGGAGTGAGCCGGTAGGCGCCGCCGGGCAGCAGGAAGAGGCTGAAGTTCTTGGCGTGACCATCGATCGCCCGCAGCATCCAGAACAGCACCTGGGCCTGGAAGAAGCAGCGCAGATCCTCTGCTGCATTGGCGGACTGGGCGAGCAGCGCGGCGATGCCCACCATGCCGGGGCCCCCTTGGTTTTCGTACTTCTGCCCCGGCGGTGTGCCCATGGCCTGGCAGAAGTCCTCAACCGGTAACCGCAGCCAGTGGCTACCGCTTGGATGCAGCCGCCGATCGAAGCGCTCCACGATCAGGCAGCGCTGCCCCGCGAAGCTGGCCAGCCGGCTGGCGGCCATCGGCAGGCCGTAGGCCGCCAGGATCCGGCCGCAGAGCCATTCGTTCTCCACCGAGCTGGAGAAATCGATCTGGCCGCTGCCCACCCGGCCCATCGGCAGCTTGAACAGGTGGGTGGTGGGCGTGCTGCCCCGCGGCCGGCACCACTGGTTCTGGTGCCAGAGCAGGGCTGTTTTCTCCTGGGCGCCGGCGATCGAGAGGCGCAGTTCAGCCTCGGCGACGACCGCGCTGCCCGGCAGTGGTTCCGCCACCACACCCTGCAGCAGGCGGCCGATCGCTTCATCGCTGAGGGGCGTGGCCTCGATGCGATCC
>VGQX01000272.1 GCA_016882305.1 Cyanobacteria bacterium K_Offshore_surface_m2_239
AAGCCCCCGCCAGCGCTGCCAGCGTCCCCGCCGTCCCCGCCGCGTCCAGGCTGGAGTCGGTCCCGTTGCCGGATCCCTGGTTCCCGGAGGAACCCCTCACCCGCTTTGTCCATCACGCCCAGGGCGACGCGGCCTTGCGGGAGGCCCTGGCCACCGCCCCGGATGCCGACGCCGTGGCCACCATCGCCCGGGCTGCTGGCTATCCGATCAGCGCGGTGGATCTGTGGTTGGCGAGCGGCACCACCCCCGATGAGCTGGCCGCCAGCCTGCGCCCCGACGGGGAGGACGACACGGCGACAGAGACGCCGCTGGATGCCGAATGCCGGCCAGACGCCGCGTCCCCCGTTTCCGCCTCCGCCGCCCCAGGCGCTTCCGTCGCTTCCGCCGCCTCAGCCGCTTCCGCTGAGCCGTTTGAGCCGTTTGAGCCGTCTGAGCCGTTTGAGCAGTCCCTCCAGACCTCCGCCGAGGAGGCGGTTCGGCGGTTTGTGGAGCACGCTGCGGAGGATGCGGATTTGCGGGAGACCCTCGCCAGCGCCCTCGATGCCGCCGCCGTGGCCGCGATCGCCCGGGAGGCGGGCCATCCGATCGAGGAGCTCGCCCTCTGGCTGGCCACTGGCGCCGCCTTCGAGGAAGCGCGGCCCGAGCCGGAGCCCGCCGCTCGCGACGTCGACCCTCTCGCCCTCTTTCTGCGTGCCGCGGAGGTCGATCCCGATCTGCGCCTGGTCCTGGCCAGCGCACCCGATGCCGCCACGGTGGCCGCCATCGCCCGCCTCGCTGGCTTCCCCCTCACCGCCGCCGACCTCTGGGCCGCCAGCGACGCGGCACCGGAGGAGCTCGCTCTGGAGCGTGGGCTGGTGGAGGAGTTGGTTGTGGAGCAACTGCTGATCCTGGAGCGTTGAGCCCGCCTCTCCCGCGCAAGGCCCTCGCCTTGCCGCCGAGGAGCCTGACCGCCGGTGAACGACCGGGACGACGACGCCACCCTCGACGTCCAGCCGGAGGCCTCCATCGAGGAGGGAGCCGAGGAGCGGTTGCAGGAGCTCCATCGCGATCAGCCGCCGCTGTCAGGCGGGATCAGACGTCTGCAGTGGGAAGTGGGAGGGCGCCGATTGGCTCAAGCCACTGTTTGGCGCTCCGAGGGGCGGTTCCCTTCCCTGAGTCGCCTGCATGGGCCGGCACATTGTCATAGCGCTTGAACAGTGCACTCACAGAGTTGATCTGCTGGGGCCAGAAGGCATGGCTGGGATGGCCGCAGGCCTCGGCCAGACGGGCCGCGACCAGCTGGGTCGGTTGCTGATTGGGCAGAAACTCGGCCACAGGTACGGGATCACCAAAGTTCATCTCCCGTGAGGGACAGAACACCACCATGCGCCAGTGGCGCAATGGTTGGCCTTGGCGGTACTGATGCATGAGCAGCAGGCTGCTGTTGTTGTCAAGGCGCAGGAAGAACTCCGGATGGGCGGCCATCTGGGCCTCCATGATCAGCGCGGGCTTGTCGTGGAGTTCATCGACGGGAGGGAGGAACAGGCCATCAGGGCATACCTCCCGCTCTTTGATCACCGGCGCGGTGAAGGAGTAGCCGTCCATGTCCGCCAGCAAGGACGCGACCAGGGGCTGAAGCCGCTCAGTGCGGTCTTGAAACAACCAGAAGAAAAGTTTGTCGCTGGCGACCACTGGATGCGGGTGGAAGCTATTATCACTCTCGCAGAAGCGTGGTGTCTGGTTCTGTTCAAACAGGCTTGTTTGGCTGAAAGGCAGAGCTGGAATTCTGCTTGATTGGGGCGCAGGCCTTGGGGGATGGAAACGAATGAATGGGTGTTCCGATCGAGTGATGTCAGAACTCCATTACTCTCGCTTTTGGTTCCATTCTAGCGAGTTTCAAATCAATAGGCGAAACCAACGAGTAGTGACAGCGGCCACCGAGAGAGCCTGTACCGCAAGCGATCCGAAGGCTGTTTGCGAACCCCCACACCCTGGCGGTGCGAGGGCGGCCTGTAAAACCTGTCAAAAAACGCTAATAGTCGTTACGTTGCATGGCCGCGCGGCAAACGAGGCAAACACTGGAGTTTTCGGCGAATCCAGAGGGGGTGCGCGGAACCTGAAAAGGCCAACAGGCCAGTCGCCGCGAAGGTTAATCATATCTGCCAAGCCACGCACCCCTAGGATTTTGATCCAGACCCTTGGTTGCTTATACCTGATGCTGAATCCGGTTCAGCCGTGCCGTTGGCTCAGCCAGGCTGTGAGGTCTGCAGGTCCCTGAAAATCAAGGAGCGCATCGGCCAGTGCCTCCAAATCGGCCAGAGGCAGAGCCTGGACGCTAGTTTTTTGGTCAAGGGGCAGGGAGCCGCAACGGCGCTGGAGCTGGCGCAGGGTCATGGCGGCGGCTTCAGCCTTTCTGCCTTCCAGTCGGCCTTCCTGCCGGCCTTCCAGTCGGCCCTCCTGACGGCCCAGTTGCTGCCCCTCCTCCAGGCCGCGCCCAAAGATTTCCTTGTAGGCGACGCTGTTGGTGAAATCGTCGAGGGTGATCCCGCCCATGGCGCAAATGTCGGTGATGGAGCGGCCGTTGAACCGTGAGAGCAGGATAGCCGCGATCACGTCATCCAGCTCGTCCGCCAGGGGGGTGGTGGCGGCTTGTTCACGGATGGTGGCGGCGGAGGACGGCAGTTGCTCCTCCGGCAGCAGGAGCAGACCCAGGGCTTTCTGAAGTGGCGGGGCGGAGGGAGGCAGCCGATCGGGAGCCAGCTCAATCCAGATCACTCGCTCCT
>VGQX01000273.1 GCA_016882305.1 Cyanobacteria bacterium K_Offshore_surface_m2_239
CGAATCTTTGGCTTCGATGGCTGGCAGCGCCAGACCATCGCCGTCCGCTGCGTCGCCCAGGCCGAACGCTTGATCGGTGCCAGAGGCACGAGCCGAGACCAAAAGCCCGGTTGGGGCGTCACCTACATCGCTCGCGTGCGCGTCACCGTCACCGCCGGAGGCCTGGCGCCACTGGTTCGCGAGGGCAGCGGCGCCGGCCACGGCAACCGCTTCGCGGAAGCCCAAGGGCTACGACGTGGATCTGGGCCAGGCCCATGAGTCCGCCCTCAAGGAAGCCGAGACCGACGCCATGTAGCCGCAGGCCCGCGAAGCGGTAGCGGGCATTGATGACCTTCGGAAACCCTTTTGGCCTCGCCCTCTACGACATTCATAGTCAGAGCAACCCCAAGGGCCCCAAGATCGAAGACCAGGCCGCCGCCGATGCGGTGCCACGCAACGTCATGATCGGCTTCTACGGCCCGCTGAGCATCCGCGAAGGCACCGATCCCGCCTGGATCGAGGCCGCGGAGCAGGCCTACCGGGCAGATGAGGCCGCTGCCCGCCAGCAGCGGGCGATCCCCCTGGCGGATGGGGAGGACTACGGCGATGAGTTCGCCGATGAGGAGGTGCCGTTCTGATGACCCGCCCCCAACATCCCGGCCGCACATCGCGGCCGATGGCGCAACCACAGTTGCCGGCCTTCTGCCGCACGCGCCGGCCCATCACCACCACCGTGCGACTGGGCGAACTACGGCAGCTGCAATGGCTGCTGTGGCTGGTGCTGGCCCTGCAGCTGAGCACGGTGCTGCTGGTCCTGGCGGGTCCTGTGCCGGCTCCCTTGGCCGCGGCCCCGATGCCATTCACCCCTGCAGTGTTCGCGTCGCGGCATGACGCCCCTGTCCTCTCAACTTCCCAGCCATGAGCAACACGTCCGCTCTGGTGCCCTACCTGTTCGAGGGGCACCGCATCCGGGTGAGCACCGATCCGCAGGGCGAGGCCTGGATCGTCGTCGCCGATGCCTGCACTGCGCTGGCGGAGAGCCCGATGGTCTGGGCCATGGCGAATAGGCGAGACGAGGAGGAGCACTGCCTCCATTCAGAGGAGGGTCCCGGCGCCGGTGGTTTCACCCTGGCGCTGATCAACGAAGCCACGCTGCTGCGCAGGCTGCTGAACAGCGACAACCCCAGCGCACCGCGGATGCGGCGCTGGCTCACCCACGAACTGCTGCCCGCTCTGCACCGCCGCCAAGAGGGCAACGGAGAGCTGCCGCGACGCAGCATCGAGGCGATTCGCAGGCAGACCGCAGCGGAGGTGCTGCGCGGGGCTGACGAGATCATCCACCTCACCGGCGTATCCCATGCCGAGGCCCTGCTCAGCGTCCTGGAGGAGATCCAGTCCCACAGCAGTCCCGCCGCCGCTGACCTGAAGCAACGCGTCTCGCAGCGCGCAGCGGTGGCCTGGCTGACCGCTGATCAGGTAGCGGACCGACTGGATGGAACGCTCCGCCACACCAACCAGCGGCTCGCTACCGCCGGATTGCAGCAGCGCAACGAGGACGACGACTGGCAGCTCACAGAAACCGGCCGTGACTGGGGCGTCGCCCTGCCGCTCTGCAGTCGGGGAGAGCGCCACCAGCAGATCCTCTGGGATCCGGCCGTGGTGGCGTTGCTCGAGGGGGAGGGTTGAATGCAGCCGATCACCACCACATCTGGGCCAGGGCGAGCAAGGGTCTGGCTCAGTACGATGGAGACCTGCGAATGGCTCGGCATCAGCCGTGAAACGCTCCGCCGGTTGAGGCTGCGGGGCGTCGTCCAACTTGGCAAACACTTCCGTCGCTGGGGTTGCACCCAGAGCCGGGGGCCCCTGCAGTGGCATATCGAGAACGTCGAAGCTGCCATTACGGGGTGGAGCAAGAGGAATCTGCGGGGCTGAGCCTTGCCAAGCCCGCCGTTGCACTCAGGCTTCGCTCAGACGTGGAACTTCTGGCAACCGCTGGAGCGTCGAGCCCGCGGAGAAGCGACCAACTCACTTGTTTCCCAACTGGATTGCGGTTACGTGGTTTCCGAGTAACCTGTCTTTATTCGGAATCCAAGTGCCCCATGCCCTCCAGGGAGCAGGCCACTGAAGACGCAGCTCCCGTGGGGAGCGCTCCTGAGTTCGAGGCTCCTAATGGTATGGCGGCCCGCGAGCAGGTCATCCGCATGCCGGCCCAGCTGGCCCAACTCCTGATCAGCCTTCGCCGCCAGCAGGGTCTCAGTCAGGCGGCGCTGGCCCAGAAGGCTGGCGGCCTCAGCCAGGCACGCCTCTCGGCGCTCGAGCTCAATCCTGGGCGGTTCACCCTGGAGCGGTTGCTGCTGATTCTTGCCGCCCTCGATCTGGAGCTGGTGGTGCGACCCCGCCGGCGCCGGCCGGAACCGACCGAGTGGTGATGGGCAGGCCCAGCCACACGCGGCAGCTGGCCGTCTGGATGAACGGCGAACGGGTGGGTGACTGGCGGGTGCCGGGACGGGGCCCGCAGGAGTTCGTCTACGACCCTGCCTGGCTGAGCTCGCCCCAGTTCCGGCCCCTGTCGCTGTCGCTGCCGGTTGGGCTCGGTGCGCCTGCCCTGCGAGGAGAGGTGGTGGAGCAATGGTTCGCCAACCTCCTCCCCGACAACGACGCCATCCTGAGGCGGCTGCAGCGGCGCTTCTCGCTGCGGGGCACCAGTGCCTTTGAGCTGCTGGAGGCGGTGGGGCGCGACTGCGCCGGAGCG
>VGQX01000274.1 GCA_016882305.1 Cyanobacteria bacterium K_Offshore_surface_m2_239
CATGGCGTGGATCCCCGGGGGCGCGTTCACCATGGGCTACAACGATCACTACCCCGAGGAGGCGCCTGCCCATCGGGTGGTGGTGGATGGCTTCTGGGTCGACCGCACGGCGGTGACCAACGCCCAGTTCCTGAAGTTCGTGAAGGCCACCGGCCATCGCACGCTGGCGGAGCAGGCCGCCGACCCCACCCTCTATCCCGACGCCCGGCCGGATCTGCTGCAGCCCTCATCGATCGTGTTTGTGCCGCCGCCAGGGCCGGTGGCCAAGGGCGATCCCTACCGCTGGTGGCAGTACGTGGCGGGGGCCGACTGGCGCCATCCCGAGGGGCCGGGCAGCTCGATCAAGGGGCGCGAGCAGCATCCGGTGGTGCACATCGCCCATGCCGATGCCCTGGCCTACGCGGCCTGGATCGGCAAGCAGCTCCCCAGCGAGGCGGAATGGGAGCGGGCGGCGCGGGGCGGGCTGGAGGGGGTGGAATTCGCCTGGGGCGAGGAGCTCCACCCCGGCGGGCGCATGCTGGCCAACACCTGGCAGGGCGACTTCCCCCACCACAACAGCCGCGCCGATGGCTGGGAGCGCACGGCGCCGGTGGGCCAGTACCCGGCCAATGGCAACGGCCTGCTGGACATGATCGGCAATGTCTGGGAGTGGACCGACGACTGGTATCAGGAGCACGGCGCCCGGCTTGAGGCGATCCGCCGGCAGCCGACCACCGATCCAGGCGACATCAGCGCTCAGGCCTGCTGCGGCGGCCTGCTGGGCACGGCGATGGTGGTGGCCGAGAAGATCCAGGCCAGCGATCCCCACGCCGGCTTCCAGCTGCGGCTGGCGATGCTGGGCTGCCTGGTGGTGGCCGGCGCGATCGGCGGAAGCAGCTTCAGCCTTGATGCGGCCAACCCCGGCCGCCGCCGTCCGAAGGACACCCTGCGCTCGGCCAGTGCCCTCACCACCGGCATCTTCGCCGCCCTGGTGACGCTCACCTTCCTGCATGCGGGCCTCGATCAGGCGCGCACGGTGTCGAGCCGGCTGAGCACCTCGCTCACGATCCTGGTGCTCAGCCTCAGCGGCCCGGGCTGGCTGGCCCACCAGCTCAGCCCGGGCTGGCGGCACCGCCGGAAGCTGGGGCCCCTGGGCCGCAGCTTCCGGAGGGGCCGCCATGAGCTGGGGGGTGAAGCGGAGCGTGGGCAGCCGTGATCGGGCCATGGCGGCTGGCTCCCAGGCGGTTGCACAGAAATGTTGGCGCTTTTTGCCAGAAATGCTGCGCCAACTCACTGGCACCAAGCGGGGCAGTAGCTATGTTCACAGCCAAATGCAGTGTAAATGAGATTGGTTCTTTATCACTATTTCGCCAGTTTTTGACGGGCATTCCTGTAGCCAGCCCTGGATTGACCAGCAACGCCACGCCTTGATCCTTGCCTTCCATCGCCTGACCCGCACCTCCCTCCTGCGCCCGTCGCTCCTCGCCTCCCTGGCCAGCCTGAGCCTGATCAGCGCCGCCAGCGGAGCGCTCGCCAAACCAGCTGCGCCATCCGCGCCGCAGACGAGCGCCGTGCACCAGGGCCAGGTGCAGCAGACCCGGCTCGGGCCGCTGCAGCTGGAGAACGGCTATCCCAGCAAGGCCAAGGCCGATCTGCTCTACGACGAGCTCGACTTCCAGCGCGCCGCCCAGGCCTACCTCTGGGCGTTGCCGGCCGTGGGCTTCAAGGCCCTCTACGACGCCCAGGCCAAAACCTTCGGCGCCCGCAACGGCGATGTGGTGCTCTACCAGACCCTGAAGGACAAGGCGGGGATGCTCACCCCCAACATCACCACCCTCTACGCCTTCAGCTTCTGGGATCTCGCCAAACAGGGCCCTCTGGTCGTGGAAGTGCCCGCCGGGCTCACCGCCGGTGGGGTGCTCGACATCTGGCAGCAGCCGATCACCGACATGGGCCAGACCGGCCCCGACAAGGGCGCCGGCGGCAAGTATCTGATCCTGCCGCCCGGCATGACCGATCCGCTGGCCCCGGGCTACCGGATCGTGCGGGCCACCAGCAACCAGATCTGGTTCGGCACCCGCGGCCTCGATCCCGACAAGGCCGTGGCCGAAGCCACCGTGCGCCGTCATCGCCTCTACGGCTGGAACCAGCGCGACAACCCACCCAGCAACGCCTATGTGCCTGTGGCGGGCCGCGCCTGGCAATCGGCCCAGCCTGCCGATCTCAGCTACTGGCGCCTGCTCAGTGAGCTCTACGCCAACGAACCCGTGGCTCCGCGCGACCGCACGATGTTTGGCCTGCTGGCGCCCCTGGGGATCAGCCCCGGCCAGCCCTTCAACCCCGATGCCCGCCAGAGCAAGGTGCTCACCGAGGCCGCCCAGGTGGGCGATCTGATGGCCCGCACCATCGCCTAAGACAAGCGCACCCCCGGCGCCACGGTGTATGCCGGCAAGCACTGGGAATACGCCGTGCTGTTCGACCTCAACCAGGAAAGCCCCGATCAGAAGCGGGTGCAGTTTGATGAGCGCAGCTCCTGGTTCTACGAGGCGATCGGCATGTCGGCGGGCATGCAGGGGCGGATCGTGGGATTCGGCCAGGTGTATCTCGAGGCGTCGAAGGATGGGGCCGGCCAGTGGCTCGATGGCGGGCGGGCCTACCGGATGCGGGTGGCGGCGAAGGCGCCGGTGAAGCAGTTCTGGTCGATCACCCTTTACGACAACCTCAGCCGCGGACCC
>VGQX01000275.1 GCA_016882305.1 Cyanobacteria bacterium K_Offshore_surface_m2_239
AGCTTCAGCCGCTCTACCACCGCATTCCACTCTGGCTGGTGCAGCGCCAGCCCGTCGGCCCCATGACGCCGCGGGATCACCAGGCTGTGGCCCGGCGTGACCGGGTAGGCATCGGCGATGCACAGCTTCCAATGCGTTCTCCAGCAGCACCCGGCCGCTGCCCTCCAGCGCGCAGAACACGCAGCCCGCCTCTCGTATGGCGTAGCTGGCATGCAGGCCGCGGAAGTCGGTGCAGTCGGTGTCGCGCTTGCCGGCATTGCAGCGGAAGCAGAGCGCTTGCAGGTTGCTGATGTCGTCGGAGCCGCCGTGTTTTTTGGGCACGATGTGGTCCACCTCCAGGGCCCGCTGGTGCTCGTGTGCCCCGCAGCACTCGCAGCGGCCACGGGCGCGGGTGAGCACCCGGTACTTCACCGAACCGCTGATCGGGGTGCGGTGGCGGCTCCTGTGGGCAACCACCACTTCGCCGCGCTGCTCGCGGAAGGCGTCGAGGCGCTGGCGGCACAGGGCCAGCAGCTCGTCGCGCTCGGCGTCACTCAGCTCCACTGCTGCGCAGAAGCCTTCGGCTACGCCGCCCACGAGGGCGTAGCTGCCCTTCTGGCAGCGGGTGATGCCGTTGCCGGTGAGCACCTTGCCCACCATGCGCCCCCCGGATCCGGCGGGCCACGTCCTGCGCTGGGCGGGACTACATGGCTCATGCGCATGCGTTCAGCGATGGGCTCGCGCAGGCGCTGGTGGGTGGCGGAGGGGGGCGGGGGCATGGGGACCCCCGGCGGGGTGTGACGGGGGGTGGCATTTGTAAGGGGAGACCCACCAAGGACACCCATGTCAGCGCCAAAACCAGCTGATCGTCATGAGCCTCTGTGCCGCTTAGCCTGGAAAGGCGTAGGAACCGCCATGACAGACCAGCTGGGTCGCATCACCATCGATCCTGAGATCTGTCATGGGAAGCCAACGATCCGAGGGTTGCGTTATCCCGTGGAGATGATACTTGAATTGCTGTCTGCGGGAATGAGTGCGTCGGAAATTCTTACCGATTACCCTGATCTTGAGTCAGCCGACATCACAGCAGTGCTGGAGTACGCAACTCAGCTTTCACGAGTTCAGCGCATTGAACTTCTTTCTGCATGAGAATCCTGCTGGATGCTCAGCTGCCTCGATCTCTCGTTCGGCCCCTGCAGGCATTGGGATGCGATGTTCTGCATACCCTTGATCTACCAGCAGGCAATCGCAGCTCCGATCAGATGATTTCCGCCATCGCGGATCATGATCAACGTGTTGTCTTCAGCAAGGATGCTGATTTTGTTCGCAGTCATCTGTTGCGCGGCACTCCAGCCAGACTCCTGATTGTCACCACAGGCAACATCGGCAACCCGGATCCCACTGCGTTGCTGCTTCGTGCTCTACCGGAGCTGATCCACTTGTTTGAAAGCCACGTCCTCATTGAGCTGAGTCGGAAGGCATTGGTTATCAGGCTCTGAACCTCAGCTCGTTCTCCAGCAGCACCCGGTCGCTGCCCTCCAACGCACAGAACACACAGCCCGCCTCGCGCAGGGCGTAGCTGGCCTGCAGACCGCGGAAGTCAGGCACCGCAGCACTCGCAGCGGCCCCTGGCGCGGCTGAGCACCAGGACTTTCACGGAGCCGCTGATTGGGCTGCGGGTGCGGCTCCTGTGGGCAAACACCTCCTCGCCGCGCTGCATTCGGAAGGCATCAAGGCGCTGTCGGCAGAGCTCCTGCAGCTGGTCGCGCTCGGCGTCGCTCAGCTCGTCGCCGCCCACCAGGGCGTAGCTGCCCTTCTCGCAGCGGGTGATGCCGTTGCCGGTGAGCACCTTCCCCACCATGCGTTTCACGCGTTTCGTGTAGTACTCGATCTGGGTCACGTCTTCCCCCAGGATCCGGCGGGCCACGTCCTGCGCCGGGGCGGGGCTGGCTGTTGCCTGGCAAATCCGTGGCCCAGGAGCTCCATGAGCATCAGCGGCTGGTACACGTGGCTCATGCGCATGCGTTCGGCGATGGGCTGTTCGTATGGAGATGGGCGCAGGCGCTGATAGGTGGCGGAGGGGGACGGGGGCATGGCCGAGCCCTCAGCCCTCAGCTTCGGAACCCGGCACAACCAGTGCCTGCACCCCGCGGATCAGCTCCTTCACCTGCCGGTTGAAGGCCTCCCGATCCAGCCCCAGGGGAGCGGGATCAGCGTCGTAGCGGAACTGCACGGCATAGATGGTGAGTTGAGCCAGCAGCACAGCAGCCGGCGCAGGTCATGGGTGAGTGGAGGATCGCCACCGAGCTGCAGCAGCCAGGCCTTGAGTGCCTTCTCCACTGCCTGCTGCAACCAGAACCCCCAGGCGCCCTCTCGGAACACAGCCGGATCGCTGGAGGCCTCGGCAGTCTCCAGATCGACGATGGCGATCCGCAGCAGGCCTTCCGGCTCAGAGAGCACCATCCAGCAACCGCCCCTCCCGCAACGCCCTGCTGATCACGTGGCTACGCCACTGGCGGCGTTCCCCACACTCCCGCTCGGAGTAGAGCAGCAGGTCCAGCGACACATCCGCTCGCGCCAGCCGCCCCCAAAGCTGATTGAGCACCTCGAAGCGGTTGCGACCCTCCAGCCAGGCATCCGGGGCGGTGATCAGCAGATCGATATCGGAATCCGGTCCACTGGTGCCGCGAGCCCTGGAACCGAACAGCCATACCTGCGCCCCTGGGAT
>VGQX01000276.1 GCA_016882305.1 Cyanobacteria bacterium K_Offshore_surface_m2_239
TCAACCCCGTGGGCAAACAAGTGCAGCGGCTGTGCATGGAGCAGGGCGTCTATCTACGGCCCCTGGGCAACGTGGTTTATCTCCTGCCGCCGCTCTGCATCAGCGAAGCACAACTGCAGCAGTGCTATAGCGCGATCCACCAGGCCATCCACACACTCGTGGCTGAGCAGCAATAAGAAAGGTCTCTTTGTTGCTAACGCGACAGTGGCAGGGACAAGCGGATTCGCAGGGTGATTCCAGGTCCTGGCCCGTATTTATGTCGATGTCGTTCAGCAATCCGCGCCTGGTGTGTTTTCACGACCGGCTTGCCCCTTATCGCGGCAGCTGGGTGATCTACGCCCAGAACCAGGGTGGCCGTTATGCCGCCTGTCATGAACTGCTCGAGCAGGAGCAACCTCTACGGGTGTTGGAATCACGGCAGCTGGATTCCATCCTGGAAGCGCGACGCTTCACCACCCATCTGATCCTGCATGGTTGGAGTCCGGAGGTGATCCAGCCGGAGCAGGGCTACAGCGTGATCGGAGCGTAAGTGAAACGCCTGATCGCACCTCCACTGCTGTTCACCGAGCAGCAGCAACAGTGCCCCGGATACAGCCCGGAGGTGAGGATCATCTGCATCGTGCAGCCACCTCGCCGAGAGCGTTTGGTGTTGCAAAGCAACACGGCGTTCTGAGGGCCTTGACGCACAAAGCCGATCCGATACAAAAGCCACACGAACACCTGCGATGTGGCCATGCCTGACACCTTCGCCCTGCTGCTGGCGGCCGGCATCATCGGCACCTCCGTGGCCCTGGCCGGTGCGATCGTGTTCGACGACAGCCGCGGCCGCAAGCGCAGCATCGAGCACTACCGCAAGCTCGAGCGCGAGCGGGTGCTGCGGGTGCGGCGCCTCACCAATCAGGTGGGAGGCGGCGAACGGGGCCGCCGCAGCTGGGACCACTACCTCGACGACAAGAATCAGCGGGCCGCCTGATCTCAGCCAGGCAGGATCACTCGATCAATCACGTGCACCACGCCGTTGTCGCAGACGACATCGGCAGTGACCACCGTGGCGTTCTTCACCTCAAAGGGATCCGTGCTGCGGATCGGAATCGGCGCGCCTTCAAGGCTGTCCCAGTTCTCCTGAGCCACCAACTGCTCGCGGCTGAAGGCGCCGGAAAGCACGTGATATTTCAGGATCCGCGCCAGCTGGGGCGGGTTATCCACCAATGTCTGCACCGTGCCCGGCGGCAGCGCCGCAAAGGCATCATCTACCGGGGCAAATACCGTGAAGAGGCCTGGGCCCTCCAGGGCCCCCCGCAAACCAGCGGCATCCACAGCGGCCAGCAGGGTGTTAAACACCCCAACAGAGGCGGCGGTTTCCAGAATCGAAGCCATCAGCGGTAGTCCTGGGATTGAATGTCGCTCAGGCGAGCCTCGGGCCTGAGGAAGCGATCCATCTGCGCCTCAAAGAAGCGCCGGTTGGCCATCAGGTGCTCGGGATTGGTGTCGTCCAGCGGGTAGAGCAGGGCGCCGCGCAGGGCCTGAATCACCGCCGAGGTCACGTTGTACATCGAGCGCTGAAAGGTGACACCCAGCTGGATCAGCTCATCCTCCTCGCCGCGCTTGTGCTCCCGGTAGATCTCCTTGAGATAAGGAGGCAGGAAATGCAGCATGTCCTGCATCAGCAGCGTAGGAGGAATGCCGGCTGAGCCCACGGGGAACAGATCGGCGTAGAGGATGCCGTAGTGGAAGTCGGCCTGGTCGGCCGGCACCTGATCGGCCTGAGCGTTGTAGCTCTTTGTGCCCCGGAAGGGAGCCGTGCGATAAAACACTGCCTCCACGTAGGGCAAGGCCGCCTCATAGAGCCAAGTGAATCCCTCGCTCTTGGGGATGATCTCGTAGCACTCGTCGCCGATGTAGAGGTGATGGTAAATGGGGCGACCGGCCACGGCGAAGATGCCGTTCACGAGGAAATCCATCGCATCGGGCACGCCCTTGAAGCCGCCCTCGTCGTAGATGTCGCTCATCTCGAAGAACACCGGCGCCATCACCTCCCAGAAGAGGCCGAGGTTGGCGTAATAGGAGAGTTGGCGCACCTGCTCCAGGAACATCTCCGGGAACAGCGCATACAGCCCCAGCATCAGCGGGTTGCCCTTGAAGTAGGCCTTGATCGCCCGATCGGCATTGGCCTTATAGGCGTCGCTCTCCAGGTAGTTGTTGAAACGGCCGCCCATACCCTGGTGCCAGAGCATCGCCTGCATGCAGGCCTCGGCGAACTCCATGTTCACCCGGTCGTGCCAGAGGTGATGCAGCAGCTTCGGCATGCGGCCGGTTTCGCCGCGCTCCATGAACTCCAGCAGTTCCGGATGGGCCGTCTCGCCGCCCCGCCAGATGCGCAGCTTGGATTGATCGCCGGCATAGCTGTTGGGGCGATCCAGATACTCCTGGGAGATGAAGTATTTGAAGGCCGGCAGCGGATTGAGGAACACCCGCTCGGCGATGTAGAGCAAATCGCGCCAATAGAAGTCCATCGGCACGGCGTAGGCCTTGTAAATGCCGATGATCTGTTTGAGGTTCTCCGGGGTGTCGGGCAGCATCGAGCCGCCGGCCTCGAGCCGATGGATCACATCGGCGTAGCGGTGAGTGGAGGGTGGAATCAACGGAGCCTTGATGCGCTCCGAGGCGACGGTGGCAGTCATG
>VGQX01000277.1 GCA_016882305.1 Cyanobacteria bacterium K_Offshore_surface_m2_239
TGGCGCCATCCGCTTTGGCCCGCCCTGAAGCCAGAGGCACCAAGCGCTCAAGCACGGTGAGCGGAGGGACCTCGCCATCCTCGGGGGCCAAGGCCGGCAGCAGCCGAGTGAACGCCGGATTGATCAAGACCACGCGCAGGTCGCCATCGAGCAGCGCCGTTGGATCAGGATCGCGAGCGAGCAGGGCTTGCAGCGACTCCCGAAGCAACGCCAGGCGGCTGGCTTGTTGGTGCCGGTCGGTGATGTCGCTCAGGGTGCCGACCACGGCGTGATCGCTGCTCGCATCCCGCAAAGGGATGGCCACCTCCAGCATGGTTCGCCGCTGGCCATCCCGCCGCGTGAAGCCGTAGGTGACCGTCCAACCCGCCTGGCCCGCGTCTCGGGCGGCGCGTACGGCGGGGCGGTCCTCGGGAACGATGGTGGAGTCGAGAAGATCCGGCAGGGCCGCCACCTCCTGAGCCTGCCAGCCCGTGAGGTCTTGAATGCGAGCACTGATGTAAAGACACTTGCCGCTCAGCAGATCGCGTTTCCACACGACGGGGTCCAGGGCGTCCGTCAGACGCTCGAACTCCTGGAGGGAGCCTTCCGCAACCCGGCGCAGGGCCACCAGCTCGGAGATGTCGGTCAGGGCATCCTGCAGCTGCAGATGCTGCGTGGGCAGGACTTCGCGCTCTCTGATCGCCACGGAGGCAAGCCGCTGATAGGACGGTTTGCGTTGACCCGGCAGGGTTGCCAGGCGATAGCGTGAAAATGATTCGGAACCGCCGAGGAGCAGCAAACCGCCGGGTTGCAAGGAAAAACTCAACAGGCTGATCATCTTTTCCTGCAAGGGAGGCGTGAAATAGATCAAGAGATTGCGGCAGGAGATCAGACGGATCTCTGGGAAGGGCGGGTCTGTGCAGATGTTGTGGCGGGCAAAGATGACGCAGGAGCGGAGCTCTTTGCGGATTTCGATCTGGTGTCCTTTATTGAGGGTGAAGCGCTCTCTGAGATCCGGAGGAATCGCATCGGCTGCCGTACTGGGATAGGCGGCATTGCGGCCAATCGACAGGCTGGCTTCATCGAGATCGGTGGCAAAGATCTTCACAGCTGGCAAGCCTTTGCACATAGGCCTCCATCGAGACCGTCCCGGTGACCGCCAGGCGTCGATGCAGTTGGCGGCACAAGGTGGTTTCCTTGTATTGAGAGAAGTCGATTCCGGTGGCTTCCTTCAACCGCTGGATGGCTTGGTTCAGGAGATGGGGGTGATGGTTCTCTGGATCCTCTGGCCCGTGGTCCACCGTGGCCAGCACGTCCGGATGCCCCAGGGTGATGGCGGCGGAGGGCATGGCGTCGAAGAGGGCGCTCTCCGGGGCTTGCACAAAGGTGAACCCACCGCTGGCACCGACAGCCCGCAGACCACAGGCCCCGTCGGAACCCGTGCCGGAGAGAACGATGGCGAAGGCCTGATCCTCCAGGCCAGCCACTGAGTCGAACAGGCGATCAATGGAGGGACTGGGACTGAAGCGCGGCTCGGGCGCCTTGAGTTGAAGGCAACCCGCCTCGATGGTGGCATCTGAGGTGGGGGGCGTATGAACACGTCCTCCAGAGTGAACACGGTGAGACGGTGGCCAGCATCGCCAAGGACTGTGGCTACCGCTCCGTGAGCTTGTTCAGCTTGGATTTCCAAAAGCGCTTCCACGTCAAGCCTTCCACCCTGCTGCGTCATCACCAGACGAAACCCTGAGGCCCTGGACCGCCGCTTCGGGCGCCTGGAGGCGGCAGCGCAAGACGGCCAAGGCCTCATCCGGCAGCTGGAGAAAACGATCCAGCCACCCTTCTCCCGTGGCGGGCACCGTGGCCAGGCCCACCAACACCCCGAGCCCCTCTCCATTCAGGGGAGCGCCCCGCACCTGGTGGCGCCGGCCCCGGGCCTCCTCCGTGGACAGGCGCGTGGCCACCTGCAGCTCCGGCGCCACGGGGCGTTCGGCCACCCGCAGCTGAAAACGAGCCTCGAACATCAACGCCACCCGGCCGCTGGACGGCTGCCAGCGCCCCTCCAGTCGCTGAGGGGTGATGGTGATCCGCAGGCCGGGGGGGAGGGGGAGGCCCAGGAAGCGGGTTGTGCGCGCGCTCAGGGCTGGAATCGTCAACGTGGCGGGATCAAACCGCAGGGCCTGCCAGTCGTCGTCCGGCGTGTCCGCAGCCGCGCTGACGCCGCCACCGCCCCGGGCGTCATACCGGAAGCGCGGATAGGGCCCGATCGCCAGCGCGCAATTCGCCTCTGTGGTCAACACCAGGGCCGAGGCCATCGCCGCCGCGCAACGACACCCATTCAACCCTCCACCACCCGACCGCTCCTTCCCCCGAAACGCGCGCGTCCTCGCCAGCGTCGGCGCGGTGGATCGCGGTCGCCCGGGGGAGAGGCCCAACCGCCCGCCAGAGGCCGACAGCAGGACCTAGAAAGATTTGTCTTCGACGTCGCGCCATGGGGACGTTTGCGCCGGGTCGCTGGTTGTCTTGCCAGTCCGTCCGTTCTTGTGTGACGCGGCGCCGAAGGGAGGCCGGGGTTTGGGGGGTGGCTCTGGCCCTCAGCCTGGCCGGTTCCGGAGCCCTGGCCCTGGAGAGCGACGTGATGAAGCTGCTGGAGAGGCGCCAGTGCCCCTCCTGTCGTCTGCAGGATGCCGATCTG
>VGQX01000278.1 GCA_016882305.1 Cyanobacteria bacterium K_Offshore_surface_m2_239
TCCTGCGGGGGGTGGCCACTACCTCATTGTGATCGGTTACAGCCAGCACGGGGTCTGGGTGAATGACCCATGGGCGGACATGAACCTGGTGTTGGGCGTTGAGGATGGCCCAGCGCGGCCTCGGGTGCTCTATAGCTGGGAGAATTGGCTCCCCCGCTGGCAGGTGGAGGGGGAAGGCAGCGGCTGGGGGGTGTTCGCCCGGCGGTGAAAGCTACAAAAAAAATTCCCTCACCCGTTTGCGACACGGGAGAGGGGTTCAAGGGTTGGCGGTCCAACCAAAGACCAATGAAAAGAGTGTAGCAGGCTTTTAGCGTTGGCGTGCTTGGGCGGGGGTGATACCCAAAGATCGCTTGAATTGTTTTGCCATGGCATAATAGGTGAGGCCACATCTAGTGGAGACTTCGTATAAGGACAACTCGGGAGAATTTATCAATAGCTGCTTGACGCGGAGCATTTGTAGATGCCGCGTATACCTTTTTGGCGGCATTCCAACACGCTTATTGAATTGGCTATAAACTGTTCTGTTTGAGCACAGCATAACTGCCGCAAGTTTTTCATCTTTAATAAAGTCACGATTGTCTAAATTATCTGTTATGAGTTTAATTGCTTTTGCAAAGAGTTGATCGTCTATTGAGTCTTTCATGGTGTGACTTTTTTGATGATTTGGAATTAGTGCGGGTATGTAATGAGCTGGTCAGGGCAGGGGCGGTCATGTTGGCAGCTCCAGCCCTAGACCCAGCCCGCCTAGCCAGCTCCCTCAGCCGCTGATCCTGGGGGCGATCTTGGCGGATGTAGTTCTCACACCAAAGCATCACGCTCGTCGGCGGCTGGATCCTGGTCCTGCTCCTTTTCAGCCTTGCGGGGCGGAACACCTGGCAGCGGTTGCCAGAGACTGGGAATGAACCCTTCTCCGTAGCGGTCTTCCCATCCAGATCGAGCTGAGTGAATGATTTCGACACAGTCGTAGTCGGTCGCGAGAATCTCCACTTTGGGGTCGCGGGGGGCTGTGCTTATCGGCTGCCATGTGGTCATGACGCCACTCCCCACTGATGCCTGATCAGTTTCCGCAGCCGCTGATCCTCGGGGCGATCCGGGGGTCGGTAGTTTTCACACCAGAGCGCCACGATTGGCGGCGGTTGGATCCTGGTCCTGCCCCCTGGCAGCGTGCGCCGCTGACATTCCGCGCACTCGTCCCAGCCGGCGCCGACGCAACGGGCAAAACGGCGACGCCCACGAGCCCGGCGCTTGCGGCGCTTCCGGCCGATGGCAGGGCCGGTGTGAGGTTCTCCAATCATTTGATCATTCCAAGTTGGTAGTAGTTGATTGTCCGCGCAGATGCAGCGCCTTGCCAGTGCCATCACATGCCACGCAGTCGCTATATGTCGTGCCGTAGATGCTAATCGACTTCACTTGCTTGCCGCTGCCACCGCAGCAGGAGCACAGGCCTGTCGTGTTTTCCCATTCTATTTGTGCCTGTCTTTTCTCATCGGTGGTGATTACAACCCGCTGATGGTGTTTTTTTGGTGGGAACTTTTTCTGGCCTTTGCGTGGTCCCCTGGAATACTTTCCGATCGGCACAGCGCCGATCAGATAGAAGCCCAGACCCCGTTCCAGGCAACCATAAACAACTGGAAACCAGTCGTCTGACAGGCTGTGCACCTTCCTGGCAGTGATGGCGAGAATGTCAGGTGCTGTCATGAGAGCGAGTGAGTAGTGGTTGATTTTTCTTGACCGGCCAGGTCCCGCAGCGCAGCGGCTTTTGTTGCCCCCCAGCCGCACCGCCCCCCGCTACAGGCCACCCAGCACGCACAGCCGGCGGCATTGGCAGCAACGGACCATGTGACCAGACAGGGGAAAGGGGCAGGCATAACGGGCCGTCAGCGAGGCGATGGCCAGTCTCGCGCCGCATGGCCACCGCAGCTCAGGGGGCGCTCCTCCATGGCCGCCCATCCGAAGGTGGCGGTCACGACGGCCAGGATCACGAACGCTGATCGCCAGCGGTTGGCTCGGCGATGGGCCGCGGCCACCATGTCCGCACAGCGGACGGATGCTCGTTCGCGCTGGATCACAGCAGATCCCTCCCGGACATGGTGGGGAGCTTGTGCCCCGTTGGGAACGCGATCACGGCGGCCGGCGGCCGGGTCACCAGACCAGCGGAGCGAAGTGCCTGCTCGATGGTGTCGAGCGGCGCCAGGGCCGCCACCTCTGCCGACACCGGCAGATCATGGCCAGCGTCCTGGCACTCCTCCAGGAGCGCCTGCGCAACGCCCTCGGCATGGCGGAGGAGGGCGATCAGCCGCAGAGCGACGGCGGCGCGGGGACCCATCGCGAGGTGATCGGCTGGAGGTATCGCATGGCGCAGGGCCGGATCGGCGGCGAGGGCGTCAGCAAAGGTTTCGAGATTAGCCACGAGCGGTAGAGCGAAGAAACAACATCAGGGCCAGAGCACTCAGGGAGCCGACGGACGCGGCCCAGAGGCACCAGAGGAGCAGGAGCTCGTCAGGGGTGTTCATGATTCAATCAGGCGGTTGATCATGTTGTCGCGGTCAGTTGGATTAACCCCAGCAATACCCCGCATGTCACACAACCTGGCCAAGACTGTATTAGGAACTTGTCTCAAGACAAATTTTTTTGTGCTTGGAAAATTTAATAAATTAAGTTGCG
>VGQX01000279.1 GCA_016882305.1 Cyanobacteria bacterium K_Offshore_surface_m2_239
CCAGCTGGGGCTGAATGAAGCGTGTTTTCTTCACGATCCGGCCACGATGTCCAGTGAAGACTGTGATGCGCTTGGCTTATCACCTTCTAACAACCAGATACAGAAGTCGGGAGCGGGGGTGGCTTGTAAAGACAATGAGTCCTTGCCCGCTTCTGATCTAGAGCGTTATGTGTATGGAGTAGCAACATGAACGTGAACCTCAACGACCTCTTGATTCCGAATGCCGAGGGGCCAGATCAGCCTCTCACTGATCCCCGCGCGACCTCTGCTGATGGCCTCACTCAAGTTTTCTTTCGAAACCTTGAGGCAGAGTTGCTACAGTTGATCAATGCTGCTGACGTTGTAGTCGGCTGCGTGGCGTGGCTTACTAACAGTCAGATTCTTGCTGCCCTCGCCAAAAAAGAAAGCGTCGCTATTGTCATTCAAAAGCAGGATTTTCTGCGGCCAGACTTGGGGGTAAAAAAGAACTGGAGCTTGGAACTCCGCTCTCAATATTCCCGATTGAAATGCACATTTGACCGATATAATGGCACTTTGGGCGGCACTGCCCTTCACTACATGTCGATGTGCGGCGATCTATCCATTACCCCAATAAGATGTGTAGGCAATCACAACTCAGATAAACAACCGGCTTTCCCAAGGGCACACCACAAGTTTTTGGTATTTGGACGATCATTGAATTCGACTGAACATGAGGATGATTCAGAATTAGGAGCATTAGGAGAATTTCAACCGCATGCGGCATGGACCGGTTCCTTCAACCTCACTTTCAATGCCATGAATTCATTTGAGAACGCCATAGTCAGCAAATACCCACAGCTAGTTCAAGCATTCTTTGAGGAGTGGTCCCAGATTAAGGCGTTGAGCGAGCCACTTGACTGGTCTTCTGTCTGGGTGGAAACTGAATGGCGAATTGGCACCTAAAGTAACACATAACATCAAGATCCTGCGGCCGGGTGCAGAGATGGTCATCAAAGATTGTCAGCATCTCCCCGCCGCTGAGCTTGGCGTTAGGCCGATCCGGAATGTGGAAAGTCTTAGGCGGACAACTCAGGTACAATGAGTCTCATGAGCACCCTTGAGGAGATTGAGGCTGCAGTTCAGCAGCTGCCACCGGCCAAGCGGGCCGAGTTCCGGGCTTGTTTCTTGTCCTTCGACGCATCGGACTGGGATCAGCAGATGGAGGATGACATAACCACAGGCAAGCTTGACTGGCTCGCAAATGAGGCAATCAACGACAGTCTGGCTGGGCGATGTTCTGAGTTATGAGGCATCGCGCCAGTCCGCGATTTTGGGCTTGTTATCATTCTCTTCCATCAAAGATCAGACTCCAGGCTGATCGCTGCTTCGAACTCCTCAAGTCCGAGCCGCGTCACCCGTCGCTCCATTTCAAGAGGATCGGCAGGTATTGGTCGGCGAGAGTTTGACCAGTCCGTAAGAGCGACGAACACTCCGCGCGATGGCGAACCTGGCGGCCAGCACCCCATCCACCCCGGATGGGCATGCCGCAGGGCACTTCCTCCCTGTGCCGGCCGACACCTTGGGGACACGCAGTCACGCGTGTAGCTTCCCGCTGAGACAGTCTTTCTCCATGGTCATCCGCACCCGCCTCGTCGAACTCTCCACCCTGGAGGCCGTGGCCTACCGCCAGAAGCTTCGGGGCGGCCAGTCGGGAGTGGTGATCCTCCGCACCGACAGCGCCCAGCCCGGCCTGGCCCTACTGAACCACCAGAGCGGCCAGCCCGATCCTTCCGCCAACACCTCCGCCGACCTCTTCCCGTTGGAGGCGTTCCAAGAAGCCCTGGAGCTCACCTCCGGGCTGCCCTACAGCAGCCGCGGCCCCGTGCGTTCGCCGGCGGCGGTGCCCGGTGCCCCGGCCGTAGCAGCCCAGGATGCCCCGGCCTTAGCAGCCCAGGATGCCCCGGCCGGGACGCCGGAGCTGGCCGAGGAGCCCTCCGGCGCCGATCTGGCCACCGTTAACAGCGCCGATTACCAGGCGATCGTGAAGGCCTACACCAATAAGAGGGGTGAGATCTCCTACGAGCTGCTCAACAAGGCGCTGATTCAGGCCGCCCGCTCCAACCCCTATGTAAGCGAGCTCGTGGCCCGCAGCGCCACGGAGGCGGAGATCCGCGACCACGTGGTGAAGGCCAACTTTGAAGCGGTCACCGGCAACCGGGCCATCAGCCAGGCCGAGGTGAACGCCATCCTGGAACTGCTCGATGCGGTGAGCCCCCGCTCAGAGCTGCGCGACCTCAATGAGGAACTGCGCCGCATCCTTGCCAACGCCCGCTGAGGCCCTTCACACCAACCGCGACCCCGCGCTTCGCTGAGCTCCACCTGGAGTCTCACGTCACAACGCGGATCAGGGCGCGGCGCTCCAGCACCGCCGGATCGCACACCACTGGCCCCGCACCACCGGCAGCTCACCACGCTCAAGGGCGGCGTAACAAGCCCTTAGTTCCATGCAAGATCTGGCTGAATTACCGCTGGTGCTGGCTCATGCCGTGGTGCCCACGCCATTGAAAGATCTCTGTGAACTGGCCGGAATAAAAATCTGGGAATCAGATCTGAGGGGAGTTTAACTTTTTCTGATTGTTGTTTCCTCCCAAAAAGCTGCACGGAAATGGTTTCAGCCAAGCACGGCCTGCAACCCCTC
>VGQX01000280.1 GCA_016882305.1 Cyanobacteria bacterium K_Offshore_surface_m2_239
CGAGCGGTAGTCCCACCAGCTCCAATGGCCGCTGTCGGGTTCAAAGAGCCGAAAGGCGTCGCTCAGTTGATCCCCCAGCACCTCTCGCAGGGCCTGGCGCTCGGCGTCGCTCGCCATGATGCCGCCGGTGAACCGCGCCGGATCGTGGATGTCGCGCGCCTCGGGAGCGATGTTGAAATCACCCACCATGCAGAGGGGATCGCCCGCCTTCGCCTGCGCAACCAGATAGCGGCGCAGACAGCCCAGCCAGCGCAACTTGAAGGCATACTTCTCCGAACCCACGGCGGAGCCGTTCGGCACATAAAGGTTGAGCACGCGCACACCCTCCACCACAGCGCTGATCACCCGCTTCTGCTCATCCAACGCTCGAGCGTCCTCCTCGCCGGGAAGGAGCGCCTCCAGCCCCACCCGCACCTCCTCCAGGGGCAGGGTGCTGAGAATCGCCACGCCGTTGTAGGCCTTCTGCCCGCTGAAGGCCGCCCCATAGCCCAGTTCCGCCAGGGGAGCCAGGGGGAAGAGCTCATCGGCCACCTTGGTCTCCTGCAGACAGACCACCTCCGGGCGCTCCGCCTCCAACCAGGCGCGCAGCTGAGACAGGCGCGTGCGCACGGAGTTGACGTTCCAGGTGGCGATTCGCATGGGCTGGGGGCGATCAGGCGTGTCCAGCCGATGCCGGACGCGGGAGAGGTCCTTTAGCATGACGGTCCTTTGCCGCGCGGGCTTCCTCCCCCTCTGGCTCCCCTGCCCCTCTGGCTCCCCCTCCTCCACCGGGTTGTCCCCATGCACCGCTTCCCGACCCTTCGCTCCCGGACCGCCCTGGTCCTCGCCCTCGCCGGCGGTCTGGCCGCCAGCCCGCACCCCGCCGCAGCCCAGCAGAGCGGTTACGGGCAAACCATGGGCGGCTCGCCGATGGAGCAGCAGCTCTACAACTACGACCCCGGCAACAGCAGCCGGCCGGGCGGCGCCTCCTCCGGCCTCAACCCTGCCAATCCGCTGGATCTGATCAACAAGATCCGCAAGGGCTCCGCCATGGACAACGCCACGCCACCGGGGGATGCCGTGGACCAGGCCCTCAAGGAGCTGGAGGCTCAGAGCCGGCCCCAGCCGGCCGCGCCGACGGGGCCGCTGGTGACGAACCCCCAGCCTTCGGGGGCGACTGCCGCAACGCCTTGAGGCGCCAGCTGGCGGCCAACCGATCCAGGGTGGCCCGGTTGGTGGCGTCCGGGCCGCCCCGTTCCCGCGCCTGATCCAGGGCCACCAGGGCCTCGGCGAGCTGACCCCGCTGCTGGCGCAGAAAGGCCAGGGCCAGGGCGGGCCTTTGATCGCCGGGGAACGCCTCCATCAAGGTCTTGTACGTGGCTTCCGCAGCGGCGGGAGATCCCCGCCGCTGGCGCAGCTCCGCCAGCAGCATCCCGTGCTCCAGCGAGCCCGCCTTGCCGGTGGCCTTGACCGTGGCGTCGCTGGCGGCCTTCACCAGGGCCTCCGCCTCCGCGCCACGCCCCTGCTCCAGCAGCAACAGGCTCATGAGCTGCAACGCCTCGATCTGGGTGGGACGCTGATGCAGGATCTGGCGCAGCTCGCGCTCCGCTCCCCGCCGATCCTCCTGATCCCGCCGCAGCTCGGCCAGCATCAACCGCAGGCTCCAGCGTTGGGGTTCCCGATCGGCCCATCCCTCCAGCAGGGCGATCGCCTCCGGCTTGCGGTCCAAGCCCACCAGCAGTTCCAGGAGGCGCTGGCGATGCTCGGTGGTGTCGCGCAGGGTGCGCACCCGCTCGCGCAGGCCCTCCGCCTCGCGCGTCAGGGCCGCCCGCCGGGGATCGATCGGCGCGGGCCGGATCCCCGGCCGCTGACCCAGCCACCAGCCCGCTCCCGCAGACATGCCCACCACCGCCAAGGCCGGCAGCAGCCAGCGCAGCAGAGTCGGTCGCGGGGAGAGGGTGGGCATCCGAGCACAAAAAAAGGTGGCGGAACGCCGAAGTGGAGACTACCGTTTGCCCCCATACTCAGCCGTACTGCGTTTCCGCCGCTTCCGGCCCATCTCCCCACCCATGCGTCAGCATCCGATTCCACCGGTCAGCGAACCCCTGCAATACCGGGCCATCGGGCTGGTGCGCGGCGTGTTTGTGCCCGAAGACAGCGCCCTGCCCACCCGAGGCGTCCTACGCACGAGCGATGGTTGCGAGCTCGAGGTGGTGGTGCTCGGCCGCCTGCTCACCCTCCTGCGGCGCCATCTGGACATCAGCCAGCCCCATCTTTGGGTGGCTTACCCCCGCAGTCGCGACGATCATTCCCTGCACCTGCAGCTGATGGGGGTCTGGGAACCGAGCACCCTCGCCAAAGACGCCTCCGCCGACACCCCCCCGCTGGAGGACACCCTGCCGGAGGGCGACGACTATTTCTCCCTGCGCGGCGAGCTGATCTACACCCGCCCCGAATCGGGTGATGTCGTCTTGAAAGTGCGCCAATTGCCCCGCGCCGACGGCACCCGGCCAACCCCGTTCAAGCTCCACCTCAACGGCTGCATTCCAATGGAGCACCTGCGCCATTTCGTCTCCATCGACGGGCGGCGCCAAGGACAGCATCTGGGAGTGGATCGCTTTGAGGCGATCGCCGAGCTGCCCCAGCGCGGCAATCGTGGCGGC
>VGQX01000281.1 GCA_016882305.1 Cyanobacteria bacterium K_Offshore_surface_m2_239
CCGTCCCCGCACTTGCGCTCGCGTCCGACTCCGCCGTGCGCTGGCGACGGTGAAGCGGCGGCCCGACCAGGGCCAGGGCCAGGGCCGCCGGGGCGGTGAGCCCGACGCTGCGCAGCAGCAGCCAGAAATTGCCGCCGAGGCCCCCCTCACGGGATTGGCCGCTGTGATCGCCCTTCCAGGCCTGGAACAGGGGCCAGAACCGCTCAAAGCCGCCCACCTCCGCCAGAAACGCCCCGCCCCAGGCCGCCAGCAGCCCGAGCCCGAGGGCGATCCCCGCCCCGAAGCGCCAGGCCGCCACCCCCCGCCGCCACCCCCGCCAGCAGGCCACGACAACGAGGGGGAGCAAGAACAGCGGCGTGTTGGGGCGGATGCCGCCAGCGGTGGCCAGCAAGGCCGCCAGGGGGAGCACCAGGCGGCTGTCCCCCGCCGCCACCTGCCAGGCGCAGGCGCCGATGGCCACCACCCAGCCGAGCTCGACGCCATAGCTCAGGGGCTGGCTGGCGTAATACCAGAGCAGGGGGGCGCTGAAGAGCAGGCCCGCCAGCCAGGCCCCCACCCGCAGCCCGCCGAAGGCGCGCCCCAGCCACCAGCCGCAGGGGAGCGCCGCCGCCGCCGCCAGGGCATTCACCAGCTCCAGGGCCGCCACCCCATCGCCCCCGGTCCAGGGACGCAGCAGGCGCCCCAGGGTGATCAGACACCAGAACACCCCCGGCATGTGGGGCACGTGGTGCTCCAGATCAAAGCCATCGAGGGCGAGCACGAAGTTGCCCGCATCCCAGGCCTGCACGAGCTGAGCGCGGGTGGCCCAGCGGCTCAGCAGCCCGATGGCGAAGAGCGCCACCGGCCAGCGCCACGACCCGGAGCCCTCGCTGGGCTGGGCCCGCCAGGGTTTCGCGGACCCATGCATCCGCCTGGATTGAGCCGTTGACGGAGGGGAGGGACCCATCAGCGGCCCTGCTCCGCTCCAGTGGCCATCGCCTCCAGATAGGCGCGGCTCCCCAGCTCCCGCAGCCGCCGGTCCTTGGTCGTCACCTGGTCGTGCAGGCATTGGCGATAGGCTGCCACCGCCTCGGCCAGGGCGTCATCGGCGGTGGCGAGGATCTGCACCGCCAGCAGGCCCGCGTTGGCGCCGTTGCCGATGGCCACCGTCGCCACCGGGATGCCCGCCGGCATCTGCACGATCGAATGGAGCGAATCCACTCCCGACAGCGCCTGGCTCCGCACCGGCACGCCGATCACCGGCAACGGCGTCAGGGAGGCCACCATCCCCGGCAGATGGGCGGCGCCGCCCGCGCCGGCGATGATCACCTTCAGGCCCCGCCCGGCGGCCTCCCGGGCGAAGGCCACCATCTCCAGAGGCGTGCGGTGGGCGGAGAGCACGCGCACCTCCACAGCCAGGCCAAACCCCTCCAGGAGCTCCACCGCCGGTTGGAGGGTGGGCAGGTCGGAATCGCTGCCCATCACGACCGCCACCCGCGGGGGTGCGCTCATGGCGGCGGGAGGGGTGGAGACCACGGGCGGGAGTCGACTGGCGGCATTCTTGCCGCTGGCTGTCCCCGCAGGCCGGTCCTCCGGTGCCGGCCGGCCTCAGCGCTCCATCGCGGCGGCGGCCTTCAACGCTGACGCCGTCAGCACCTCATGGCCGTGGTCGGTCACCGCCACATCGTCTTCGATGCGGATGCCGATGCCCTTCCAGCGGTCGTCGATGGCGGGTTGGCCCTCGGGCACGGGCAGGCGATCGCTCACATACAGGCCCGGCTCCACGGTGAGCACCATGCCCGTCTCCAGGTCGACCGGGCGCTCGCCCAGCCGGTAGGCGCCGACGTCGTGCACATCGAGCCCGAGCCAGTGGCCAGTGCGGTGCATGTAAAGGTGTCGATAGGACCCTTGGGCGATCAGATCCTCCACGCTTCCGCGCAGCAGACCCAGCTCCCGCAGGCCCTCCACGAGCACGCGCACCGCCGTGTCGTGCACGCCTTCCGCCGTGGCGCCCGGCCCCACCGCCGCCACTGCGGCCTCCTGGGCGGCGAGCACCAGCTCGTACAACGCCCGCTGCTCGCCGCTGAAGCGGCCATTGATTGGAAACGTGCGGGTGATGTCGCCGTTGTAGTAGTCGCTCACGCTGCAGCCGGCGTCAATGAGCAGCAGATCGCCGTCGCGCAGTTCGGCGTTGTTGGCGGTGTAGTGCAGCACGCAGGCGTTGTCGCCCCCGGCGACGATCGAGCCGTAGGCGGGGCCGCGGGCGCCCCGCTCCAGAAAATGCTGTTCGATCACGGCCTGCACCTGCCGCTCCTTCAGCCCCGGGCGGGCGACGGCGCGGGCCAACTCATGGGCCTCGGCGGAGATGCGCGCCGCCTGGCGGAGCAATGCCAGCTCCTCCTCGCTCTTGCGCAGCCGCAGCGCGTGCAGGATCGGGCAGGGGGCCACCAGGCCGAGGGCCGCGGAGCCGCTGCGGGGGGCGCGATCGAGCTGGTGCGCCCAGGTTTTCAGCACCAGCGGCTCCACCGCCGGGTGGCGGCCCACCCGGAAGGCGATGCCCTCCGCCCCCCGCAGATACGCGGGCAGGCGCTCCGGCAGCTCAGCCAGGGGGTGGGCCAGGCAGGCCCCGAAGGTGTCCACCGCCCCCTCGCAGCCCCAGCG
>VGQX01000282.1 GCA_016882305.1 Cyanobacteria bacterium K_Offshore_surface_m2_239
GGAGATGGTGGACGGGGAGTGTTTGAAGGGGGATCTGCGGGCGCTGGTGGAGCAACTGCCGGAGTTGCAGGGGAGGGTGTTGCGCATGCGCTACGGCATGGAGGGCGAGGAGCCCATGAGCCTCACCGGCATCGGCCGGGTGCTGGGCATCAGCCGCGACCGGGTGCGGAATCTGGAGCGGGAGGCCCTGGCGGGATTGCGGCGGCGCAGCGCGGCGATCGAGGATTACATGGCCTGCTGAGGGTCCATGACCATTCCGCCTGACCAGGCCGATCCCGCCGCAGAGCCATCCCCACCCGCTGAGGGGGATTCCGAGAAGGACACCGAGATTCTGGCCTTGTTCCCGCGCTACGTGTTGCGCGGTCGTTTGGGGGCGGGCTTGTTGGCGGCCCTGCGGAAGCTGGCGTCGGAGGTGGCGGCCACGCCGGAGGCCTGCCCGGATGCTTCCGGCAAGTTGGCCGGTCAGTTGTTTCAACAGCGGGAATTGCCGCCGGGACACCCGGCGACGCGAGAGCTGGGCCAGGAGGTGATCCTGCCGGCTTGCGAGCGCTGGATTCGTCATGTCATCGACCAGCAGCCTCCCCAAGGTCGCGGTCCTTGGATCCCTGGCCGTTATGGCCTGCGGCTGATCGATCTCTGGCTGAATGTGCAGCGGGCTGGGGATTACAACCCCACCCACACCCACGGCGGCAGTTTTTCCGGGGTGTTGTTCCTGCAGGTGCCTCCCCAGATCAGCGGCGAGCGCTTCGATGGTCAGCTCTGCTTCCACGGGCCGGAAGAGTGGCAGATTCAAACCTTCCGCACGGGCATGGCCCATTACGTGTTGCCGGTGCCGGGCGAGTATTTCGTGTTTCCGGCCTGGCAGCCCCATTCGGTGGCGCCCTTCCGCGGCGAGGGAGAACGCTGGTCTGTGGCCTTCAACGTGGTAGCGGTGCCCCAGGCGATGCCCGCGTCGGTGGTAGCCCCGCCGCCTGTGAACCTCTCGTTGTCCAGCGCGCGTCAGCGACCCGGGGGGTTTGGTTGAGCTCTGGTCGGAGGAGCAGGCGTCAGGTGTCAGACGTGCTTTGGGCGGCGGGCCTGCGTCGATTCAGACTGGATCAAGCTCAGGCGGCTGACTCGTAGCCGTTCCCGCTGGGGCGAGCCACCATGGGCACGCCCCAGTCGGGACGGAGGGTCGCGTCTGGCTGGCCCGCGAGTCGGAGGCAGAGGTTCTCCAGGAGCTCCTGGATGCGGGCATGGTTGGCCCAGTCCCGCAGCACCACCAGGGCCAGGACGTGGTCGAGCCCGAGATCGAAGTCCAGCGGAGCGAGGCCCGGCTGGCGCGCCAGGGTCAACGGGGAGGCGTAGGCCAGGGTGTGACCATCGGCGGTGCGTCCTTCCCAGTGCTGGCTGCGATGGTGGGTCAAGGGGCGCGGGGAGCTCCAGAGGCCGTGCTCCCGCAACCGGGCCGCGCTGGTGGGATACCAGTCGCCATCGAGGGCGACACTGGGAAACGGGGAGAGATCGGAGCTGTTGAGGCCTCGCTCGCCGGTCAGGGGATGGTCGGTGCTGGCCACGAGGCGCAGGGGGGCGCGATACAGCTCGAACACACTCAGGTTCGCGTGGACCTCCGCAGGCAGATCGATGGCGCTGGTGCACAGCCAGGCGTCGATCACACGATCCCGCAGCAGGGCCAGGGAGCGGGGCTGGTTGATGGCATCGGCCCGACCCAGCACCCAGCCCCGTGGCGCCGGGTCGGCGAGCATGTGGCTGGAGAGGGCGCCGGCTTCCAACCGTGTCGGCCCCTGGCCCGCCAGACGCGCCGCCTGGTGGAGCTGGCGCTCCTCGTTGAGGCGCAGCGTGTCCCCGTTCACGTGCCACTCGCCGCGAATTTTGCGCAGGGAGATCCCCAGGCATTCGCTGGTCTGATGGGCCGCGCGGCTGATGGTGGGCTGGCTGAGGGCGGTGACCTGTCCAGCGTGCTGACCGTTGCACACCCACAGCAACACGTCAAAGGCTTCGAGCCTGGACGGGATCACCATGACAGCCGCTCCTTACCGTTCAAGGTCCTTCGATAGAATAAGAATAATCTTGCTCGATGGGGCCTCTGGCGGGGATGAAGCGCCGCAAATTGATGAGGTCTTCGCCATGGGAAGGCAGTTGCGCCTTTTGCTCTCAGGCCCCCCTTGTTCCCGTCTCCCCGCTCTACGACTGGCTTCTGGTCAGGACTCAGGCTGCCTTTCCGGGGCTCTTTCCCCTCGGATGCTTTTTCCTGCCAGGGTGTCTGCTTGTGTGAAGGCCTGCAAAGCCGCCGGTTGGCTGGAGCGTCAACATGGGGTGGGATGCGAGGTGGGGAGGATCGGCATGGGGCGTGAATTGCTGCAATTGTGATCGAGATCACAGTTGAACTTGATCTGAGTCACAATGAGGGAGGTTTGGTGTAGTTCATGCCCCGCAATTGCACGGAGGCTCCGTTCCTTCCTCCCGTCCTTGCCCCGGGGTCGGTGGGGACGCTGCGGCGGGCGCTGCTCGCCTGGTGGCGGCGGGCGGGCCGACGCGATCCCCGCGACAAGCCCTGGATGGTCACGGCCGCTGGCCGCTGGCCGGAAGCGGGGGAGGCCCTGGACCTCTGGCC
>VGQX01000283.1 GCA_016882305.1 Cyanobacteria bacterium K_Offshore_surface_m2_239
GAACCGGAGGCCAGCAGCGATGGCGTAGCCCTCGTGGCGGCGCCGCTCGATCTGCTGGCCACCAAGTTGAAGGTGCTGTTGCAGCGCGCAGAATGCAAGGACTACGCCGACGTGGCGGTGCTGCTGGCTTCGGGCCTCACCCTGGCTGAGGGGCTGGCAGCCGCCCGGGCGCTCTACGGAGCCGCCTTCCCGATCAGTGAAGCGCTCTCCTGGTCGTCGTGGAGGGAGCGACAGCGGGCGAGGCTGGCGAAAGCAAAGGCGAGGATCAGCGAGGCGAGGCAGGGGCGCATCAACTCCGGGATCTGGCGCAGCGGATCATTGGCTGGCAGGGAGGCGCGCTGGCGCTGGATCGCCAGCTGCACCTGCTCCAAGGCGGCATTGGTTTGAGCCTTGAGCAGCGGCAGCGGCAGGGCCAGATCGGCGGGGGCGGGGCGCGGGCCGCCGAGCTGCTCCAGGCTGCTGGCGAGGGCCTCGCTGCTGCTCGCTTGCTGCACCGCCGGGCGGAAGCCGGCGAGCTGCCGCTCAGCTTGATTGATGCGCGCGGCCTGCTCGGCGCCGCCAGCCTGCTGCAGGCGCAGGCTGGCGCTGATCTGCAACGGCACCAGCAGCACATAGGCCGGGACAAGGCGGCTGAGGCTGCGCAGGGGCATGGCGAATGATCAGAAGCTGGGGGTGGGAATCGCGGTACAAAAAAGCCCCGCCGAAGCAGGGCTGAGGTTGGGAAACCTGAAACAAAAAATTTAGAGTTTATAGGGCTGGGAATTGATGCGACGCCGCAGGCGACGGCTCATGTTGAAAGCAGCGGCTGCGCCAAGAAGCGGCAGGGGGCCCGGCACTTCAACAAGTCTTGCTTGGGCGTAGGTCCAAGAAGCTGATCCACTAACAAGGTTGCTTTCAAGTGTGCCAGACCAATAAGACACACTCACAGAGACCCCCGAAGCTTCATCAGCAAAAAATGGACCATAAACTCCGAAAAAAGGCAAGCCTAGACTTTCTTTAACAGTCGTAGCAAAATCATCAGCCAGAGTAGGGTTACCCCACCAAGGCATACTGCCACCGTTGCTGGCAGTGTTAAACTTCGCAGTGTCAGTAGTGTAAGTTCCTGCAAAAGTTGTTATGTCGTATTGTTGACCTCCGACCGTAAAGATCGCGGCACTGACGCTTCCGGCATCAACCCAAGTAGTAGTTAATGCCGCAAAAGCAGAGAACAAAGCGAGACGTTTAGTCTTCATGATGCTGAGCTTGATTTGCGCGCTAATACTGACGAGACTCACTCAATCTCTTGGGGGGGTGTGCCACTCTGGTAGCTACACAGCCTGCTGGTTTCTCTGCGGCCTCGCCGCAACCGCGCTTCTAATCCGCAGCAACGGCGCTGCACGGGCAGGCTTTGTCAGCGTTTGCCTGTCGTTTCGGTGCGCTCGGATTTCGCCCTGAGGGGGCTGGTGCCGGAAGCCCAGAACCGTGCGCTCAGAGTGATGTCGCTTGAGGACAGAGAAACGGTGCACAACGCCTTCTTTGACCGCGGTTTCCTCAGGGCCGTGATCCGATCCCAGACCCCTCAGCCCCCCGCTCCTCCCCCGACGCGATGAAAATCCGCCACTTCCCGGAACCAGACATCCTTTACATCGCCCTGGCCGAGCGGGACAGCAGCAGCTCGCAGGCCATCAACGACAACCTGATCGTCGATGTCGACGCTCAAGGCCGGCCGGTGGGGGTGACCCTGGAGCACGATTCCGAGATCAGTGACAGCAGCGCGATCGAAACCCTGCTGCCGATCCCTCCGGCGTTGCAGCCCACCTGAGGGCAACGATCGGATCGGCTGCCGCCCAGTAGATGGAGATGGCGAGGCAGGCTGAGGGCCACGCCATGGCGGCGAGCGACAGACAGGCCCCTTAGCCTTAAGTCAGTGGCCCTGCGGACCATGGTTGCCCCGCCGACCCTCAAGGATGTTCCGAACGGTTCGCCGCTGGGGCCCGACATCCTCAGCCCCGAGCAGCCCTTGGGCTCCCTCACCTTGCCCATGGCACTCACCGACAGCCTGCGGCTGACGCCAGAGCAGTTCGAGCAGCTCTGCCAGGTCAACCCCGAGGCGGTACTGGAGCTGGCTGCCGATGGACAACTAATTGCCATGACACCCACCGGCGGAGAAACCAGCAGCCGCAACAGCCGTTTGCTCATCCAGCTGGGAATGGCCCTTCCCCGCTGTGACGCTTCTCTGAGGATCTTCGACAGTTCCGGTAGCTTCCGCCTGCTGGATGGATCCGTACGCAGCCCCGATGCCTCATTGGTGCTCGAGAAGCGCTGGCAGGCCCTGTCGCCCGAGCAGCGGCGTCGCATCCCCCCGCTCTGCCCCGACCTCGTGGTCGAGCTGGCCAGCCCCAGCGACGAAGGCCCCCGCGGCCTCACCGCCCTGCGCCAGAAGATGGCCGACTATCAGCGCAACGGCGCCCGCCTCGGCTGGCTGCTGATTCCGCAGGAGCAGGCGGTGGAGGTGTGGGGGCCGCTGGAGGGGGGTGAGCAGGGCCGCCGGATCGAGGCGGCCACCCGGCTGGAGGGAGCACCTGAGTTTCCTGGCTTGACGCTTGATCTCGAGCC
>VGQX01000284.1 GCA_016882305.1 Cyanobacteria bacterium K_Offshore_surface_m2_239
GGGAAAGGTGACGGGGACCGAGCAGTTTCGCTTTGATCGCCGTCAGCGCGAGGAAGCCCGCGGCCCTCTCACCCCTCCTCCCGCGGCCGAACCAGCGGAAGGCCAGCGGCCCACGTCACGGGTCACCGGCGAAGGCATCTCCACCGGCCTGACGATCACCGGCGACGACTGGAATCGCGGCCGTCATGTCACCGGCACCGAGGGGCCATCCGCCCGCCGTCGCAATCCTTCCCGTCCCGGGCCCATGTCGGCGATGCCGACGTTCCAGGCCAAGCGGAATGAGGAGATTCCCGAACCGGTGAGCCGCGTCACCGGCTCCAGTGGCAACACCACAGCCGGATCCCTGATCACGGTGTCCGGCGGAGCCCGAGGCTGAATCCCATGCCACGACGCCCGGCCCCTGCCCCACGTTCGCAGGCCCCGAGCTCACCCCGTCGCCGCTGGCCCGGCTCAGCGGAAGAGTTACGGGCCCGGTTGGCTGATGTGCGCTCCACCTCCGGCGCCAGCAGCCTCCATCCCCTCACCGACGCCTCCGCCAACGCCGCCTTGCGGGCCTATGACACCCGGGTGAAGGACGCCTTCGACCGACTCGTGCCCGTGTTGAAACGCCTCTCCTCCCTCCAACATGAGGAGGGATTCGAGGCCCGCGCTCAGGAGTTGGCCCGCGCGGAGCTCGGTTTCACCCTGCCCCCCCAGCTTCTGGAGACCGCCTGGGTCACCCAGCTGGACATGCGCACCCTGTTTGCCTGGTGCCTGTTCGAAACCTACGAGCAGACCAGCGCCAGCTTCTTTGACGACGATCCCCTCGGCGGACGCCCGGGTGGGCCGGCCACCGAGGCCTTTGACGCCTTTCTTCTCGACTGCGGCTTCCACCTGCTGGACATCACCCCCTGCGCGGATGGCCGCTTGGCCCATTCGGTGGCCTCCGCTCTGCGCATTCCCTACAGCTCCGTGCGTCGCCGCCCCCATGCCGGCGCGCTGTTCGATGTGGAGAACACCGTCAACCGCTGGGTGAAGACCGAGCACCGTCGCTATCGCGAAGCCCTGCCCAATCCCGCCCACGCGGACACCCGCTACCTGAAAGTGGTGCTCTATCACTTCAGCTCCCGCGATCCCGGCCACGAGGGTTGCGCCGCCCATGGCAGCGATGACAATCTGGCGGCCCATTGCGGCATGCGTCGCCTGCTCGACTTCCAAACTGCGATCGAAAACAGTTTCTGTTGCGGCGCCTCGGTCGATCTCCTGCTCTTGGGGCTCGACACCGACACCGACGCGTTGCGCGTGCATGTTCCCGGACGCGATGGCCAAACGGACCTCGAGCACTGGCTCGATGCTCGCGAGGTCTACGAGGCCACCCGCCAGCTCTCGGCGGTGGAGGGCACCCAGCGGATCATGAGCCTGGTGGAGGCAGCGGCGGCCTCCACGCCGGATTCCGGCATGGTGCGCCTGATCAGTCGCCTGCTGGCGAACAACCTGTCCCAATCGATTACGTGCGTCAATACCATGGCGGTCACTACCCCGATGCGGGCCATGCGGAGCGCTTCATCGGTGTGGGCATTGGCTTCAAGGAGATTCATCTGCGCAATCTCACCTATTTCGCCTACATGGACACCGTGGAAGAAGGTGCCCCCGATCTGGATGTGGGCATCAAGATCTTCAAGGGATTGAATGTGTCCCGCGGACTGCCCATCCCGGTGGTGGTGCGCTTTGACTACCACGGTCAGGTGCCTGGCGCCCGCGAGCGGGCGGTGCGCCATGCCCAGCGGGTGCAGCAGGCCATCGAAAGTCGCTATGCGGAGCTCCACCAACAGGGCTTGATTCACGTTCTGCAGACCGTGCGCGATCAGGATCGCCATGTGCCCGCCGAAGCGGTGGGCTCCACGATCTCCTTCGCCAGCGTCGGAGGGCATTGAGATGATCATCTGCAAGGTGGTGAAGCCTCTGGTGTCCACCAACCGCATTCCGGATTTCGAGCACAAATATCTACAGGTCGTGCTCGATGGCAGCACGCAGAAGGTGGCGGTGGATGCGGTCGGCGCCATGCCGGGCGACTGGGTGATCTGCGTGGGCAGTTCTGCGGCGCGGGAAGCGGCGGGCAGCAAGTCGTATCCCAGCGACCTCACCATCGTCGGCATCATCGACCACTGGGATCCGGAGGAGGCCAAGGTCATCGCCAAAGGCAGCTCCAGCTCCGCCAGCGCGCCTCCCCCCTCCAGCTCTTCTCCCTCCTCCAGCTCCACCTCCGCCTCCTCGTCTTCCGCCTCCGCCTCCGCCAGCGGCGGCGGCAACGGCGGCCTGGCCGGCAAGGGGGGCACAGGTTGATGGAAATCATGCAGGTCGCTGGTTCCCTGGTCTGCTCCCAGCGCGTGGAAGGCTTGGCGCACATGAATCTGCGGATCCTGCGCTCCCCCAAGGGCAAGCTCACCGTGGCCGTGGATCCCGTCGGCGCCAGCGTTGGCAACTGGGTGTTCACCGCCAGCGGCAGCGCTGCCCGCTTCGCCTGCGGCAACCCCGAGATCCACACCGATTTGACCATCGGCGGCATCATCGATTTCTGGGAACCCGACGGCTGACGCCGCTCCCCCCCCCCCCC
>VGQX01000285.1 GCA_016882305.1 Cyanobacteria bacterium K_Offshore_surface_m2_239
ATTCGTCAGGTCGAGCACGGGACACCATGGAGCGGTGGCTTGACCCTATCAGCGCGGAGCGTCGCGGCTCACGCGGAGCGCTGTGCCTCTCGCGGAGTGCTGTGCCTCACGCGGAGTGCTGTGCCTCTCGCGGAGCATCATGCCTAGGATTCTGGTCCCCTGCCCTGACGCCTGATGTCTCCAGACGACACGGCGGCCTCCCCTGGAGCCGCCTCCGTGGAGATCTACACCTGGCGGTTCTGTCCCTTCTGCATCCGCGCCAAGGGACTGCTCGATCGCAAGGGCGTGGCGTATCGGGAATACGCCATCGATGGCGACGAGCGGGCGCGACGCGCCATGACCCAACGGGCCGACGGTCGCTCCAGCCTGCCCCAGATCTTCATCAACAATCAGGGCATCGGCGGTTGCGACGACTTGCACGCCCTCGACCGCCGCGGTCAGCTGGATGCCCTCCTGGGACGACAGGGGTGAGCGCGCGGCAGTTGTTCGTGATCGACCCGCTGGCGCGGCTCAACCCCGCCAAGGACACCTCCGTGGCCCTGATGCAGGCCCTGCAACGGGCGGGCGGTCAGGCCTGGTGTTGCGAGCTGGCGGATCTTTCCGCCGAACACCACCCCGACGGCGGTTATGGCGCCTGGGTGCGCGCCACGCCGCTGACGTTCGCGGAGATGGCCTGCCAGGAGGGGCGATGGGTCGTTCCCGATCCCTGGGTGACCTGCGGCGCGATCCAGTGGCTGCCCCTGGATCACTTCCCGGTGGTGTGGATGCGCAAGGATCCACCGGTGGATGAGGCCTACCTCTACGCCACCCACCTGCTGGAGCTGGGGGAGCGGCGCGGCGTGCGGGTGATCAATCGCCCGGCCTCGCTGCGGGCCTGGAATGAAAAACTCAGCGCCTTGCGCTTCGGCCACCGCATGGCGCCCACGGTGGTGAGCAGCCGGGTGGACACCCTGGCGCGGTTCGCGCGCGAGCGGGGGGAGGTGGTGCTCAAGCCCCTCGCCGGGCGGGCGGGCCAGGGGGTGGTGTTCGTCTCGGCGGCGATGCCGGGTCTGCGGGCGTTGCTGGAGCTGGTGACGCAGATGGAGGCGCTGCCGGTGATGGCCCAGGCCTTCCTGAGCGGGGTGCGCGCGGGCGACAAGCGGATCCTGCTGGTGGATGGGGAGCCCCTGGGGGCGGTGAACCGGGTGCCGAGCGATGGCGAATTCCGCAGCAACCTGGCGGTGGGCGGTCAACCGATGGCGACGGAGCTCACGGCGGTGGAGCGAGAGATCTGCGCGGAATTGGCGCCAGCGCTGCGGGCGGAGGGCCTCTTTTTTGTCGGCATCGACGTGATCGACGGCCGCCTGAGCGAAATCAACGTCACCAGCCCCACCGGGGTGCGAGAGGTGGAGCGGCTGGGCGCGTGTCCGATCGCGGATCAGACGATCGCCCGCCTGCTGGCGTCCTCCCCGGTCGGCAGCAGCTGATCCCGCAACACGCGAAGCTTCAGGGCCACCTCCCGCTCCTCCCGATCCGGCGCGGATCCCCGCACCAGGCCCGCCCCGGCCGTGATCTCCAAGCTGTCCGGACGCAGCAGCCCGCTGCGAATCGCCACCCGCAGCTCCGCGTCGCCCTGGCTGTCGATCCAGCCGATCGGCGCCGCGTAATGGCCTCGTTCAAAGGGTTCGAGCGTGCGGAGCCAGGCCATGGCCTCGCGGCGGGGGAGGCCCGCCACCGCCGGCGTGGGATGCAGGGCCTCGGCGAGCGCCAGAGGCGTCTGCCCCCGGGGGCGGGCGGTGATGGGCGTGTGAAGGTGCACCAGGCCGCCATGGCGGGCCAGGCGCGGGCGGCGGGGCCGCTGCGGCGACAGGCCGGCCTGGTGGAGCACCCGGCAGATGGTTTCCACCACCAGATCGTGTTCATGGCGGTCCTTCTCGGAGGAGAGGAGATCCCGAGCCCCGTCGCCGCTCGGGCGGGTGCCGGCCAGGGCATCGGCCCGCAGCAACCCCTGCCGCAGGCTGAACAACCGCTCGGGGGACGCCCCCAGGAGGGCGTCCTCGCGGGTGGTCTGCCAGAGGAAGCGACAGCTGCCGGGCTGGCTGCGGCGCAGGTGGGCCAGCAGTTGGCGCGGGTCGAGGGGTCCGCGGAGCTCCAGGCGCTGCCGGGCCGCCAGAACGAGCTTGCGCAGGTCGCCCCGTTCCACCAGTTCCAGTCCCTGATGCAGCGCCGCCCGATAGGGCTCCCCCCAATCGGAGCCGCGCTCCACGATCGGCGTCACGGCGTCGGCGGCGGGGGGGAGGTCGGCCCACAGGGCGGCCAGGCCCTCCAGATGGCGGGCCATCTCCCAGAGCTCCTCCGCCACCGCACGGGGCGTGATGGCCCCCCCCAGGCCCCGCTGCAGCCGCAACCAACAGTGGCGTCCCTGGCGGCTGAGCTGCCAGCGGGGCAGCACGGCCTCGACGCCCGCCACGCCGTCCCCCTCCTGGAGGGGGCTGTCGAAGAAGGCGAAGGCCAGGAGAACCCGGGGGCGGGCCAGGGGGGGC
>VGQX01000286.1 GCA_016882305.1 Cyanobacteria bacterium K_Offshore_surface_m2_239
GAGATCACTGCCGTGCTGCGCCGCTTCCCGGACATTCGCTGGGTGAAGCTCTACGGCTCCCGCGCCCTGGGGCGCCAGCGGCCAGGTTCCGATATCGACCTGGCCTTCAGCGCTCCGATCGATCACATCGCCGCCCTGGCCGGCGCGTTGGAGGAGCTGCCCACCCCCTATCTCTTTGATGTGACCGACTGGGGGAGCCTGCGGCACGAGGGCCTGCGGCGGCATATCGCCGAGGTGGGGCTGTGGTGGCCGTACAAGACTCAGCCGGAAGACATTCAGAGCTTGTAAGACTGAGATTTGATGCGGCGACGCAGACGACGACTCATACCGAAGGCGGTAGCCGCTCCTAAAATAGGAAGTGGGCCAGGCACAACCGTCGCTTGCGCCCAGACTGTTGAAACAGAACGCGATTGAAAAACAGAAGTATATACAGAACTTTGTATGGTCCAAGCAGACATTGAGGCATAACTAGGGTTGACATCAAATCCAAAGCGAGGACCTTGATCGAAGTTAAATTGAGGATTTGGGAAGCCCAGGCTTGCTGCGATGGTCGTAGCAAATTGAGTAGCTAAGGTTTGATTTCCCCACCAAGGCATCACCCCACCGTTTGCAGGGGTTGCAAAAAGTGAGGAATTATCATTATAACTTCCTGAAAATGTGGTTACATCGTAATCCTGTCCGTCAACCGTGAAGATCGCAGCTCTGCCCCCGCCTGCATCAACGAGAACGGTTGCCAATGCCGCCAATGCGGAAATCGAGGCAAAATGGCGAGTTTTCATCCACTTAAAATTGCAAGATCAGCGGGCTATTGCCAACTGCGCTTAATCGTGGGGGGGCTTGTGGCACTCCCGTAGGTGGCATGCATTCTTCAATCCGCTGCGGTTTTGCTGCGGCAGCGCCCCTGCTCGGCTGCATCGATGCCACACAATCCGCCTGCGGCAGCACTTGCGCATCGCTCAGGGGTGGGAAGCAGCCAGCCGCAAGCGAAGGCAGGGTTCTCGGGGCGGCTGGCGCGGAGTTCAGCGCTGGCTTCGCTGTGGCGAGAGGGCCGGTAGGGACGGCTGCTTTCCGCTCAGTCGCCCTTGTTGGCGGCCAGCCACCCCTGCAGGTCGCCTAGGGCGCTGAAATCGAGCAGGTCCTCCGCCAGCTGCTCCAGGCGCGGCAGGCTCAAGGATGCGAGGCGCTCGCGGCTGGCCTGATCCAGGCTGCCGAAACGACGAACCAGCAGGCGGATCGCAAGAGCCGCAGCCTCCTGCTGCCGGCCAGCCTCCCGACCTTCTTCAAGGATCTCCTGCACCGCACGGGTGTGGCGCAGCTCCTGCAGCGGCAGTCCGACGATCATGAGGATCTCCTCCCTGCTGAGCTGTGAGAAGCGTTCGAACAGTATAGAGAGCACAACCGTTTCCAGATCCTTCCGCTGGGCCAGGATGCGCCGGCAGCGCGGCCCAAGTTCTGGCTCGGGCCGTACCGGCAGGGTGAGCAGGTCGATCGCCGCATCGAGGTTCTGCTGTTGGCCCAGCTCATCGAGGCTCACCCAATGCACCGCCTCCAGGAAGCTGCTCAACGGGGCAACGGGGCCGAGATTCAGGCGTTTGTGGGGCGTGATCACCACCACCCGCCAGTGCTCAATGCGGGGATGGAGCTGCAGAAAGCGGAAGGTCTGGGCCGCCAGGCGGTGATGAAAGCCGGGATCGGCGCGCATCTGCACCTCCAGGAACACCACAGGCAGCTCTTCTGAGCCGGTGTCGCTGCCGAGGGGCCAGAGCACGCCATCGAGGCGGTGGCTGCCGGCCTTGAGCTCCGGGGCGGAGAAGCGGTACTGGCGGTCGATCTCCAGCGGCACGCCCTCCGCGGCTTCTCCCCGCTCGGGCCGCGTCAGCAGCCAGCGGATCAGACCCGGCGCCGACTGGAACACCCCGTAGAACCAGCGGTCGGTGTTCACCGAAACGTGGAGGCTGCCGACAACGTACCGGCAGGCTGCTCCTTGGTCCGCCTGGTTGAGGGCCCTGTCGGGTCTGCTGGACCACGGGGAGCTGATGGCTCAGCCCCGCGCCTGACCATCGCCGGACGGTCCCCTCCGCCCAGGTGCAACATGCCTGGGAGGGGGATTCATGGGGTGAATGACAACCATCCACAACGGGAATGGACGTTCAGCGGAGTCGCTCAGAGCCGCCTCAGCCTGCTTGGTGAGCCGCACGCCAAAACAACGCCCTTAGGCTGAGGTCAACGGCCACGCGGTCCATGGTTGCCCCGCCGCCCCTCAGGGAGATGCCGAGCGGTGCGCCGCAGGGCTCTGATGGGCTATGCCCCGAGCAGCCCTTTAGCTCCCTCACCCTGCCCATGGCACTTTCAGCCAGCCTGCGGCTGACGCCGGAGCAGTTCGAGCGGCTGTGTCTTGCCAACCCGGATGCGGTGCTTGAGCTGGCCGCCGAACT
>VGQX01000287.1 GCA_016882305.1 Cyanobacteria bacterium K_Offshore_surface_m2_239
CGGCGTTCGAGCAGGAGCACGCGATGGCGGGGCCGCAAGCGGCAGGCCAGGGCCGCCCCGGCCGGGCCCGCGCCGACGATGATGACGTCCCAAGGGAGCGATTCAGCGCTGGGGTGAAGGGGGGGGGAGGTCGAGCGGGTGGGAGAGGGTCGGGGCCATGGCGGTTGCCCCGGTGGCTATTGGGGTTTGGGGGTGCCGAGGCGGGCCACCCGGCGCATCTCGCGATCGGTTTCCAGGCGCTCCTCGTCGGTCATGGTGGCGCCGCCGCGATCGGCCACCTGCATTTGGGGCGGGAAATCCGGGTCGTCGGCGACGCCGGGTTGCACCAGCACCAGACCCTGCTGATCGAAATGGTCGATCATGGTGGCGAGCTGTTGTGGATAGCCCACCCCCAGGGTGTTGTCCCAGTCGAAGCGGGCGTTGAAGGCCGCCAGCCGTTCCTCGCGACAGAGGGAAGGATCTATCACCTTTTGGTAGTTGGCCTCGGTGAGCACCTGGTTGGGCACCCGCGCCGGCCAGAAGGTGGGCAGATAGGGGTCGTAGCTGGGGTCGTAGCCGGAGCGGCAGCTGGCGGTGTCTGTTTGCCAGGGGATCGCCATCCAGCGGGTGATGGAACCGGGGAATTGCCCGTAGAGGGGACCGTTGTAGGAGGTGGCCTCGGCTGGGGTGAGGGTGGAGCCGTAATCGGGCTCGGGATCGTTTTTGGCGCGATGGCGCCAGCGGTAGGGCTCCTGGTACATGGTGGCGTGACGCACCGGCCAGGTCATCTCGCAACCCGGGTGGAAGGCGTCCGCGAGGCAGAACTCCAGGGCGGCGCGATCGAGCATGGCCGGCTGTTCTGCCAGGGGCACCTGTTCAATCTGCTGCGGTGAGGGGCAGTGTGGGTCGTAATCGGCGATGAAGTGGCCCTCAGCCCAGTTCTGCAGGAGAGAGAGTTGGGTGGGGGTGAGGGAATTCATCGCCCGGGGAATGGGTGGCATGGGGAGATTCATGGCATCGCCATAGATCCAGGGCCAGGGCTTTTGGGAGGCGTCTTCGTCCGAGGGGTTGCGAAATGCCGTGGCCACAGTGCGGCGCAGTTCCGCGTAGGTGTCGCCAGGTTGAGATAATTTGGCCAGATAGGACGGGTCTAAGAAATACTGGGGCATGCCATAGCCGAAACCAGCGGCGAAGCCTGCATTCATCCATTGCAGATCGCACATCGCTTTGAAGATCGGCAGCAGATCGTGTTGAAACGAGGGCCGGGTGGGTGGCGGCAATTGGCCCGCCTGGATGGCGAGGTCGTTCATGAGCGCATGCATGGTGCGCACCGATTTCTGCTGGGGGCCGTAGTTGGGAGGGGCCACCACCACCCAGGCGGGCGCCACCGCGATCGGCCGCCCATGCAGGTGCAGGATGGCGCTCACCGGCCCATCGCTGGTGTCGTCGTACCAGCCGTCGTTATTGGCGAAGGTGGTGGGCGGCTGGCCGTCACGGGAGGCTGATTTGCCCTGGCCGCCGAACACGAGCAGGCGACCATGATCATCGGTGCGCAGCTCACCGAGCGGCACCGGCAGGCCAAAGCAGCTGCCACCTGTGAAGTGGTAGTCGTCGCCCCGGGCGCCGGGAGCTGCAATGCTGCGGGGGCCCGGCGTGATCGACAGGCTGGAGCGGTCCTTGACGGAGGCGTTGCGGCGGGTGGAGGGCGGCGCGCTGGCGGCCTCAGGGATATCGAGGGCCAGCTCGAAGTTGTACCAGGCGGCCTTGTGGTTGGCGAGTTCCACGGTCCAGCGGATCTCCGTGTCCGCATCCATGCACAGCTCGCGCACCACGCGGCCCGCTCCGTCGTAGCCATAGATTCGGAATTGGGCCACCTCCCGCTTCAGGGCCCCAGTGCTGTCCCGATAGGTTTCCGCTGGCAGCGGCGCTGGATCCACCACCTGGGGGCCGAGATAAAAGCCATCAGGCTCCCGGGAATTGCCGACCCGTGCGATGCCAATCGCCGGATGAATCTTGGCGTAGACGATGGTTTCATCCAGGCAACCGCCGTCACCCATGCCGCTGCTTTCGCTCATGTCTTGGAACCTGGCTGAGATTCAGTTTGTCATTGTTTTGGGGCCCATTCGACATCGCTTCGTGTCTCTTTACATGGGGCTGACGGGGAAGCATGGGGCGGAGATCTCAACGTACGTCCTCGCCTCTAACGTTGTCTTCTGAATCTGAATGTTCCAAGGTGTTCTCTTGGGGGCAAGCTGAAGGCATGTCAAAATGATATACACTGGTCAATGCAATCCTGGCAGATAGAAGATCGCTACCTGTTCCGGGAATGACAACTTTATTGGCAGTCATGAGCTCGTCAATGCGACTGAAGCTGGCTGGTTTACGTTGCGCTTGTCATCGATCGGAATAATGATT
>VGQX01000288.1 GCA_016882305.1 Cyanobacteria bacterium K_Offshore_surface_m2_239
TGAGCGAGCACATCGAGACCCTGGAGGAGATCGACATCGAATACCGGGAGATCGCCACCGAAGCCGGCATCACCAACTTCCGCCGCGTGCCGGCCCTCGACACCACGCCGGCCTTCATCGAGGCCCTGGCCCACCTGGTGCAGCACGCCCTCGAGGGCCCCGAGGTCAACCTCGCCCACGTAGCGGCGCTGCCCACCACGGTGAAGCTCTATCCCCAGGACAAATGGGCCTGGGGCTGGAATAACAGCTCCGAGGTGTGGAACGGTCGCTTGGCGATGGTGGGTTTTTCCGCTTTCCTGCTGGAGCTGATCAGCGGACGGGGCCCCCTCCATGCCATCGGCCTGCTTTGATCTCGGGTACCCGTTCAGGGGGCGGGATGGCTCAGCGCGAACTTTGTTGCTGCTGAACCCTTGACGGCAGCTTGATTCCTGGTTGGATCTCAGGCAGAGACTGTCTGTGATGAGCACGCCTCCTGCCGGGATTACAGAAGCGGATTGGCTGTCGTGGCCACCCGAGGCCAGGCAGTTCATCCTGGTCCAGCAGCAGGAGATCGAGCAGCTCCGCAGCCAACTCACCGCATTGGCAACCGAACTGGCCAGCCTGCGCGAGCGGATCGGCCGCAGCTCGCGCAACTCCTCCAAACCACCCTCCAGTGACGGGCCCGGGTTTAAGCCGCCGGAGCGGCGCAGGGGCAGTGGCCGCAAACGCGGCGGCCAGCCGGGCCATCCCGGATCTGGCCCGGAGCTTCTGCCGATTGAGCGGGTGGATGAGGTGGTGGACCACCACCCGGATGCCTGCCGCCGTTGCGGCTCGTTGCTTGAGGGAGAGGATCCAGATCCGTTGCGCCATCAGGTGATCGAGATCCCGCCGATCGCGCCAGTGGTGATTGAGCACCGGCTGCATCGGCTGATTTGCCCTTGCTGCTCCACCAGCACCTGCGCCACGCTGCCGGCTGATGTGGAAGACAGTCCGTACGGTCCAAGGCTCAGTGCCCTGGTGGGTCTGCTGGGCAGTGCCTTCCCCTTGAGTTTCAGCAAGACCCAGGCGCTGCTGGATCAGCTGCTGGGGATCGAGATGAGCCGTGGAGCGATCGCCGCGATCCGCGAGCGGATCAGCGCCACGCTGGAGCATCCCATGCAGGAGGCCCTGGTCTTTGCCCGTCAGCAGCCGGTGGCCTACGTGGATGAAACCGGCGCCCCCACCGGCAACGCCGACGGCAACAATCCCACTGGAAAGCGGGGCTGGCAGTGGGTCATGGTCACCGCCGCGGTGACGGTGTTCATCCAAGGCCTGAGCCGATCCACCGCCGCCGCCATTGAGCTGCTCGGGAGCACCTTTGGCGGGATCGTGGTGAGCGATCGCTTCTCGGCCTACAACCATCTGCCCCTAAACCAGCGCCAGCTGTGCTGGGCGCACCTGATCCGCGATCTGGCCGCCATCGCCGAACGCCCGGGCGCCAGCGCCGAGTTCGGAGACCAGCTGCTGAGCTTGCAGCAACAGCTGTTCGAGCAGTGGCACCGCTACAAGGATGGATCGATCGACTGGCCCGCTTTGCAACAGAGCTGCCGGCCGATTCGACAAGCATTTGAGGCCACCCTTCAGCAGGTGGTGGAGCTGGGCGCTCAGCGCGGCGAGCGAACGCCGTGGGCCAGCACCGTGCGCACCTGCCGAAAGCTCTTGAAGGTGACAGGTGCGTTATGGACCTTTCTGGAGACCCGTGGAATCGAGCCCACCAACAACGCCGCTGAGCGTGCCCTGCGCCAATCGGTGATTCAGCGCAAGATCAGCCATGGGGTCCAGTCCACAAAGGGTGCGATCTGCCGCAGCCGCCTGCTCACCGTCACCACCAGCCTCAGGCAACAGGGCCGCGATGTCTGGCAGTTCCTGGAGCACGCCTGGATTGCCCATCACCGTGGCGGGGTGATGCCGTCACTGCTGCCGGAGCCTTGAGTTCGGCCAGGCAAAGCACCGTTACTTGATCGCTCAGCAATGGGCCATCAAAGGTGGAGTCCTGCGCAGGGGCTGCCTGACCCCTGAACGCGTACGATCTCGGACTATTCAGGGTAGTGACGACCCAGATCAAATAACACCTCGTGGATATAAGCTTCGGTCCACCCGGCACCGTGGAAGCGGCTGAGCATTCCACGCGCCGGATCCTTCTCTGCACGATAGTGGGTGTAGCGCCGTTGGCCATCAAGCAGAAACCTTGAGCGTTCTTCTGCTACCGGTTGTGCTGCGCGCACTAGATCGACGTAGAGATTGAGGTACTCGGCAAAAGCATCGAATAGAGTGCTGCTGATTAGTTCATCTGAAGATTCACCCAGTGGCAGGCGAGCCCAAAGGAACGCTGGAGAGAAGTATGGCTCTGCTTCTGCAGGAATTGGCCCACCAT
>VGQX01000289.1 GCA_016882305.1 Cyanobacteria bacterium K_Offshore_surface_m2_239
CTGGTGGGGGCGGCGGCGGGGGGCTGGCGAGCGGCGCCGCCGTCCGCCTGGTTGCTGCCGGCGGGCGTGGAGGCCCTCGCGGTGCTCCGCGCCCGGCTGGCGGCCGCGGCCCCGCCCGGTCCAGCCGCAGCGGCGACGGCGGCCGTGCCGTTCACGGTGAAGTGGAAGGTGGGGGTGCACAACGAGGAGGCTGAGCTGGCGTGGCTGGAGCGGCTCCTGGAGCTGTTGCCGGCGGACGCCCGCCTGCGGCTCGATGCCAACGGGGGCTGGAGCCGCGCCACCGCTGGGCGCTGGGCGGAACGGCTGGCGGGCGAGGACCGGCTGGAGTGGCTGGAGCAGCCCCTCGATCCGATGGACCTGGAGGGCCTGGAGGCGCTGGCCGAGCGGGTGCCGCTGGCGCTGGACGAGGCGCTGCTGCGGGAGCCCGCCCTGCGGGAGCGCTGGCCCGGCTGGCAGGTGCGCCGCCCCTCCCAGGAGGGGGACCCGCGGCCCCTGCTGCGGGCCCTGGCGGCCGGCCAGCCCCGCTGGATGGTGAGCACGAGCTTTGAAACCGGCCTCGGCCGGCGCTGGCTGGCCCACCTGGCGGCCCTGCAAGCGGCGGGACCCACCCCGGTGGCGCCAGGCCTGGCCCCCGGTTGGCGGATTCCGGGGGGGCTGGGGTCGGCGGTGCCGGAGGAGGTTTGGGGGGCGGCGGGGCCGACTTTGGGGCGGACAGCGGTCGATGGGGAAGGCGCGGTGCTCCCCCCCGAGCGGACCTGAGGCGATGGCGGACCCGGCGCTTCCCTGCACCCTTCTGCTGCCAACGGAGGCGGGCTGGCCGGCGTTGGTGGAGACGCTGACGGGCTTGTCTCAGCGCGGTGGTGTCGTGGGCCTGGCGCCGACGCTGGAGATGGAGGCCCTGAGGGAGGCCCTCGGGGAGGGCCGGCGGGAGGACGGGGGGGAAGACGTTGCGGAGGCGATGGGCGGAAGGGTCGGGAACGGCGGAAGAGAGGCTCTGCCAGGGATGGCGGACTATGGGCCAGCGGTGGTGGTGGGCAGTGGCGGCAGCGGCGGCGGACGGCGCTGGTGTCTGCAGCCCCTGGACCGGCTGGAGGTCTCCGCCGCCGCCACGGGCACCTGGCTGGGGGTGTTGGGCCTCGATCCCAGCGCGGCCCTGCTGGTGAACCCCTTGCCGTGGCACCACGTGAGCGGCCTGATGCCCTGGCTGCGAGCCCGGCAGTGGGGGGCGGAGCATGCGGTGCTGGCGCCGGAGCTGCTGCGGCAGCCCAACGCCCTCGCCGCCGCCCTGCCCCTGCCCCGCCGCCGCCCCGCCCTGCTCTCCCTGGTGCCCACCCAGCTGCACCGTCTGCTGGCCGATCCGGCGGGCGTGGACTGGCTGCGGGGGTTCGCGGTGATTTGGGTGGGCGGGGCGCCCCTGGCGTCAGCGGAAGCGGAACGCTGCCGGCGGGAGGGGCTGCGGCTGGCCCCCTGCTACGGCAGCACGGAAACCGGCTCGATGGTGACAGCCCTGGCGCCGGACGCTTTTTTGGGAGGGGTGGAGGGCTGCGGGCTCCCTTTGGCCCATGCCCGCGTGCGCGTCGCTGCGGACGATGGCGCGGTGGAGGTGCGGGCCACGAGCCTGAGTCCGGGCCATCTGGCGGGCGGCTGCCTGTGCCCCCTGGCGGAAGCGGGGGGGTGGTGGCGCAGCGGCGATCGCGGCCGCCTGGCGCCCGAGGGGCTCACCGTGCTGGGGCGCCTGGACGGGGCTGTGCACAGCGGCGGGGAAACCGTGTTTCCCGAACAGGTGGAAGCGGCGCTGCATCGCCTGGTGTTGGAACGGAGCCTGCCGGTGGAGGAGCTGCTGGTGGTGGCGCGTCTGGATCGGGAGTGGGGCGAGCGCCTGGTGGGGCTGGTGCGGCTGCGGGAGGTGCGGCCGCGAGGGGACGAAGCGAGCGGCGAAAACCTGCTGGAGGCGCTGCGACGACTGGCGCTGGCGCTTCCCGCAGCGCAACGGCCGGCGGACTGGCGGCTGTGCCCGGAGCTGCGGCCGAATGCGCTGGGGAAATGGGAACGGGCCCGCTGGCGAGCATGGGTTGGGGAGGAGTGACTGGGGTCGGTGTCAGGGAGAGGCGAACCAGGCCTCCAGAGGCCCAGATCACGCTCCGCGCTTGTTCGCGCGGTTAACGGAAAAACAAGTCAAGCGGTTTTGGCTCTGAGAGGTTTTGGTTTTGGGTGACTTTGGTTTTAAGAGGCTTTGGCTGTGAGACGATATGACTTTCAGGGCACCTCGAATAATGCGTGTTTTTGGCTTGCAACCTCGGATATAAAAAAGCCGCCTCGGGGGCGGGAAGGCATGAATCTTCGCACGATTCTTTCGCTAGAACTTCAAGGAAAATGAGCCCTCCTT
>VGQX01000290.1 GCA_016882305.1 Cyanobacteria bacterium K_Offshore_surface_m2_239
CCCCCTGGCCCGCGATGACCCCGTGCCCGCCATGACCTCGACACCGTTCAGTGCGCGGGTGCGGGAGGCCTTCGCCCGGGGCGTCGCCCGCTACGAACCGATGGCGCCGCTGCAGCGGGGGATGGCCTGGCGGCTGGCGGGGGTGGCCGCCCACCACCTTGTGGAGCGCTCCCCCGCAGGGGACTCCACCGGGGCGGAACGCGCCGCGGTGCGCCTGCCGGACGGCCCCTGCGCCGACCTCGGCGCCGGCACGGGCCTGGTGGGACGCGCCCTTGCCGCCTGGGGGTTGGCGTTGCCAGCGCCGATCGCGCAGCTGGATCTCTGCCCCGAGGCGTTGGCGCGCAACAGCGCCGGCCCCACCCTCCCCTGGGACCTCAACCAGGGCCTCCCGCCTCAGCTGCGCGGCGCCGCCCTGCTCACCTCCAGCTTCGCCCTGCAGTGGCTGGACGATCCCGCCGCCGCCCTCGCCCTCTGGGCTGAGCGGCTGGCGCCGGGGGGCGCGCTGCTGCTCAGCGTGCCCACGGCCGGCAGCTTTCCCGAATGGCGCCAGGCGGCCCGCGCGGCCCAGGTCCCCTGCAGCGCCCTGCCGCTTCCCGCCGCCGACACCCTCCTCGCCGCCGCCAGCGCCGCCGGGCTGGAGCCGCTGCAGGCGCAGGTGCTCACCTTTTCGGGACGGACGTGGGCGGGTCCCGCCAGCTCCCCCTCGGGCCGGACGGACGCTTCGGGCCCGGCAGCGCCAGGGGGCGCCCGGTGCGCCGCCGCCTCCGCAGCCGCCTCCGCCCAGTCCGCCCAGTCCGCCCTGCGGGCGCTGCGCGCCTTGCGCGCCATCGGCGCCGACGCCACGACCCGGGCCGCCGCCCTCTCCCCCGGCGACTGGCGACGCCTCCTGGCGGCCTGGCCCGCCGGTGGCGCCCTCAGCTGGGAGGTGCTCCTGCTGGTCGCTCGTCAACCCGCCTCCGCTCCCTCCTCCGCTCCCGCTCCCGCTCCCGCTCCCGCGACGGCCCCCCCGACACCCCCGCCATGCGCCTTGTGATCGCCGGCACCGACACCGAGGTCGGCAAAACCATCGTCAGCGCCCTGGTGGTGCAGGGCCTTGGCGCCAGCTACTGGAAGCCGGTGCAGAGCGGCCTGGCGGAGGGCAGCGACAGCGAGCGGGTGCGGGAGCTGCTGGCGTTGCCGCCGGAGCGGATCCTGCCGGAGGCCTATCGCCTCCAGGCCCCCGTGTCGCCCCACTGGGCGGCGGAGCGCGAGGGCGTCGCGATCGATCCCGCCGCCCTCCACCTGCCGGCTGTCGCCGGGCCGCTGGTGGTGGAGTGCGCGGGCGGGCTGCTGGTGCCCCTCCGCCGTGAGGGCGGGCCCGAGGCGCTGCAGATCGCGCAGATCGCCCGCTGGGGGCTGCCGGTGCTGTTGGTGGCCCGCAGCGGCCTCGGCACCCTCAACCACACCCTGCTCTCCCTGGAGGCGTTGCGCCAGCGCGCCATCCCCGTGCTCGGCCTCGTCCTCAACGGCCCCCTCCACCCCGACAACCCCCGCACCCTGGAAGCCTTCGGCGGTGTGCCCGTGCTGGCCCAGCTCCCCCCGCTGGCCCCGCTCACCGCCAGCGCCCTGGCGGCCCAATGGCGGGCCAGTGCCCTGCCGCTTAAGCTCGCCTCATGAAGATGCGCAGGCGCGATTGGCTGGTCACTGCGGCGGTGGCGGGCGTGTGCATGACCATCCTCACGCTGTTCACCGACTTCGAGGAGTCGCTGCGCTTTTGGGCCCATTGCCCGCAGGCCCTCTGGCCGGGTCGTCGCCCGCCCGACTGCCGCTGAACTCAGCCCCGGTCCTCAACCCCGGCCCTCAGCGCTGCGGGAGCGCAGCGGGCACTGGCGCGTGAGGGCAGCCACATTCCGCTTGGCCATCGAGAGGGGCCAGCCCTGGCGCAGGTGGTCGTGCACGCGCTCGATCTGGCTGGCGCTCCAGCCCTCCTGCTCCAAAGCCACCCGGATGGCCTGCCACTGCCCCTCGGCGAACAACTCCGTGGCGCTCCACGGGCCGCGAGTGGACGATGTCCTCCGGGCGGAGGGAGGTCCATCCGGCGGCGTCAGGAAGCGATCGGAGGGCTGGCGGGATCGAGCCATGGTGATCCCCCGGGCGGGAGGTGACTCCTCCATCATGGCAAGGACGGGCGGCTTTGCCGATGGTTGAGCACACCTCCGCGGCGCCGGGTTGGCATCCCAACCTCTGGCATCCCACCACCCAGGTGGCCCTCGCCGATCCGCCGCTGCGGGTCGTGGCCGGGCGGGGCGTGTGGTTGGAGCTGGACGACGGCCGCGAATTGATCGATGGCATCAGCAGCTGGTGGGTCACCCTCCACGGCCATGGCGAGCCCACCATCG
>VGQX01000291.1 GCA_016882305.1 Cyanobacteria bacterium K_Offshore_surface_m2_239
AGCAGCGCACCGCCCAACCCATCGCCCAATCCATCGCTCGATGCATCGCTCGATGCATCGCTCGGTGCATCGCTCGGTGCATCGTCAACCAGGCGACATCCGGCCCGTGCGTCGCAGCCGATTCCGCCCAGCCTCCAGCGGCCCCCATGGTCGCCGATCACCCATCCCCGTCGCCCTGCGCTGCCCACGCCACCCGACCCCGCCAACCGGCGTCGGTTGCTCTCACAAGGCTTGCAGCCAACACCGCTCCGGCCTCCGGCCCGCGCTGGTTGAGTCCGCGACGCTTGCACGTCAAACGCTGGATCCTCTTCCCGGGCTGGCTTCTTTCGCCGGCTCCCCGCACAAGCTCTGGCCTCCCTGCGCGCCTGCATCTCGCCCTGGCGCACGTTGCCAGCACGTCCTGCCGCCATCCCCTGCCCTGTACCAAGCGTCGCGTCCCCTGATCCCCACGCTTTCGCCACCCCATGAGCCCCACCAGGCCCCATCGCTCCGCTGACACCAGCCCCGCACGTCAACCCAAAACACCTGCACCCGCCACCACCTCGCTGGTCCCAACCGGCCACAGGGGCTTGCCACCCTCACCTGTTGAGGATTCCCTCGCGTCGTCAGCCACGGACCAGGCGCCCCCCTCCGCTCCGCCATCACCCCAGTCCAGGCGACCTGCGGCGTCCTCGCCCTTCCCCATCCCCGAGCACTCCGCCGCCGCCTTTGATCCCTCCCGGCTCGATGCACTCATCCATCAGGGCGACTGGATTGCCACACCTGAGGGCCCCCTGCCTGTCGCACCCATTCCTTGCAACCCCAGCGCCATGGGCTCCAGCTACGCCACCCCGCATGGCGTCCTGCAGGGCATCCATGGCCAGTCATCAGGCGAACCCACCCCCGAGGAGTGGATCCACCATGAGCGGGCTCTCCTCTGCGGCGTGCTCGTTGGCCAGGGCGACCACAGCCCCCGCTGGGGTCTCTTTCGCCGACGCATCGGCCTCCGCTACGACGAGGCCGTCCCCGCTCGCCTCTGGAGCACAGCGGAGCTGCGGCTGGTGGCCACCGAAATCGACGCCATCTTTCGCGGTCAGCGCGATGTGCGCACGATCAACGCCGAGGCCATCCGTCAAGACGCCCGCCTGCGGCTCGCTGATGGTCGCTACCAAGGCTCCCTCCAGCAACTGGAAGTGGCCCTCGCCGATCTGCTCGCCTGGGCGGCACTCGCCTCCCCGCTCGATTTCCCCATCGCCTGCGATCTGTTCCAGTCGGCCAAGGCCCGGCAGATCTTCTACGGCGCCCTGCGCACCCTGATCAGCCGCAAAACCACCGCCCTCTCCATTGAGGCTGAACTCCAGTACTGCCGGGCCGCCCTCAATGAGGCTCGTGCTCTGACCACCGGCTACTTCCGCGACACCCGCTCCGTGCTCTCGATGCGCGAGGGGATGGCTGAATGCATCGCCCTGGCCTCCATGCCCCTCGATCAGCGCCCCAAACCTGTCTCCACAGGCATCCCCTCCCTTGATCTCGACATGCGCGGCGGCGTGCTCCCCGGCAAGGGGGAAGGCACCTGGGTGCTCGCCGCCCGCTCCGGCGTCGGCAAAACCACCGTCGCCATCGCCGCCGCCATGGGCCTCGCCTTCAACGGCGCCTCCGTGCTCGTCCTCTCCTGCGAGCTCTCCCGTCGCGCCATCGCCGCCCGCCTGCTCGCCCACTACTGCCGCCGCGCCCATGGCCTCCCCACCCCCCTCTACGGCAGCAATGACCTGGAGGGTCGGGGCCGGGTGATCGCTGGCGACGACCTGCACCGCCTCGAACCCTGGCTCACCACCTTTGCCGCCCAGCAACAGCCCGATGGCACCCCCATGGGCGCCCTCCACTACCAGTCCCGTTTTGCCGCCACCGTCGAGGAGGTCTGCGCCCTGGTGGAGGACACCAAAACCGCCAACCCCGAGCTGTCTGTGGTGGTGCTCGATCACTTCCACGCCATGGGCGCCAGCCCCGGCTACGGCAACCAGACCACCGCTGAGCTGGCCAACCGCGCCATGGCCCTCAAAGCCCTCGCCGGCCGCTGCGATCTGGACATCCTGATCGTCGCCCAGCTCAATCGCGGCGCCTACGGCTCCACCACCGGCCCCGATGTGTCCCATCTGGCGGGCACCTCCGAACTGGAGCGCTATGCCTCCGCCGTGTGGCTCATCGATCGCCCCAAATCCCCTGATGGCGCCCCACCCCCACCGGGTTTGCTGGAGGTGCACCACGGCAAAACACGCCACGGCCAGGTCGGCGAATCCGACATCAACCGCACCCTCATCCGCATCGACCGCGCGCACTGCTTCCTGGAAG
>VGQX01000292.1 GCA_016882305.1 Cyanobacteria bacterium K_Offshore_surface_m2_239
CAGCACTCGGTGCGTCTGAGCGGCTTTTATCTGGGGCAGACCCCGGTAACCCAGGCCCAGTGGCGGGTGGTGGCGGGCTGGCCGAAGCTGGAGCTGAATCTCAATCCTGATCCAGCCTATTTCAAAGGAGCCAATCACCCGGTGGAACAGGTGAGATGGCATGAGGCCGTGGAATATTGCCAGCGCTTGAGCCAGCGCACCGGTCGCCGCTACAGCCTGCCCAGCGAAGCGCAATGGGAATATGCCTGCAGGGCTGGCACCACCACGCCGTTTGCCTGCGGTGAAACGATCACGCCAGAACTGGCCAATTACAAGGCGACTATCACCTATGCCAATGGCCCCAAGGGTGAGTATCGCCAGCAGACGACGCCGGTGGGGAGCTTCCCTGCCAACGCCTGGGGCCTCCAAGACATGCACGGCAACGTTTGGGAATGGTGCCTGGACCATTGGCGTGACAGCTATGCGGACGCTCCCCTGGATGGCACTGCCTGGGTGATTGGCGGGAACCAAGATCAGCGGCTGCTGCGCGGCGGCTCCTGGGACTACTTCCCCGGGGACTGCCGCTCGGCCAGCCGCATCCACGACCAGCCCGGCTATGCCTACTTCAGCGTCGGTTTCCGTGTGGTTTGCCTCCCCCAGGACCCTTCCCTTAACTCTTAATCCATCAATCCCTCAACACTGGCTGTTTCTTAACCCTGGCTGTTGGATTGCGGCTCCAGGCTATTTCCCCCGGCGCCGGAGGCGCTCGATTTTTTCCACAGGCTCACCCTCGCTGTCGCGGGGCCTGGCTGCGCAGGCCTGGTCGTCTTCGCCCGCCTTGCACCAGTTCCGCGAGGCCCCCTGCCCATGGCCGCCTCACGCGATCCTCAGCCTCGGAAATGTCTTCCGTACCGATCGATGCGCATACTGCGTAGAATTCAACTTCGGCCCACCGATTCCTGTCAGTGCCCGCCCAGCCGCTGAATGTGCTCCGCCCGGCCGAGTTCAAGCGCTGCGGCATCGCGGCGGTGGAGGAGGCCCTGCAGACTGGCCTACGGCATTGGTTTGCCGCCCTGGAGCTCACCTGCTAATGGCTGACTCCACCAACCCCGTGCCGGACAACAGCCGCGTTGTGACCCGTGAGGGGATTGAGACGTTCACGCAGCGATTGGTTGATCATTTCTCCCCTGAAAAGGTGATCCTGTTTGGCTCCCAGGCACGAGGAGATGCCCGCCCGGATTCCGATGCCGACATCCTCGTGGTGATGGCTTATGAAGGGCGGCCTTTTGCCAAGTGTCGCGAAATCCGCAGGGCCTGCAAGCCTGACTTTTGGGTTGATCTGTTGCTCTGGCGTCCGGAAGATGTTGAGCCCCGTTATCGCTGGGGCGATCCAATCCTTCGCGAGGCCCTGGATCACGGTGAGGTGCTCTATGGCTGAGCGCAACCCTCTGGTGGAGGAGTGGATCGCCAAGGCAGAGGGCGACTGGGACTGGACTGAAGTTGACCTTTCCTTGATCAGTCCTCGCATGCGCGACGGCTATGTCTACCATTTGCAACAGTGTGTTGAGAAACTGATCAAAGCGCGCTTGCTGCAGCTGGGGCAGACCTTCAAGAAAACCCATGATCTGGTAGCGTTATCACGATCACTGCAACAGCTTGATCCTGGCTGGAGCTGGGGCGAGGACGAATTGGAGGATCTGACGGTGTCGGGGGTGATGAATCGTTATCCAGGCTTCGACACCTCCACGGAAGAACTTCTGGAGCTCAAGGAGATGGCCAGCCTCCTGCGCCAGGCACTGTTGCTGCGTCTTGGTTCCAACCCCCGGGAGCTGCCCTGATGCCCCCAATCCCCCCCGGCCCCCACACCCATACCCACAAGCCAAGGCTCGGCCTGGTGCAGCCCATGGGCCTGGTGGTGGCACCAGCGGCCCTGGAGGCCCTGCTGAGCCGGGTGGAAGCCTGCGTGATGCGGCTGAGCTGAGGGGAGATGGTGCGTCGCCACGCCTTGTTGATCGGCATCGGCAGCTACGGGGAGGGGCTGCTCGATCCATCCCTGGGCGGCCTCCAGCCCCAGCCCTAGCCCCAGATTCGCAATCGCTCACGGTTGCTGGTGGAGGGGTCGAGTTGGGCTCGGGCTCGGGCGGAAGGCAGAGCCGATCGAGTTGCTACGGCTTCGCCGGCCGGCGGACTACATCTGCTGCGCGTCATGCGACATTTGCTGCTCGTCGTTAAGAGTTCGCTGAAAAACCCGGCCAGCCCTGCGATGATGGATCAGCCGAAGCGGATCAGATGCGAGGTCAACAGGAGCGCAGCGGCGCACTGTTCT
>VGQX01000293.1 GCA_016882305.1 Cyanobacteria bacterium K_Offshore_surface_m2_239
ACCCAGCGAGCGGCGCACCAAGGCCGGCGGCGCCCAGCCGGGGGAGCTGGTCCTTCTGCTGGCCCACCTGCGGCGGCATCTGGCGCGAGGGCTCCAGGACCCGAACCAGCCCCCGCTTCCGGCACCGGGCGACAGCGAGGCCACCGCCAGCCCCTCCGCCTGGAGGCCCCGACGGGTGTCCTGCCTGGAGAAACGGGCGGGTTGGTGCCTGGAGCTCGAGGACGGTCGCCAACTCACGTTGCTCCCGCGCCGTCGCGCCAACAACCCCGGCGCGGTGGAGCGGCTGGAGATTCGAGAGGGCAACACCCGTCTTGGCGAGGTGACGCTCCAGCGCCAGCCCGATGCCCGCTGGCAGGAGGCACGCGACCATCTGGAGCGGATGGGGATGGAAGTGATGGCCTTGGAGGCGCCCGAGACGGCGGCGGACGACCTCTCCTGGCGACTGGACACCGTCACCGCGCTTCAGGGCCAGGGCCGAGTGGTGGCCTGGCTCGGCGATGACCTCGCCGACCTGGCGGCGATGACGCGGGCGGACGTGGCGATCGGCCTTCGGCTCCATGGCAGTCAACTGCTGCCTCCCGACCTGCTGGATCTGACGGTCGGGGACGATCCGCACTGGCTGCCGCGCCTGGTGGCATGGAGCCGGGAGATGGCCCGCGTGTCCCGCACCAACCTCTGGCTGATCGGGCTCACCCACGCGCTGTCGTCGCTGGCGACCGCCGGGCTGGCCATCAGCCCGCTGCAAACGGTGTTGCTGGCAGATCTTCCCCTGCTGCTGGCGGAACTGAACAACCGCCGGGCCAGCGGACGCTCCCACCCGCCCTTGAACAGCCGCTCATGAAACCATCAGATTGGTGACGACACTGAAGATGATGGTATAAAAAAGAAAGCTCACCAGAGCCTGCAGAAGAACAACGCGACGCACCTTCGAATCCTCCGCGTCCACATCGCTCATCGCAAAGGTCAAGGCCACGGAATAGGCCACATATAGAAAATCAGAAAAGGCAGGATTGTCATTACCTGGGAAAATGAAGACCTGAGCATCTTCCCCTGCTTCCTGCCCTGTTTTATTTCCCGCATAGTAGGCCTTGACGTAGTAGAACGCAAAGGCGAGATGAAGTTCCAGCCAGGTGCTGAAGATGGCCGCGAAGAAGAGCGCGATGCGCAACCGCGCCGGCAGTGGCCCCGCGCGCGCCAGGGTGTCATGCACACAAAAACCCAGCACCAGCACGGCGATGAACGCCATCAAAATCGTGCGTCGCAACAAGCGGGAGCGATTGGGCTGGAGCCCGCCGAAGAACTGGCGCGAGTCCTCCGGGGAGAGATCCACCAGCAGCCGCGACACCACCGCGAGGTCGCTGGTCATGGCCGCGAGGATGGCCAGGGTGAGGGCCTCCTGGAGCTGCCAGCGGAACAACAGCGCCACCACCGTCACCAGGCCGCCCGCCAGCGACGCCCGCCCGCCACGCCAGCGGTCCAGGGCGCCGAGCCGCGAGGGGAGGAGAGGACCAACGTTCAAGGTGTTGCCCCCCTCTGGTCTGCCCCCATCCTCCCCGACGTCCCGGCCATGACACCCAACCCGCCCCTGCGCTGCTGCCTGCTCAGCGGCGGCGCCAGCCGCCGCCTGGGACGCGACAAAGCGCTCCTGCCCCACCCCGAGGCCGACACCTGGCTGGAACGCCAACTGCGCCTGCTGGCCGCGTTGGGCGCGCCGGTGAGCCTGCTCAGCGGCTGGCCGGCCCATCGGGAGCGCGCCGCCGGGCTGGTCGCCCCCTTCGCCGCCTGCGGAATCCCCCTGGAGTTTCTCCCCGAACCTGAGGAGCCTCCCCCGCTCGCCGAATCGACGCCCCCCCACCGGGACCGCCGCCCCGCCGGCCCCCTGGTGGCCCTCGCCCGCCTGATGGCGGTCCACCCCGAGGCCCGCCTCCTCCTCTGCCCGATCGACCTGCCCGCCCTCACGGCGGTCCACCTGCGGGAGCTGCTGGCCGCCTCCCGCGCCGACCCCGCCGCGATCTGGATCGCCGCGCCCGATCAGCCCTCCCTGCCCCCCCAGCCCCTGGTGGGCCTCTACCCCAGCGACGCCGGACGACGCCAACGGCTGGGGGCGGCCGTGGAGCGCGGGGAACGGGGGTTGCGGCGCTGGCTCGCCACCGAGGTGGTGCGCCTCCACCCGCTCCCCGCCATGGCCCTGACGAATGTCAACACGGAGGCGGAGTTGGCCGCCTGGCAAAGGGCGTTCGCACCTCCGCCAGATTGGCCAGGGAACCGCTGAAGCCAGG
>VGQX01000294.1 GCA_016882305.1 Cyanobacteria bacterium K_Offshore_surface_m2_239
GGGTCAGACCCTGACCGGGCTTGGGAAGTGGTGGGGACGCAAACCGCTGATCCTGGTGCGGGCCTGCATCATTGGGATGCTCATGCCTGCATCTGACAATCCGAAGAAAGATCGCGAGATTTTTCTCAAGATCCTCACCATGGACGACGACGGCACTTGGCAGCGTCAAAAGGGGGAAATCCCAGTAAAAGCTTGGCGGGAAGCGGCCCCTTCAGAGATTCAAGACAAGTTTTTTGGAGCACGTGGGTTTCTGCGTGGCATTAGTGACGAAGAGAAGGAGTTTGTGCTTGCCGAGATCTGGGAAAGCCTCAGCGATGAACAGCGAGCTCGCTTAGATGAGCAACGCAGACGACCGATCTCTAGCCGATCTTCATTTGATACTCTGCCTTATATTGAACGCCTCGGCGTGTGTGAGAGACCCGAGAATGTCATAGGCCCATCACCTGCAGCTTGGCAAGATATTAATGAACATCTTAGAACATCGGCTGCCAGCCTTCCAGAGTTAGTCGAACAACTTGGTCATCGATTCTTCGGTCATGCTCCGCACATTGGAGATGCCTTTTGTGGTGGAGGCTCAATCCCTTTTGAAGCGGCCAGAATTGGCTGCAAATCGCATGCTTCAGACCTCAATCCAGTGGCCCCCGCCACCATCTGGGGTTTCTTGATCGGGAAATGGATCGTTGGCTGGCGCCCCTGCCCCCTTACCAAGAGGAGGAAGGGGCATTGGAGGGCGCGGGGGAGGTCGTGAGGCGGCGACAGGCCGCGACAGCGCCACCATCACAACCGACAGACGGGCGAACACCACCCTCCCCGAACCGTTCCAGTACATGTGCACTGTCGACAAGGGCGATGGCCCCCCGTTCCCCCCGCAGCGTCACGCCAGGCTCCAGGCCCCTGGAGGCCATGGAGGACTGGCCCTTCCGCGACCAGGATGTGCTGATGGCGAGCCGCAGCCGCCAGGTGTGCCTCACCTGCCACTGGTTTCGCCACCACGCTGGCCCCAACTGCATCCCCCTGCTCACCTGCCAGCTGCACCAGGGGCTGATCGCCCAGGGCGAGCACCTCAGCCACCGCTGCCAGGGCTGGACCGACGACCTCACCCGCCAGCGGGGCTGGGCGCCGGAGGCGGGTTGAGGGAGGCCTGGCTCAGCGATGGCCGCCCTGGTGCTCCATTTCCGCCCCGCCCGCTGGGATCGCTGCCTGCAGACCCTGGAGGTGACCAGCGGCGAATGGCTCCCCGGTCAGCGCGAGCCCCTGCTCAAACGCCGCCAGGAGAATCCCCGCGCAGAGGCCCTGCGGCTCTGGCGGAGCCTGCGGCGCCAAGGGTGGGTGCCCTGTGGGCCGCAGGGGCGTCCGCCCCCTGCTGTGCGGGCGTGACGACGCAGAGCACTCGGCCACCAAAAAATCCGGGGCCCAAGACGCCTGTGCCCTGCGCCAGACCAGGGCCACCTACCAGGCCAACGGCGCCCGCCTCGGCTTGCTGTACTTGCGGCGGAGCGGGCGGTGGAGATCTGGGAATGACTGGCGGATCCCGCAGCCCAGCCCAGGCGATGGCCCTGCGCATTGATGCGCACTAAGATGCGCACACCATCGACTGAAGCATGCGCACCACCCTGGAACTGCCGGATCCACTGTTCGCACGCCTGAAAGCCCGAGCGGCCAGCGAGCGCGTCACCCTCAAGCAGCTGCTGCGCCACTATGTGGAGGAAGGGCTCCGTGCCGCGCCCGCCCGCGCCGGGTTGTCACGATCCGCGGCCACGCTGCCGCGATTGAACGGTTCGCTGGCCCTGGAGGATCACGTGCTCAGCAACGCCGCCCTGTTTGAGCTGCTCGAGCCATGAGCACCGCTGTAGACCTGCCCGATCTGAATGTCTGGTTGGCGTTGATCTGGCCTGTACACAGCCATCACCACCACGCCGTTGCGTACTGGGAACACCAGGCTGCTGAACAGGTGTTCTTCTGCACGGTGACCGCTTTGGGACTGGTGCGCCTGGTGTGCCAGCCGAAGCTGATGGGCACGGCTGTCAGGAACCCGGCGGAGGCCTCCAACCTGCTCGACACCCTCTGCCAACAGCCGGGCGTGCGCGTGGCCGAGCCGGAGGACGACGGCTGGGATGTGTTTCATCAACTCTTGCGCGGTGGTGCGGTCTCGGCACGTCTCTGCACCGATGCCCATCTGGCGGCCCTGGCGATCGCCAATGGCTGGCGCCTGGTGAGTTTCGATCGCGATTTCGAACGGTTTGAAGCCCTGAATTGGCTCTCCCTACCAGGACCCC
>VGQX01000295.1 GCA_016882305.1 Cyanobacteria bacterium K_Offshore_surface_m2_239
CCAGCAGAAAACCCGAGGCGGTGAGTCCCTTCTGGGCGGCGGCGAGCTTGGCCCAGCTCTGGCTCACGGCGGTGAGCTCCCGCCGGGGCTCGAATTTCCCCAGCCCCCGGTGGCCGCCAGGCAGCAGCCGGGGGGCCGGATCGATCCGCGGCACCCCCACCGCCCCCTGGGCCAGGCGGGGCGCCAGCAGCTTCAGGCCGGTGCCGGCGATCACCCCCAGCCCGGCGCCGATCACCGCCAGGCGCAGGATCAGCAACAAGGGACCACTCCAGGACGAGCCGGCGGAGCGGGGCGGGCGACTGTTCGTCACAAGACCGCTGGGGAGGAAGAGGGCGCTCCGACGCTAGTGGCCCTCCCCTTCCCGTCCACCCCGGCGGCTGGCCCAGCGCAACTGGCACACCATCCCCCGCAGCAGCGCCACGTCGTTCTCCGTCAGCTGGGCCCGCTGCAGCAGCGCTTTCACCTTCGCCATGCGCGCCCGCGCGGTGTGGGGCAGCAAAAAGCCCACCTCCAGCAGCAGCGCCTCCGCATCCCGCAGGGTGGCCTCCACGGCGCCCCGCTCGGCAAGGGGGGCGGCGGGGGCGGGGAGCGGCGGCGCGGGGGCCCCGGCTGGCCCCTGGCGCAACGTCCAGAGGTGGTGCAGCGCCACCGCCACGGCGTGCGAGAGGTTGAGGGAGGGATAGACCGCCGCTGCGGGGATGTGCAGCAGGCACCCCGCCGTTAGCAGCTCGCCGTTGGAGAGGCCCCGGTCCTCGCGCCCGAACACGAGCGCCCGCGGGGCCGCCAGCGCCTCGGGCGGGGGGTCGCCATCGGGGGCGAGCAGCCAGGCCAGGGCCTCCGCCGGGGACCGCAGGGGCAGCGGCGGCGCCTCCAGGCGGCCCGTGGCGGCCACCACCCGCTGGCAATCCGCCAGCGCCGACGCCAGATCCTCATGAACCTCCGCCCGCTCCAGGTGGTGGACGCCATGCACGGCCATCTGCCGCGCCTCCTCGCTCAGCGGCTCGCAGCGGGGCGCCACCAGGCGCAGGCTGTCGACGCCGAAGTTGGCGCAGAGTCGAGCCACGCTGCCCACGTTGCGGGCGCCGCGCGGTTCCACGAGCACCAGATGAAGGTTCAAGGCAGGCTGTGCAGAAAGGCCAGCAGATCCGCCATCGTCTGCGGATCGGGCTGGAAGCGGGGCATCGGCGGCGTGCGACCGCTCACCACCTGCTGAATCAACTGGCGATCGTTCTTGCGCTGCGCCACCCCATGCAGATTCGGCCCCACCAGGCCCTGGGCGGCCAGCCCGTGGCAGCCGGCGCAGTTGAGGCGGAACAGACGCCCCCCGTTGCCCTCATCCCCGCGCAGCTGCAGGGTGGCGCGGGTGTAGGGATCGGCCCGCAGCCCTGGCAGAAGCACCACCAGGCTGAAGACCAGCACCGCCAGGCCCGCCACCAAAGCGAGGAGCGTCAGCAGACGCCGACCTTGCGGGACCCGCGCGTCGGGCGCGGGAGGCGCCCCGGCCGCGTCCGCCGCTGCCGCGGGGGCTGCGGTGGACGCCTTGGAGGAAGCGACAACGGGAATGGGGCCTGTCACAGATCGAGAAACGGTCGCCAGAGGGGAGGAGGTCGTGGAAGAATGCCTGCACGCGCCTTGTGGTGATTCTCCGTGATTGAACCCCTCCTCTGCGGCATCGTCCTCGGACTGATCCCGGTCACCCTGGTCGGCCTGTTCGTGGCGGCCTGGAACCAATACCGCCGCGGCAACGCCCTGAGCTGAGCCAGAGCCCGGACACCCCCCCCTTTCCCGGACAATCCCCCCGATTCAGTTGCGACGCCAGGCTGGTCCTGACGTCGCTTTTTCGTGTATCGGTCGCCGTTGCGGCCTGGCGGCCTTCACGGATTCTCCGCTTCCAAGGGATGCTCTGGTTCCAACACCACCAGCTCCGTGGAGCCGTAGGTGCGTCGGCGCCGCTCCCGCCAGCCCGCTGGCACCGTCTTGGCGGTGCCTCGCCCCGCTTCCCACACCAGGCGCCCCCCCGGGGCCAGCCAGCCGCCCGCGGCCACGCCGTTCGCCAACGCGTCGTGCAACCCCGCCGCCCATGGAGGGTCGGCGTAGATCACATCGAAGGGCTCCTCTCCGCTGGCCGCCGCCCCCCGCCCCAGGAAGCGCAACACCTCGCGCTCCACGACCCGCACGCTCGGGGTCGGCCCCTCCGCCGCGCCCCG
>VGQX01000296.1 GCA_016882305.1 Cyanobacteria bacterium K_Offshore_surface_m2_239
GTGGGGAGCCTGTTCATGCTGGAGCTCAGCAAGCGGCGCCAGGTGCCCCTCACCCTGGAGCGGGCCGCGGCGATGGCGATGGGCGGACTGATCGGCTGGGGCGTGAACGCGACCTTCGGGCTCAACCTGATCCGGCTGGTGGTGCCGCGGGTGGCGGCGGATGGGTTGTCGCGGGCGCTGTTGGCGTCGTTGTTGATCGGGGTGATCGCCGGGGGCCTGACGGCCCTCACGGGGGAGGCCATCTATTGGGCGCGGGGGTGGCGCCAGCGGCCGCTGGTGCGGTTGGCCCTGGGGGGCGCCGCCCTGCTGGGCGTGGTGGCGCTGATCGGCGAGCTGGCCACCCCTGCTGCGGCGTTCGGACCGGGCGGCGCAGCGATCGCCTGGGCCCAAACCCAGGCCGCCTCCCCCGCCCGCCTGCTCCAGGTGGCGCTGCTTCGGGCCGCCGCCACCACCGCCGCTGTGGTGGCGGGGGGGTGCGGCGGGGTGTTCGTGCCGTTTCTGGCGATTGGCGACCTCAGCGGCCGGGTGTTCGCGGAACCGTTCGGCCTCCCGGGGGATCTAGCGGGCGCGGCGGGTGCGGCGGCGGGCATCGCCGGCGGCTATCGGCTGCCCCTCACCGCCATCGCCATGGTTCTGGGGGTGGGCGGTCCGGAGGGGGCCCAGCTCACCTGTCTTTCCACCGTCGTCGTCGCCGCCCTGACAGGCCTGGTGACGGCCCGGCTGGCCACGGGCTTCAGCCGGGTGCTGCGGGGGATCAGGAGGGGGCTGGCGCAGGGATGAGCGGACGGGGGAACGTTTTTCCCGGGGCACATGTGGCCCGAAGCCAACCGCCCCCGGCGCCCCCCTAAACCGGCCGCTCCGCCCCCGGAATGGTTTCCCAGCCGGTGTGTGTGGCCCAAAGGGCCCAGATGGCCATGGGCCGCAGGTAGTGGCAGGCGCGGAAGGTGCGCACCGCTGTGATCGCTTCGGGGGTGCGGAATTGCAGCCCGCCGCTGTACACCTGCTCGACGACGGCACCGGTGATCGCCAGGGCGGTCTGGGTGTCGCCCATCAAGCGGTAGTAGGCCGCCAGGCCGAAATTGATGCCCGTCCATACCTCCAGCGGATGGGTGCCGTTGGGATCCAGAGGGGTGCCATCGCGACGCAGGCCGTTCGCCACGCCCAGGCGCCCCCCCTCGAATCGCTCGAAGCAGGCCTCCCGGATCGCGGTCAGGGATGACCGGGCCCGCTCATCGGAGACCACCGGCGGCAGGCCGAGGAGGCGCGCATAGAAATCGCCGCAAAGTTGATCGGCCATCACCACTGGCGTGCCGCTCTCCGCATCGATGTTGTAGTACTCGCCGTTCCACAGCAGCGAATCAAAATTCGCCCGCGATTGCTCCAGCCATTGACCGAAATCCCTCTGTTCCTCCGTGGTGTCCAGCCCCAGCTCCAACTGCAACCGTTGCCCCATCGCCAGGGCGGCCTCCAGCGCCGCGATCCAGAGGGCTCCGCAATAGGCGCTCACCCCTTTCAAGGGCCAATCATCAAAGGTCTGATCCGGCGCGCCGCCGTTGTCGGGCAGGCCATCCTGGTTGACATCAAATCCCTTCAGATAGCGCAGGGCCTGCACCGCCGCTGGCCAGCACTGCGCCAGGAAGGTGAGGTCCTCCCCCGTGGGCGCCAGCAGAAAGGTGCGCCAAACCTGCAGCACAAAATCACTGGCCAGATCCTTCCAGAGGTTGCAATCCTGGTAGGCGGTGTAGTTCGTTGCCTCGAAGGGGCGCTCATTCGGCGCGCCCAGATCATGGGGCGTGGCGCCGGCCACCTTGCGCGGCGCTTCCACCCGCCCCTTCCCTTGGGTGAAATACCAACCGATCGGTCGCGGTGTGGGATCGGCGGCGGGAATCGCCCGGGCGAAATCGCGCAACACCGCCTTGTCGAGTTCCGGCCAGAGCTGCAGCAGGGCAAACGAGCCGTAAAGCCGCACGTCGAGGCTTTCATACCAGGCGTAATCCAGGCACTCCAGCACCCCGAAGCGCCCCACCGGATCCTCCGGACTGGCGGCGGTCCACAACGTGCCGCCGCTCACCAGGTCGTAAAGCTCATTGCAGAGCGCCATCCGCAGCGCGTCCGGCAGATCCTTCC
>VGQX01000297.1 GCA_016882305.1 Cyanobacteria bacterium K_Offshore_surface_m2_239
TGTCGCGGCCCTTTCTGATCGAGCGGTTGGAGCAAGGGGAGATCCCCTTCCGCAAGGTCGGCACCCACCGGCGCATCCGCCTGGCCGACCTGATGGCCTACAAGCACGCCATTGATCAGCAGCGTGCCGCGGCCCTCGATGAGCTGGCGGCCCAGGCCCAGGAGCTGGGCATGGGCTACTGAGGTGAATCGCTTCACCGTCATCTACGACGCCTGCGTTCTCTATCCCGCTCCACTACGCGATCTGCTGATGCGCCTGGCGCTCACGGATCTCTACCGGGCCCGCTGGAGCGACCAGATTCATGAGGAGTGGATCAACGCCGTCCTGCGGAACCGGCCTGATCTCTCCAGAGCCCAGCTGGAGCGCACCCGCTCACTGATGAATGCCCATGTGCGTGATGCGCTGGTGGAGGGCCATCAGCCCCTGATTCCAGCCCTGGAGTTACCGGACCCGGATGACCGCCATGTTCTGGCCGCCGCCATCCAGTGCGGAGCCGATCTGATCCTCACCTTCAACCTGGATGATTTCCCGGAGCAGGCCCTGGCGAGCTACGGCCTTGGCGCCTGCCATCCCGATCCGTTTCTGGTGGATCAGCTGAACCTGGATGCCGAGCGGGTCTGCATGGCGATGCGGCAGCACCGAGCCAGCCTCAGGAACCCACCCAAGACGGTCGAGGAGGTCCTGACAACCCTGGAGGGACAAGGGCTGAGCAGGTTCTCGCAGGCCGTGCGGCACTACGCCGCTGAGCTCTGAGCGCGTATCCCCTGGCCCAGCCGTTGTCCCGCCTTGGCGAAGGCGTCATCCACCACGTCATCCCCGCACCAGCGGCTGTAGGCCGCCAATTGGGTCTGCACGCTGTGGCCCATCGCCGCAGCCACCACCTTGGGCGGCAGGTCGCAGATCACGTGGGCCCGGTGGGCGTAGCCGTGCCGGTAGGAGTAGAGCACGAGCTTTTCTCCCTGTGCTTCGTATTGCTGGCGCAGGTGTTGCCAGTGATCACGCCGCAGCAGGTAGCGGCTGAACGAATCCGAGCCGAAGCCAGCTCGCATGGGCGGCTGCTTTGCCGGATCAAAGGTCTCGAGGAGCTGCCAGTCCCTGGCCCATTGGTTACAGGGCAGCAATCGCAGTGGCTTCGGCTTGGTTTTGCCGCGAGAGGTGAAGCCTGTCCCGACCCCTGAAATTCGAGACCGTGGCCCGCAGGACCCCGCCACGGAGCAAAACATCCCATTCCGGGACCGCTGGCATGGGAGAAGGACTGTGAGATGGTCCTTCTCACAGCCTGGCACGGGCGAGCAGACCCCGGCAAAGCCTGTCAGCCCGAAAGCCTGTTGCAGCATGGCCTCTCGGCTGAAGAATCAGCCCCCGCCTGAAACGCCCCCTGCTGGATTCGAACCAGCGACCGGCTGCTTAGAAGGCAGCTGCTCTATCCAGCTGAGCTAAGGGAGCACCCTGCCATCTTGCCAGCACAAACCGCGATGGGCAGCGGTCGCTGGACTTAGGATGGTCGACCGTGCCCGTAAAGCCCGATGGCAACAGCCAGGCTCAGCGACAGCCAGAAGCAGGAGCTGGTGCGGCGCTTTCGCCAGGGCGAGAGCACCCAGTCCCTGGCGGACCACCACGGCTGCAGCTCCACCACCATCACCCGGCTGGTGAAGGCGGTGCTGACTCCGGAGGACTACGCCGCTCTGCGGGAGCAGCGGCAGAAAAAGGCGGGACGCGACCGGCAGATCCCCCTGGCCATCGACGCCCACCCAGCGCCCCCCCCCGTCACCGGGGATCCGGAGCCAGCCACGGCTGACCCCAACCCCACGGCCCCGCTGGAGACGTCCGCGCGCGGGCTCTCCGACATTCAGCCCGTTGAGGTTGAGACCTTTGGGGTTGCAAGCGCTGAAGCGGAGCACTCCGAGGCAGAGGGCCAGGAGGAGGCGTCGGCCGCCGACGGCCGCACGGATCTGTCCGAAGACTTGGAAGAGGACGAGGAGCCGGAAGCCGCTGGGATCAAGGTGCTGGCCATTGACGACGCGGAGGATTTCACGGACGACGGGGACAGCGAGGAGGACCTGCTGCTCGATGGCGATGGCGATGGCGATGGCGATGGCCCCTTCGACAGCAGTGTTTTT
>VGQX01000298.1 GCA_016882305.1 Cyanobacteria bacterium K_Offshore_surface_m2_239
CGATCACCGAGGGGCTGGCCGCCTTGTCCCACGACATCAGGGGGTTACTGGCCTTGCTCGGCTGGCGAGAACCTGCTCAGCCACTGAGCTCCGCATGACTTCTAATGAGCCCTGCCCGCTGACCTTCAAAAGGGCCCTCGAGCTTCGTGGCGTCACCTTCCGCCACCCGAACGGTCCCCCCGTGCTCCATGACATCGATCTCACCATTCGCCCGGGGGAGTGGATCGGGCTGGTGCGGACCATCGGCAGCGGCAAGAGCACGCTGCTGGACCTGCTGATTGGATTGTTGTCCCCCAGCCAGGGGTCCATCCTGGTCGATGGCCTCCCCCTGGAGGGGCCCGACTCTGCAACCGACCGGCGGAGGGACTGGCAGCGACGTCTGGCCCATGTACCGCAAACCATTTTCCAGGCTGATTCCACGATCGCGGCCAACATCGCCTTCGGTGTTCCCGTGGACCAGATCGATCCACGCCGAGTGGCCTGGGCCGCCGCTCTGGCCCAGGCCCTGGACTTCATCACCGCCCTGCCCAAAGGGTTCGACAACGGTGATTGGCGAGAGGGGAGTGCGGCTGAGCGGCGGCCTGCGCCAACGCCTCGGCCGGGCCAGGGCGCTCTACAAACGCGCGGAAGTCATGGTGCTCGATGAGGCCACTGGCGCCCTCGACACCCTCACAGAGCAAGTCTTCATAGACGCGCTCTGGCGCGTCGGCCGCTGTCTCACCTTGCTGCTGGTGGCGCACCGGATCAGCACCCTCAGCCGCTGCGACCAAGTCCTCACCCTCGAGCATGGGCGGATCACGGCCTGCGGCACCTACCAAGATCTGCTGGACGAAAATGAGACCTTCCGCCTCCTGGCCCAGCCCACAGCCACTGGCGCTCTCCCACTTGGAGAGGTTAGCGCCTGATGCGCACCCAGCCCGCCGCCTGCAGCATCCTCCCCACCGCCACGCTGCGGGAGGCCATCGACGCCCTCAACCGGGGCGGCGCTCGCATCGCGCTGATGGTCGATGAGGCCGGCCACCTGATCGGCACCCTTACCGATGGCGACATGCGGCGCAGCCTGCTGCGAGGGCTTGATCTCTCCGGTTCCGCCGCACCCGCGGTGCAACGGCGATTCCATGCGGCTCCGGTGACCACCGCAGCGGCGGAGGCCCTCTCCCCAGGGCCGACTGAAAGTCCGTCACAGGTCGGCTGGTGCGGCCATGCTGGAGCCGGTTTTGTCGGGACTGCTCCCGTCCGTTGGCCGACCCCGCTGCCACTGCTGATCTGATCGCCTTCTTGCAGGCGTTGCCGGAAGGCCGCAAGCGCCGAGGCGTCCGCTACCCGCAGTGGTTGCTGCTGCTGATGGCGATCCTGGGAATCCTGTCTGGCTGCCGCAGCGCCCGGGATCTGGAGCGTTTTGCCAAACGGCATCACCAGGCGTTCGCCGCAGCCCTGGATCTGGAGCTACCCAAGGCACCCTGCGACTCCACCTTCCTCTACCTGTTTGAGCGGGTGGAGCTCGAGAAGCTCTTTGGGTTGCTCAGGGAGTGGATGATCGCCCAGATCGCAGTTCAGGACAAGGATTTTGATCAGCTGATCTGTGATGGCAAAACCCTGCGGGGCTCTGCCGCGCAGCCCGATGGCGCCGATGGCGCAACGCGGTTTGTCACCCAGGTCACGCTGTACGCCCGCGAGCTGGGGGTGGCGATTGCGCAGACCTCATTCGACACCGGTGAATCCCACGAGCGCGCGGCCCTGAAAGCCTTACTCAGCACCCTGGAGCTTGAGGGTGTGCTGATCCAGGCGGATGCGCTGCATACCTCGCCAGCGTTTTTCAACTCGCCGCCGAGCAGGGCGCCGACCTGCTCCTGACGGTCAAAAACAACCAGCGCAGGCTGTATCGGCAGATCGCCTCCCAGTTCCGCACCAACCGGCACTTCCCTGTTGAGATCAGCGATTTCGAGGCCAGCCATGGGCGCCAGGTGCGCTGGACCCTCCGTGCCCGTAATGCCACCGGCGCTATCCGTGAGCGCTGGGCTGGGGCCAGCTGGATCATCGAGCTGATGAGCGCTGGCCGGCGTGACGGCAAGCCGTTTCACCACGTGCACTTCTTCATCACCACCCTGCGCACCAGCCC
>VGQX01000299.1 GCA_016882305.1 Cyanobacteria bacterium K_Offshore_surface_m2_239
AACCAAAGCACCGCCCCCCGCACCACCTCCGCATGACAGGGCAACGGATGGCACCAGCAGAGCAACTCCAGCTCCCCTGCCCGCGCCCGCTCCAACAGCCGCCGCAGCTCCCGCACCTGCGGTGAGCCCGGCTCCTGCAACCGAGCCCAGAGCCAGCGCCGGTATTGGGCGATCACCTCCTCGCGGCTGCCATCCTTCCCCACCACAAACGGATTCCCCAGCGCACCGGGCCGCCCCACATAGGCCTGCCCGGGGAGGAGGCTGCCCAGGCCCCGCTGGGCACGGCCGATCGTGATGCGCATGGGGTGAAGGTATCGGGAGAAGGAGAGGGTTGACCCATCAGAGGGTTCCGTGCACGCCGCCTCCACCACCCGCCCGCGCCAGAGCCACCAGCCGCCCTGGGTAGCCTGTAGGGCTGCCCTCGACTCGGCAGCCACCCGCTGCCATGGCTGAGCTCCCCGCCACCCACCGCCCCTACGTGCTCCTGCACCAAACCACTGGCACAGCGCTTTACACCACCTGCGCCACCGAGGCCGAGATCCACCGGGCCAACCGCAACCTCCAGCGGGCCGGCCATCCCGCCCGCTACGTGGCGGCCAGGCACCTGGGGCACCACCAGCCGCATCGGCCCCACCCCGAGGGTTGATCCCGGCGTTGGCAAGCCTCAGGCCTCCAAGGCCTCCACCCCCCTCCTGCTTCTGTCCTGGCGCCGCTGGCTGGCCAGGGCAAAAGCGGCGGCTGTGTTGCTCGCCGACGCCTATGGGCAGCTGCAGAGGTGCACAACACTGTGTAAGGCAGGCTGTGCCATGGCTTGCCAAAAACCGGAGCAAGAGAATCGATGTCGCGCCTGCCCTCTGAATCTTGTTCCGGCGAAGACAGAACACCGAACGACCCAGAACGACTTCAACCAGGTGAGACCTGCAATGAGACAGTCTCATTGACATCCTCACGGGTCTCGGAGTCGGTCTGGGCGACTGTGGAAAACAGGTTGCGAATCGGTCTTGAGGAACTTTTTGAGGAACTATTTTGACTTAGGCACTGCGCCGCAAGGGATCTCAGTGAAGATCAGCCGGCTTTTAACCGATTGGTCCTGAGTTCGAATCTCAGGCGACCCATTCTTCCAAAAACCTGGCCACGGCTGTTTTTCGCCTGTGGCCGCAAGGGTTTTCAGGGGTTTCGAGCCCTCCTGGAACCGTCCAGGAGGTGTGCGCGAAAGTCCGGGAAAGTGCGGGATTGGGTCATTTGCTTGGGACATAGTCCGAAGCAAATGGTTGCCGGTTAGAGAAACAACAAATTCCCCAGCGGCGTCGGAACCCTCTTTCAGTGGTTCTCAGCCGATGCTTGCCCCTACCCCTCCGCTGGAGCGTGCCAACGGCATCCTCCGTGCCTTTGGTGCTTCCTTCCGCCTTCGGCAGCACCGCCGCAGCCAGTGGGTGACGATTGACGAAATTCTTCCCAACCGACACACGCGGGAACGATCGCTGCCGGATTGTGCGGCCACCGATCCCCAAGCGGTGGAGGATCTCTGCGAGCGGCTTCTCAAAGCCTCAAAGGAAGGTGCACCCTTGGACGCCATCGTCCAAACCTCCACCCCGTATCGATCGGCGCGGCTCAGCGAACCCTCCTGGCCAGAGATCTGCGAGGTCGTGGTGGCCTTCCAGCGTAGCCAGGGGGTGAACATGAACTTGGTGGGACCGTTTCGTGGCCAGGGCTGGTTCCGCCTGCTGCCGGCCGATCGTCCCGCCACCACAGAGGATGTGCGGCGGTTTGCGCTGCATACCAGCGAGAGCCTCAAGGCCCACCGGGAGGATGCAAGCGAGCCCCTGCGGCCGATGGCCACCCACAAGCAGGGCTTCCGCCAGAAACGGGAGATGGTGTCGCTGCTGCGGCGGGCTGGGTTTGGGGCCATTGCCCCGGAGGAGCTGAGCCATGAGCTCAAGGGGATGGTGAACCGCAAGAAGCAGGCCTTGGTCTCAGCGGGTCAATCAAGGCGCCGGATCCCGAGCACAGAGGCGATCCAGGAGTGGCTGGATCAGGTGATGGAGGAAGACCCGTTGTGGGGCTGGGTGTTTGCGATGGTGGCCACCTATGGCCTCAGGCCCCATGAGGTGTGGC
>VGQX01000300.1 GCA_016882305.1 Cyanobacteria bacterium K_Offshore_surface_m2_239
CTGTTGCTGCAGAGGGATTGCCTCATTAAATTTCCCCTGCTGATAGAGCATCTGCACCTGCTGCCTCCACGCCTTTACCTCCGCCGGCACCGCCACATCAGGGCCACCTCTCGCTTGGGCCACCAGCCCCGGCTCACCAGACGCCAATCCACCAGCCTTCACCAGCGGCAGTGGATAGACCACTCCCCCTAAAACCACAAGCAAAGCAGAGCCCAGCGTTCGCGCCCGATGGCGCTGGCCGATGGAGAGCAGGAACGAGTTAATCATTGATGAGCAAGGTTTTCGAAAAGACAACAGACTTTGGGTCAAAGGCCTTGATCTCATTCTGAATAAGCCCTACATCTCTCGCCTGGCAATTCACTCCTGCTGCCGAGTTCTTGCATAGCACCGGATGCAACACATCATTCTCTTCATTGTAGCCCCAGCCCAGCCGCTGGCCAGCAAAAAGCAGTGGTTGGCCTGAGCCTCTCACAGGCTTGCGGGTCAGGGCTGGCACCAACCATTGCAGCACCAACGGCGATTCACCTCTCGGTAGAGCAATGGACAGATCACGGCTCAAGGTTTCTCCGGGCTGAATCTGATCATCAATGAACAGGCGCCCTGTCGCCACCACCCCAACACTGACCAACTCTTCCCCGCGTTCGGCCTGGAGCACGGAGGGATCGCGCAACACCGCATTGGCCGCCGATTCAAATGACCGGCCTGGATCCGCCTGCTTTCGCTGCATCGCTGAAGCCCACCAAACGTTGGGCAGCAGGAAGATGGCCCGCGAGCTGGGGTTGGTGGCGATCACCCGCAAGCGCAAACGCGAAGGGGCCGTGCCACCCGCCTCTGGCCTGGCTTCTGCTCCCTCTTGGCGGGGTTTCACCTCAATCACCAGCGAGACGGGCGCCCAGCTCGGCACCAGGATGTCTTTCCAGATGAAGGTGTACACGCCCCAGAGCGCGGCCACCACCACCGCCACGGTTTTGCTCCACTCATGCACGTCTCCCGACCTCAGCCAGGGCGGCAGGCGATGGAGCAGGGTCATGCGCGGCTCAGGGGTTGGATCGCACACTGAGTTGTGGCAGGCGACGGGGGCAGCCCAGGGGCGGCTTGGGTAGGCAGAGGGCGTCGATCACGCTGCCGATGGCTCCGTCTCCCGTGGAACGGACTGGATTGACCGCCAGGGCCCGCAAGCGCTCGGGATCCGGCACCGCCCCGGCGGCCAGGTTGGCCATCGCTGTGGCCTCGCAATCGCTGGCCGTGCCGCCCAGGCCCGTCAACAGGGCATAGGAGCGCTGGGCCGGTGTGCCCTTCTCGCCATCGAGCCGGGACGGGAAGGCGGTAATGGCGGCCGAAAGGCGGCTTCGACCAGCGGGTGGCTGCAGGCCTGGAGTTAGGCCCAGCAGGGTGCCAGCGAAGCAGGTCGCCTGCAGGTTGGCCGCCATGGCGCCCTGTTGGCCGCTGCCCTGCCCAGAGAGAGCGGCGATGGCCTGCCCCAACGCCGTCGCCAGCCAAAAAGCTGCATCCCAGCTTCCGAACTGCGTTGCAATGGCATCCAGCCGCTGGCGATCGATCAAGATCCGCCCCTGATCAGGGCAGTAAAGAGCAAGGGCTTGCGGGGCGGAGAGGCGTGCCGATGGGCAGCTCTGAAGGGGCCGGCTGGCCTCCGCCATGGGCGTGATCGGTGGAAAGGCCATCGTGGTGGTGAGCGGATCCGCCTTCCAGGCCCGCTCCAAGGCAGTAACAGCCGCTTGGGCCCTCTCAGGAAGTGGGGTCGCCAGGCCGGCCGTTCCCGCCATCAACCAAGCCATGCTCAGCAGTGCCAAGGGGCGGCAGCGATGCATCCGGCTGGCGTTCTCAAGGCGCTTGAGAATTATGGCAAGCCCAGTCGCCATTGCTGCTGCCTCCTTGCACGCAACCTTAAGGGGTCGCATGGATCAGCCCAACGCCTGCCATCACCTGGCCGCAAAGAGCCAATGGGCACAGAATGAACCTATGGAGGCCAGGGCTCATTAGAAGTCATGTGGAGCTCAGTGGCTGAGCAGGTTCTCGCCAGCCGAGCAAGGCCAGTAACCCCCTGATGTCGTGGGACAAGGCGGCCAGCCCCTCGGTGATCGACCAGAAACC
>VGQX01000301.1 GCA_016882305.1 Cyanobacteria bacterium K_Offshore_surface_m2_239
GGCATAGATGGCAGTGGTGCGTTGCTGCAGCCACAGGTAGCCGGGCTCAGCGCTGGTTTTGACATTCGCTGTTTATCCATCCCCCCAGACGACCTCAGAGGATGGGACGAACTGACCGAGCAAGTCGCCGCTCTGATCCGGATTGAGCAGCAACGGCATCCTGGACGCACCACCACTGTTTGTGGCGAATCGTTTGGCGGTTGTTTGGCGTTGAGGCTGATCACATGCTTTCCGAACTTGTGTGACCAACTGATTCTGGTCAATCCCGCCTCATCAGCGCAGCGTCAACCCTGGATCGGTGCCTGCAGCTCTTTGACTCAAATGCTGCCCACGCCGATTTATCAGCTTTCCACCCTCAGTCTGTGCAATCTTCTGATTGCATCCCATCGGGTCTGCAGACCAACACGGCTTCAGCTGCTGGCTGCCATGCAGGCTGTCAGGCCTCAAAGCGCTGCCTGGAGATTGGCATTGCTCAGACAGTTTCGTCTGGAGGATCTTCCTCTTGATCGCGTTCGCCATCCTGTTTTAATCCTGGCCTCAGAGGCAGATCGGCTCCTACCTTCCCAACGCGAAGCGAAGCGATTGGCTCGCTTTCTTCCAAACACCACAATCGTTCAGCTTCCGGATAGTGGGCATGCCTGCCTTTTGGAGGATCAACTCAATTTGTCTGCCATCCTCAGGTCGCAGGATTTTTGTCGTGACCAGTTGGCGCCCACGGTGCCGGTGAACGCGCCAGCCCAGGCGGCTGCAGCTCTCTGGTAGCCCGCTGGCGTGAGTGAAGCCTGCGACACAGGCAGGTGGAACCGTGCGGGAAACCGGCCGCGCCTCACGTTGTCACTGCTTAACGATTTGTAACACTGTATCAAGAGCGTGGATCTCACTCTCAGCCGCCAGTTCGCCGTTGAGACCCAGGCCACAGCCATCGATGCCTGCAATGACGTGGCCGAGCTCAGGCGCATCGCCAAAACATTGCTGACAGCCTGGCATCTCCAGACGGACATGACGCGGCACTTTGGCGCCCAGGCGCTGGGCATCACCCCGCCATCGCCATGAGCCTGTCCACGCTGGCGATGGGTCTGCTGGCGCTGAGTGACCCGGTGGGGTTGCTCAGCGTTGTGGGCCAGGCCGGTGCCGGCAGCGGTTCCCGCCTGCGGCGGATCAGTCGTCTGGCGGTGCTCACCTACCTGGCTGTGCTGCTGGTGGGGATCGGGCCTGCTTGGCTTATTCGGGATCAGCTTGCCTGCCTTCCGAGTTGCTGGTGGCCTGATCCTGCTGCCGTTGGGGTTGAGGCTGCTGGAGGGGCGGCCGGCGCTGCTAGGAAGTGGCTTGGCGGATGATCCGGCAGCGGCGATTGTGCCGATCGGGGTGCCGTTGATGGCAGGCCCCGGCATGATTTCCCTGGTGGTTGCGGAAGCTCCCGACGCCTGGACCGGGCGACTGCTGGTGAGCCTGGTGATCGGCGCCATGGCCTTGGGGCTGTACCTGTTCCTGCAGTTCACGCCGCGGCTGCGGGGCTGGCTGGGTCAGACCCGCGAACGGGTGCTGCAGCGCTTGATGGGTCTGTTGATCACTGCGGTGGCGGTGCAGATTCTGGTCAACGGGCTGAAGGGCTGTTTTCCGATCCTGGGCTGAGAGGGGCTGGGAAGGGCAGACAATGAGACCTGGCCAGTTCTTCCTGATCTCCCTGAACGCCATGCCTGCTGAAGTGGTGATCGAGGGCACAACGCTGCGATTGGCAAGGCCCAGCGACGTTGCCGTTGCGCGGCGTGTGGCGGCCCATTTCCAGCGCCGCATCGCTGAGAACGACTGGCGCCCCTACCGGAGCAGAGCGGATGCGGTTCGGGCCTGGACCCGGCTGGGCGGCATCCGCCTGCAGGTGATGGAGGCGCTGAGCCTGCTGAGCGAGTCGTGAACGTCCGCTGCACCGCAGACACCAGCAGCACCCGATCGCGCAGGTGGCGCTGCAGGGCCCCAGCGATGCAGCGGCGCAGATAGGGCGCCCGATACCGGAGGGCGCATGGCCCGATCCTTGACGCGGTGTGAGGACTGGCCGAGGGATGCGGTGGGTGTGCGCCGGCCCGGGTCTGCGCGAACGGGGCAGAG
>VGQX01000302.1 GCA_016882305.1 Cyanobacteria bacterium K_Offshore_surface_m2_239
TTCCTTTGAGCTCTTGGCGGTCTGCATCACTTAGGATCAATGGTGCAAGAGGACGACCCATGACCAATGGACTACTCCTGTTGTAGACGTTAAACTATCATACACTATTTCCGGGCCGGGACACTAGCAGAGAGGGGAAATTGGATTCTAAGGGTATGGAAATCTGTCTTTTTAGAGTTCCATATGATTTGATATCTGAAATAATTATCGGCATGGATGCAAAAAAAGAGTTAGAAGAAAAAATTATTCAATTAGCGTGGAATAATAGATTTCGTGTTTATAAGGTTATCTCCTCTGGTGATGATTATTCTCTTCGAAGGGTGGAAATCTCTGTGTCTTGACGTTTGTCTAAGATCAGCATTCCAAAGGAGATCTGGACAACCACTCCGAAGCAGGTGAAAGATGGAAGTTTTATGTTTGGCCTTGGCTGATTCGACGCCAGTTAAATATCTTGACTTTGATGATGATTAACAGTGCAGTCCGAAAAGCAGGCCAGAGATGAGAGAATTCTGACATGGATTCTTATTTTTATGCCATTGCAGCCGCGATCAAATTTATTGAACCTTCCGTTGCCAAAACCGGTTCCAAGGGAGGCGGCGGCTTTGAAAACCAGAAGGGCTGGCCTTCGCTGGCCAGCAGCGACAGGGGTGTGCGGCGACCGGTGAGCTTCTCCGCCAGCCACCACGGCTCCTGGCTCAGCCCACGGGGCAGGGTGCGATGGCGCAGCTCATCCCAGTGCAGGTAACGATCCCCTGCTGCCACGGTGGCCAGGCGGGTGAGCAACGGCAGCTCCTCCTCCAGCCCGCCACAGCGCTCCACCAGCTCCTGAAGAGAGGGTGGCTTGCGGGACAACCGGGTGGGCAAGCGCCAACGAACTTCAAAGTTAAGTCAAATTAGAAGATGGTTTGACATGGTGCTGTGCCCGTGCAGCCAGCTCGCCCACCTGTCCGCCCTGACGAAGACCCTGCAGCCAGTCGGGCAGCTCGCAGGCGACGACGAAGGTGGCGGAGAAGTGGATCTCTCGTGAGCAGACGATGGGAGGCGACCGCCCCAACCATCCCCGACAGGGGGGCATCCAGCCGAAGGCGGAGGCCACGGCCTGCCGATCGAAGGACACGAAGGTGTGGCCCCCGAGCCACTGCCCTTCGTGGGCGATCACCGCATCGGCGCGATCAAGGCGCACATTGCCGGCCGCCATCAGGGCCTGGATCGCCGCGCTGATCTCCGCCACGGGAAAGGCGTAGACGCGGCGCAGCACCCAGACGAATTCGCACAGGGCCGGCAGCGCCACGGCGATCTGCTCCGCACCCCGGAGAGCCTCCATGGCCGCTGCACGTTGGTATCGGCCGTGATCCTCATGGCTCGCCAGCCCAGCCGGCCATGGCGGCCGCCTGGAGCTCCTCAAGCGTGGCCACCGTCGTGATGCGGCCGCCTGGAAGGGCCGTCACCTCAATCTGTTGACCTGGCTGCACCCCGAGATGGCGCAGCAGCTCCTGTCGGAGGGTGACCTGACCCTTGGCGGTGATGGTGAGGGTGGCCACAGCGGAATCGACCACAAGACCGCATTACTTCAAGGCACTCAATCCTTACCAAAGCGCGGCCAAGCATGAGCGATTTCTACCTTCTGGCAACGACAGGTGAGGATCACCAGCAGGTTTTTGGGCGTTGATGGCTGAGTCAGGTGGTGCGACAGGTGCAGGAGGAGTTCCGCGATCAGGCCACCATTGGTGGCCAACCTGAGCTCGGCGGCTGGAGCGATCCTGACGACAAGCACCGGGCGTGCGTGCTGCCTTGGCGACCTGTCCATTGAACCGGGACAACCCCATCGTGAAGGCCCCCCATGGGTGGGCGGGTGTGGGGCGCGTTCCAGCTCAGCGGTGGCTGGTGACCGATCCGGGGATGGAGAGGTTGACCGGCAACATGGCGTTGCAGCCCAGCAGCCATGACCGCCAGCGACAAGCTTTTCTACTGGTTGTTTCAGAACCAGCCCGATCGCATCCTGCAGCTGCTCCCGGATCTGCCGGCGGATGCGGGCGGCTACCGCTTTGTGGCTCCGGTCTTCAAGGCGTTGGAGCACCGGCCGGATGGACTGTTTCTCGC
>VGQX01000303.1 GCA_016882305.1 Cyanobacteria bacterium K_Offshore_surface_m2_239
CGACAGCGACAGCGACAGCGACAGCGCCAGCGCCAGCGCCAGCGCCAGCGCCAGCGACAGCGACAGCGACAGCGACAGCGAAAGCGCCAGCGACAGTTAGCAAGAGAAAATTAAGCCCCTTGGCGCTGAATCCCTCCCAAGCGAAACCAGCCTGGCATGCCACCAGAATCAAGGCGATGATACTCGTCAAGGGCATGCCAATGCGGCCGGAAACTGAATTGGTCCCATCGAATAAAAGCAAATAGATCAACGTTATGCCAAAGGCGAGCAAGCTCCCCGCCACCAATCCCACCAGCAAGCCGATCCCCCCCTGCACGAATAGCCCCCGCAGCCACGGCATTCCAAACCGCGCACCAACAAACGTCGCCCCGCGCAGATCCGCCTCCAAGAAATCCGTGCCCCGCAGATCCGCACCACTGAAATCCGCCCCAGCCAGCGTCGCGCCACGAAACCGCAGGCTCCTCAAATCAGCCCCGCGAAAATCACGCTCCCCAGCCTGGTAGCGGCGGAGCACCTCGGCTTGGCTGAGACGGGCCATGGGGGCGGGGGAGGCAGCGGGCTTGCGGAGGGCAAACCCTGTGGCCCCCATTCAACCTGGGCTGGGCCCTGGTTGCTGTAAGGGACGGGCCTCGATCGCGGGCGGCTGACGTCAAGCAAGCCGGCCGAACCCGTCAAAACCTCCCACCGGCTCCAGCCACTCAAGCGGGGCGGCCACCGGACCCTCCAGGGCCGAAAGCGCCCGCCCAAGAGCTTCACCAGCAGGGCTTGGCTGCGGAGCTGCTCCTTGCGGGTGGAGGCGCCACGCGCCCCAGCGGCATCCCAATCTCAGTCGGGGGGCTGCAGTCGAGGTGCTCGGTTTGTTGGACCTTGGGGCGGGCGATGGTTTTGGGGATGGAAGTCTGCGAGGTCTGATAGCCATGCGACCAGCCTGCACATGCCTGACCTCTGCGGTGATCCATCGGTTCTCCGTCTTAGAGCCACCGCAGCGCATCGCCCTGTTGCAGGCTGGCCCCACCATCCCCTCACGCCTTGGCTGCTGGGTGTGTCTCAAACCCGGTGCGGTGGTGCGCTGCCGCACCCGCCGCGACCTGGTGGAGGAGGTGCAACCGCCGATCCACCGGCCTCTCCCAAAGGGTGGAGACAGGGTGGTGACTCTGGCCTGCAGGGAAGACGACGCCATTGGCCAGAGCAGTCGCGCCTGTGTACTGCCCAGCTGCGGGTGATCGTGCTGGGGCGGCTGGCATCCCGGCGCCGATCGCGCCGAAGCCCTGCAGCCCCTCAGCGGCCAGCAGCGGGCGGCGGTGTGGCCCCTGTTCCAGCAGGCCCTTGTGGGAGCCGCAGATGCGTCACTGCCGGCGGTGGACCCCAGCCGGTTCCAAGCGATGGCCGCAGCCGATCCCACGGCCCTGATCCCCGGTCTCGAGGAGCAGATCGATGGGCCCGGCCTGGATTTGGCCAAACTCTCCAGCCAGGAGCGCCGCCAGTGGGCAGCCGATCAGCGCCACTGGCAAGGCCGCCTGGAGACGATCGAGTCGGAATGATTCAGGCCCTTCTGTGCAATCGGGCTGCTGCACCTCAGAGCGTGCCCTCCTTGATCAGCCGATCGAGTTGATTTTTGAACTGAAGCTTGAGGTCTTCGATGTTGGTGCATTCGGTGGGATAGTGGCCAAGCTTCTTGAGCTTTGCTTTGAAGTCCCACAGCGAGGTCAGGGCTTTGCGCATGCTTTCGTCAGGGATGACAAGGGGTTTCAGGAAGTAGGTGTAGATCAGTGGCCTTCCAGATGCCTTGAACTCCTGATAAGCGACATTGAATTCCTCTTCCGTGAAGGTACCAGTCTTGGTTTTGAATAAGCTCAAGAAGATGTCGCAGTTGCGGACGGCTTTGTTGTAATCATCTTGCAGACGGTCCTCGTCCATGGCATCAAAGAAGTTTTCCCAGCGGATGACTTCCAGGCAAAGACCTGATCGGCGTAGCTGGTCGTTCTGCTGGCGCACATACAGATCAAAAGCATCACGTTCGGCGCGAAGCTCTGATGAAGAAGCCAGAAAGATCTGGATGGTTTTCTGCTCTGGACTGCTCT
>VGQX01000304.1 GCA_016882305.1 Cyanobacteria bacterium K_Offshore_surface_m2_239
CCTTGCTCGCCAAATCGCCGACCTCACCACCAAACTCGCCGATGTGGCCATCCCCGCAGCCCAGCGGCAGGAGCTGGGGAAGCGCCGGGAAGTGCTGGAAAGGGATCTCTATCGCCTGCTCCCCTCTCTGAAACCGCAACTGGTGGAACCGGCCCAGGTCGCCCGCCTTCTGCCCGCAGGGGCTGTGCTGGTGGAGTTCCAGCGCTACCAGCCATTCGATGGACGCCAGAAGGAAGGCCAGCGGTGGGGAGCCCCGCGCTATCTCGCCCTGGTGCTCAACCCAGCGGGCGCTACACGTGCTGTGGATCTGGGCCCCGCCGCCGCCATCGATCCCCTCATCGCTCAAGCGTTGAAACGTACCGAGGCCAGTAGCGGTGATCCCGCAACCCTCTGGCGGCAGGTCAATGAAAAACTGTTTCCAGCCCCCTTGCTGCAGCTCCTGGCAGGGACCAACCAGTGGATCCTGGCCCCCGATGGCGAGCTGAGCCGGATTCCCTATGCCGCCTTGCCCTCACCACGGGATCCCCAGCGCCGCCTCCCCGGCAGCGTGACCTTGAAGCTGGTGAGCAGCGGCCGCAGCCTCCTGCCCCAAAACCCCGCAACCGGCGGCGCGATCACCAAGCCGCTGGTGCTGGCCGATCCGGAGTTCGGCCCGCTGCCCGCCAACGGCAGCGGCTGGCAGCGCCTCCCCGCCACCGCCAAGGAGGGGCAAGCGATCAGCAAGCTCCTGCGGGCCGCGCTTTATGAGAAGGCCAACGCCACCACCAGCGTGCTCACCAACGCCCAGAACCCCGCGTTGGTGCATGTCGCCAGCCATGGCTACTACGCCAGCGCCTCCGCATCGCCCCCACCAACCCCCGTACCACCGCCAGCGGCTGGCCTGCGCAGCGCCATCGCCGGCCTCCCCGCCAGCCGAGAAGACGCCATGCTCAACAGCGGCATCGTGCTGGCCGGCGCCAACCGCAGCCTCAGGCCGGATCGCACCCCAGCCCCTTCCCCCGCAGCCAGTGAAGCCAACCCTGATGACGGCTACCTCACCGCCAAGGAAGCCGCCCAGCTGCAACTCAAAGGCACCGAGCTCGTGGTGCTCTCCGCCTGTGACACCGCCTCCGGAGACCAACAGAGCGGCGAGGGATTGTTTGGCCTGCAGAGGGCCCTCAGCGTGGCCGGTGCCCGCAGCACCCTGCTTTCTCTTTGGAAAGTGGATGACAACGCCACCGCCTATTTCATGGAGCGCTACTACACCCTGCTCAAGCAAGGCAAAGGCCGCATGGAGGCCCTGCTGGCTGTGCAGGAGGAATTCCGCACGAAACCACAGCTCCCCGCCTGGGAGGACGATCGCTACTGGGCTGCTTTTCAGCTGGTCGGGGAGACGGGGCCGATCCATGGCCTGTGAGGTGGCAACCTGCGCGGGCCGACAGCAACAGGTTGCGGAAGACGGCCTTCCGACATCCGCCGCACCACGCCATGGCCCTTGCTCAACGAGGTGCCACCACAGAACACCGGTTGGATCTCACCCCAGTCGAAGGCGGCGAGCATCCCCAGCACTTCGGTGATCAGCAGATCCTTCTCAAGGATCGAGGGATCCAGATCGCACAGGCCGCGCTGATCGGCTTCTTCGACGGCGCCACGCTGGGCGGGTGAGATCGTTTTCATACTCCACAATGCGTTTGCCAATTTGCAGGCGACGGCTGATGCGCCGTTTGCCGGTGTCGAACGTGGTGCGCCAGGGCACCTGGGTGGTGAGGCGCTCGTTATAGCGGCGCTGCGCTGCCCCCAGCCGCCAGGGGATACCCAACCGCTCGAAGGTTTCCACCGCCAACGCCCCCAGGGTCTGGCGTGCCATCGGGATGCCGGAGATCGGGCCGGGTGCCGCCTTGGCGTACACCCCCAGGCCGATCTTCACCAGCTTGCCCTCCGCCACCAGCTGATTGAGGGCCCTGCTCACCTGGGCCGGGCTGCCGAAGCGCGCCACATCCCGCCGCAGCACCACCTCGCCGCTCCGCGCCGCGATCGAGCGCAGCAGCCGCTGCTTCACGCTGGCTGGCCTGGCGGTTGCCGGCGGCGTGGTGGCTGCTTGC
>VGQX01000305.1 GCA_016882305.1 Cyanobacteria bacterium K_Offshore_surface_m2_239
ACGTCGACTCTAAGCTCTGGCTTGTGAGGCGGTGGAGAGGCAGCGGAGCATGGAGCCCGGACCAGTGCCGCCTCTGGACACGCACGGACGTCCTTTGGGTGTTCTGCGTCTGTCGCTGACGGCTCGCTGCAACCTGGCTTGTCCTTATTGCCTGCCGGATGACCGCGACCCACCGGGACTGCTGAGTCAGGCGCAACGCCTGGCCGTGGTGGAAGCCGCCGTGGCCCTGGGGGCCCGGCGGTTGCGGCTCACAGGTGGTGAGCCCTTGCTCCACCCGGGCCTTGAGGCCCTGGTCGCCGCCACCGCGCCCCTGCGCGCCCGAGGCCTGCGCGAGATCAGCCTCACCAGCAACGGTGTCCTGCTGACGGCCGAGCGAGCCCGGTCTCTCCGCGCGGCCGGGTTGGATCGCCTCACACTGAGCCTGGATGGGGCCAGTGGCGCGGCCGTGGCGATGATGGCGGGGCTGACGGGCGGCGCCAGCGCGGGGGAGACGGTGCTGAGGAAAGTGCTCGCGGCCCTCGGCCATGCCCGCGACGCGGGCTTTGATCCAGGCGCCGGCCAGCTCAAGCTCAACGCTGTGATCCAGCAAGGCCGCAACGAGGATCAGCTGCTGCCCCTGGCCACCCTGGCGCGTGATCTGGGGGTGGAGCTGCGGCTGATCGAGTTCATGGATGTCGGCAATCGCAACGGCTGGCGACCGGATGCGGTGCTCAGCGCCACGGAGATGGTGGAGCGCGTCAACAGCCGCTGGCCCCTGAACACGCTCGGACGCGAACAGCACGGCACGGCCAGCCGCTGGAGCTACCGCGATGGAGGTGGACGGCTGGGGGTGGTCGCCTCGGTGAGCCAGCCGTTCTGCGGCGATTGCGATCGGCTGCGCATCACCGCGGACGGCGTGGCCTACACCTGCCTCTTTTCCGCTCCGGCCCAGGGACATGATCTGCGGCCCTGGTTGCGGCCGGGCGTGCCGCAAGAAGCGTTGCGGGAGGCGCTGGCCGGGCTGTGGCGACAACGCGGCGATCGTTGGAGCGAGGAACGGCAAGAGGCCTGGCGACAAGGAGTCCCCCCGCCGGTGCGCCATGCGGAGATGGCCTATCTGGGAGGTTGAGGCGAATCCCGGCGGCCGCGTGGACGACAGGGAACGCCGGGCTCAGGCAAGACTGGATTCGTCAATTCGTTAGTGACCACCCGGCCCGCCTGGCACCGAGAAGAAACAAATGGAAGAAAGGACTGATCTACAAGGCAAGAACAATACGGGGGCAATAGCCATGCACAACTTCCAGGTCCAGACGCGAAAGAAAGCCACAGATCCCAGCGGGACACCAAGAGAATAGAATGAATACTTTTATTTGTTTATATTTTTACACACAAGCCCCAAAAAAGGCGGGGCAACCGTTGAGTCGATGGACAGTTCAGGCACTGTCACAGTCAAGGCTGCGCAAACTTGCCCAACAAGAACAGCTCGTGATGAAATAAAAACAAAATATGTATCAAGGACTCCAAAATGGCTGTTGTTAGCGGCACAAACGGTTCAGACTTCATCACGCCGATTTTTACATCCATCGGCGTCTCTGGAACACCAACCAGTGGCGACGATCAAATCAATGCTGGTGGGGGAGATGATTTCATTGCTGGCGGGGCTGGAAATGATGTCATCAATGGTGAGGCAGGAATTGATACGGTTGCTTACTCAGACGCCACCTTTGCCGTCAATATTTCCCTCACGGCGGGGACAGCCACTGGAGGAGGGGGGAGTGACAGCCTGATTTCCATAGAAAATGCGATTGGGAGCAATCTCAGCGATAGCCTCACCGGCAGTTCTGGTTCCAATGCGTTGCGAGGCGACGGAGGGAATGACACCTTCTTCGGCACCGCCGGCAACGACACCCTCGATGGTGGCGCCGGCAACGATGACACCGCCAACTACAGCGCTTTCACCACCTCCGTCACCCTCAGCGCCCTAGGCGTTCTCAACAAGGGCACAGCTCTCGGCACCGACACCCTCATCGGCATCGAGCGCATCATCGGCAGCGCCAGCAGCCTCACGGACACCATCGATCTC
>VGQX01000306.1 GCA_016882305.1 Cyanobacteria bacterium K_Offshore_surface_m2_239
GATGGCAGGGTCGTCCATGGGACCCCGCGCGAGCTCGGCGATGAGGGGATCGCCGTCGCAGACATAGGCGCGGGGGGGCAGGGCGTTGGCGGCGAGGGCCGGGGCGGGGAGCGGGAGCGGGAGGGGAGCCAAGGGGAGGGACAGCACCACCATCAACGCCACCACAACCAGAGGCCAGATCCAGGAGCGCCGGGCAGGGCACGCGGTGGCCATGGCCAGGAGGGCACAGAGGGCTCCATTGTCCGTGGAGACCCGCCGGCCAGCGGGCGGCGGGCCATCCCGCCAGGATGGGCGCCGCTGTCGCGTCTCGCCAATGGATCATGGCCTCCCCTTGGCACCGGAGTCGGGGCCGATGTTGGTGTTTGATGGCGGCTGCCCGTTCTGCCGGCAGTTCGCGGAACTCAGCGAACTGCGCGGTGGCCTGCCGGGGTTGCGCATCCGCGACGGCCGCGCTGACACGGCCCTGCGGGAGTCGCTGGCGCGGCGGGGCTTTCACCTGCGCGACGGCGCCATGCTGATCGACGGCGAGCGGGTGTGGCACGGCGCAGACGCCATCTCCTGGCTCTGCGCGCGCCTGACGCCGAGCGCGGCCCTGCTGCGGGTGCTGGCACCGCTCTTCGCCCCTCGCGAGCGGGCCCGCCGCCTCTATCCGGCGCTGCTGCTGGCGCGGCGCCTGGCCCTGGCCTGGCGGGGGTTGCCGGTGGATCCGGATCAGGCGGGCCTCAGCGCCTGCGGGCCAGGCGCAATTTGGCGGAGCGGCTCCGAGGGTTGACGACCACCTCCTCCTCGCTGGCGGTGAGCGGCTTGCGGCTCAGCCGCTCCAGTCGGGGATCCTCCAGGAAGGCGCGCTTCACCAGCCGGTCTTCGAGGGAATGGAAGCTGATGATCGCCAGCAGGCCGCCGGGTGACAACCAGTCGGGCGCTGCGGCCAAGAGTCGCGCCAGGGCGCCGAGTTCATCGTTCACGGCGATGCGCAGGGCTTGAAAGGAGCGGGTGGCGGGGTGGAGGCGGCCATGGCGTGCTTTGGGCGGGTAGCAGCCGGCGATGACATAGGCGAGGTCGGCGGTGCCGCGGTCTCGCCAGGGGCGCTGGGCGCGCTCGGCCACCAGCCTGCGGGCGATGCGGCGCGACAGCCGCTCCTCCCCCAGGGAGAAGAGCAGATCGGCCAGGGCGCTTTCCTCCAGCCGGTCGAGCAGGGCGGCGGCGGGGTCGCCGGCCTCGGGGTTCATGCGCATGTCGATCGGCCCGTCGTCTCGAAAGCTGAAGCCCCGTTCGGCGCGATCGAGCTGGGGGCTGCTCACCCCCAGATCCGCCAGCACCCCCTGCACCAGCTGGTCGGGGCTCCAGGACCCGAAGTTGGCCGCCACGATCCGACTCTTCTCCCCCCAAGGCGCCAGACGCTGGGCGGCGGCGTCACGGGCGGTGGGGTCTTGATCCAGCCCCACCACCTCCAGCTCCGGATGGGCCGCCAGAAGAAGGGCGCTGTGGCCCCCGCCGCCGAGGGTGCAATCGATCAAGCGCGATGGGCCGCCCTCCGGAGCGGACGGCAGGACCGCGAAGGCGTCCACCACTGCGGCGGCGAGCACGCTGTGGTGGGTGAAGGGGGCGTCGTGGGTGAAGGGGGCGCGGTCCATGGTTGCTGTCCTACCCGGATCGGGGCGAGCCCTGGCTCAATCCGTCCCGCCGCCTGCCTTGCGCAGGGCTGGCACATAGGGGATGAGTCCCAGGGCGTGGGCCTTCTGCTGCACCTCCAGCGGCAGGTTGCGCACATCCTGGATGAAGCCATCCACCTCCAGCATCCAGGGCAAGGACGACTCCTCCAGCAGGCGTGGCAGCGACCAGTTGGGGGCGAAGGGGCCGATGTCGAGCAGCTCGCGCACCTTCTTGGAGTGGTTCAAGGCGGTGCTGGAGGCCACGCCGAAGTGGTCGTAGATCGCTTTCGGGGCGCAGTGCGGGGTTTGGGAGGGATCGAAGAGAAAGTTGGCCGTGCCGATGGCATGCACCACCCCGGCCGCCCAGGAGGGTTCCCGACCGGTGA
>VGQX01000307.1 GCA_016882305.1 Cyanobacteria bacterium K_Offshore_surface_m2_239
GGCCCTGGACTCCCCCTAGGCCCTCGCAGCCGCCTGCCACCGCGCCCGGCGCCCCGCAGCGAGAAGCTCCCGCCGCCAGCAATAGCCTTCCCACCGAAACCCACGACCTGGAAACCGCCCGGCTGCGGCGCCAGGGGGAGGGCTGGCGGGTGGAGCGGCAACCGCTGCGGGTGGAGCGGGCGCTGGTGGAGCTGGGCGAGGGAATCAACCTGCCGTTGCTGTGGATCGCGGGGGGCGAGTTTGTGATGGGCTCGCCGCCGGATGAGCTGGAGCGCCTCGACCCCGAAGGCCCCCAGCACCGGGTGCGGCTGGCGGGGTTCTGGCTGGGCCAGACGCCGGTTACGCAGGCCCAATGGCGGGCGGTGGCGCGCCTGGTGCCGCCGCTGGGGGAGCGTTGGCAACGGCAGCTGCCGGCCAATCCTTCCCGTTTCCAGCCGGAGGGAGAGAAAACCTCCGCCGGCAACTTTTCCCTGCTGCCGGGGGAGGCCAACACCAACCAGCGGCCGGTGGAGCAGGTGAGCTGGCACGATGCCATGGAGTTCTGCCGGCGTGTTGAGACGTTGCTGCCGGTTGCTTGTGGTTTGCGCTGCACGCTGCCAAGCGAAGCGCAGTGGGAATATGCGTGCCGTGCGGGCACCAGCACGCCGTTTCACTTTGGCGAAACGATTACCCCGGAGCTGGCCAATTATCTTGGTAGCTACACGTATGCCAATGGCCCCAAAGGGGAGTATCGCCAACAGACCACACCGGTGGGGATGTTCCCCGCCAACGACTGGGGCCTGCACGACATGCATGGGAACGTGTGGGAATGGTGCCTGGATCACTGGCATGAGAGCTATGACGAGGCCCCCTTTGATGGCCGTGCCTGGCTCGCGTCTGATGGCCAGGACCCCAAGGCGGAGGGTGAGCGGGAGAGGCTGCTGCGCGGCGGCTCCTGGTTCAGCTATCCCAGGGACTGCCGCTCGGCTCGCCGCATCCACAGCCTGCCCGACTATGCCAGCTACGGCGTCGGTTTCCGTGTGGTTTGCCTCCCCCAGGACCCTTCTGTTAACGCTTAATCCATCAATCCCTCAACACTGGCTGTTTCTTAACCCTGGCTGTTGGATCAAGGGCTGTTGGCTGTTGGCTGTTGGCTGTTGGTTTGCGGCTATTCCCCCCTGGCGCCGTAGGCGCCTCCATTTCTGGACGCCGCTACGGCAACCTCTCAGCGCAGTAGCTGAATCCGCAGCGGCAGGTTGAGGCGCAACGCCAGGCTCAGGCAGGCACGATCCCGCCAGCAACAAGCCGAGATTTCGCGTCTGGGGCCAGAGCAGGGCAGCCGTGGCGGCATCTCCGGCTGAGAATGGCTCCACCGCCAGGCCAAGAACCTGCAGCTCCTGGCGCAGGCCCTCCACCTCCACGCAGACAGACAGGGATTTCTGCAGCACCTCCGCCCAGTTCACGCTGGTGATCAGAGCCGATCCCAGCACGCCATCCACCGCCTCGGATCCAGGCTCCGCCCGCAGATAGGCCAGCAGGGCCGAGGCATCCAGCACCACCCGCATCAAGCCCCTTCCTTGAGTGCCTCCTGGCGTCGTTCCACAAGCCGTTCACCCACCAGCTGCTGTTCGGCCGGCACCCTGGCGAAGCGCGCGCGCAGGCGCTGTTTGCTGGCCTCGGGCTTGTCCAGCACCAGCCGGCCTTCCTCCTGCCGCGCCACCAGGGTGTCGCCTTCGCTGATGCCCCAGGCTCACCTCCACCACCGCACCGGCCAGATCCAGGCTGTTCCCAGTGGGCGTGCCACGTCTCGCTGACCATGGCACTGACTCCTCGCCGTGCCAGCTCCGCGCCCCGCCCCATGTCATCGCCTGGCTCTCCCGGCAGTGCCGGCCCGTCAACGCCAACAACAACGTCGGTTTCCGTGTGGTCTGCCACCCCCGGGGCTGAGCCCTCAGTCCTTGAACCCTCAAGGTTCTCAACTCCTTCCGCCCGGGATCACGGCAACACCTCCGCCCAGCAGCGCACCAGCCGCAGGCCCGGGACCCGCTCGAAATG
>VGQX01000308.1 GCA_016882305.1 Cyanobacteria bacterium K_Offshore_surface_m2_239
GCTCTGGCAGTTCCGCTCCATCACCTCCTCCGGCCCCCCGCAACGCTCCAACAGCTCCTGAAGAGAAGGAGGCCTGCGGGGCAACCGGGCGCTCAACGGCCAACGAAGGTCAAATTTGAATCAAATCAGACGATGGCTTGACGACGTGCCGTTGGTTCGCCCTGCCGCTGGCCCACCCTGCCGCTGGTCCGCTGTGCCCTTGCCCCGCTCGATGGCCGCCGTCTGGAATCGCGATCGAGAACCGGGCTCCTGCCTTGCCAGGATCCCAAGCCCGTTCTGGCGCCCATCCATGCCCTGGTTCATCAAGCAGGAAACGATCCGTTCCTCCCCCGCCGCTCTGCGTCCCCAGCTGGCGGCCCATCGGGCCTGGGTGGAAGCCCTGCGCCAGCGGGGCGTGCGCGTGTGCAGCGGTTATCTGGTGGATGGCGCCGGCCAGCCGGGCGGGGGCGGCCTGCTCCTGCTGGAGGCCGACTCCTATGCCGCCGCCGAGGCCCTCATCCTGGAGGATCCGATGGTGCGCAGCGGCGGTGTCGACTGGACCCTGCACCAATGGATCGGCGTCGTCGGTGATCTGGAGCTGACTTGACCCGCGACGTCGATGGCAGGGAGCGGTGCGCCGCGCCCCCGCCCCCGGCTCCAACCCCCGTGCCGGTCACGGGTTGCAGCCGTCCCAGGCACTGCCCCTCCCCAGCAGCTCCCGAAGGCCTGGCTCCAGGAGGGCGAAGGCGCGGCCGCGATGGCCCACCCGTCCCTTGGTGGCCTTGTCGATCTCGGCGAAGGTGAGGTTCAGCTCCGGCACGAGAAACACCGGGTCGTAGCCGAAGCCGCCCGTGCCGCGGGGCGCCTCGGCGATCACCCCCTCGCAGCGGCCCTCCACCTCCAGCCGCACCACCCCGGCCGGATCCGCCAGGGCCAGGGCGGCAACAAAGGCGGCGCGCCGATCCGGCGGCAGGCCTGCGGTCCGCCGCTGATCGGTGGCAACCGCCAACTCCCCCAGCAGCCGCGCGATGCGGGCGGCGTCCGTCGCGGCGTAGCGGGCGGAGCGCACCCCCGGCGCGCCGCCGAGGGCCTCGACCGCCAGGCCCGAGTCGTCCGCCAGGGCCCAGCAGCCGGTGGCGCGGGCGACGGCCTCCGCCTTCAGCCGCGCGTTCTCGGCGAAGGTGGCGCCCGTTTCCTCCACCTCCAACCCCTCCGGTTGGGGCCGCACCTCCAGGGGCAGCGCCGCCAGCAGGGCGGCGAACTCCCGCACCTTGCCGGCGTTGCCGCTGGCGATGACCAAGGGCGTCGCGGGGCTCAAATCGCCTCCGCCAGCGCCCGGGCCCAAGCCAACACCGCCGCCACCCGCTCGCTGCTCGGCGCCTCGCAATAAAGGCGCAGCAGGGGTTCGGTGCCGGAAAAGCGCAGCATCAGCCAGTGGTTTGGCCCCAGCCGCAGCTTCACGCCATCGGTGCGGAACACCTCCAGCACCGGCGCGCCGGCCACCTCCGCCGGCGGCGCCTCCGCCAGCCGCGCCTCCAGGCGGGCGCGGGCGGCCATGTCCGCCAGGCGCAGGTCGAGGCGGTCGTAGGCGGCGGCGCCACCGCAGCGGCGCTGCAGGGCGTCGATGCGCTCGCCCAGGGGCACGCCGCCCTCCACCAGCGCCTCGATCAGCAGCAGCGCGGCGAAGGGGGCGTCGCGTTCCGGCAGGTGCATGCCGAAGCCCACCCCGCCCGATTCCTCCCCGCCCACCAACACCTCCCCCGCCAGCATCTCGGCGGCGATGTATTTGAAGCCCACAGGTTTTTCCAGCACCGTGCGGCCCAGACCCTCCGCCACCTGCGCCATCAGATCCGAGCCGCTCACCGTTTTGATCACCACGCCCGGCAGGCTCCGCGCCCGGGCCAGATGGTCGATGAAGAGGGGCATGAGCAGCTGGGTGCTGCAGAAGCGGCCGGTTTCGTCCACGGCGGCGATGCGGTCGCCATCGCCGTCAAACACCAGGCCCATCGCCGGCTTGCCCTCCGCCGTCGAGCGCCGCACCTCGGCGATCA
>VGQX01000309.1 GCA_016882305.1 Cyanobacteria bacterium K_Offshore_surface_m2_239
TCCAGGAATATGGCGACACCACTAATCCGGCAGCTCAGATTGATGCCCTGATCTCCTACGGCGTGCGGGCTACCTTCAGACAGGACGCAACTCATGAGGACCTGACGGCCTCAATTGATCGAGGCATTCCGGTCCCATGCGGTTACCTCCACCGGGGGCATGTCAGCGCTCCTGCGGGGGGTGGCCATTACCTGATAGTGATCGGATACAACAGCCATGGGGTTTGGGTTCACGATCCATGGGCGGATATGAATCTGGTGACGGGTGTCGAGCATGGGCCGGCGCGGCCAGGAGTCCTTTACTCCTGGAAAAATTGGTTGCCTCGCTGGCAGGTGGAGGGGGAAGGCACCGGCTGGGGAGTGTTCGCTCGGCGCTGAGGCGGCGCTGAGGCAGCGCTGAGGCAGCGCTGAGGCATACGCCAGAAACCCCTCACCCGTTTGCCGACGGGAGAGGGGTTCAAGGGTTGGCTACAGCCTTGACTGGCAGTCTTCGGAAAACCAATGAAAAACGAAGACCAAGATCAATGTAGCACGTTTTCAGCCTTGCCGGGCGGAACATCTGGAAGCGGCGGAACATCTGGCAGCGGTTGCCAGAGACTGGGAAGGTACCCTTCTCCGTAGCGGTCTTCCCATCCAGATCGAGCCCAATGAATGATTTCGACACACTCGTAGTCGGTCGCCAAGATCTCAACAGTGGGGTCGCGGGGGGCTGTGCTTATCGGCTGCCATGTGGTCATGACGCCACTCCACACTGATACCTGATCAGTTTCCGCAACCACTGATCCTCGGGGCGATTCGGGGGGATGTGGTTCTCGCACCAGAGCGCCCGTTGCGTCGGCGGCTGGATCCTGGTCTTGCCCTCTGGCATCGTGCGCCGCTGACAATCCGCGCACTCGTCCCAGCCGGCGCCGACGCAACGGGCAAAGGCGCTAGTGGCAAAACGGCGACGCCCACGAGCCCGGCGTGCGCGGCGCTTGCGGCCGAAGTAGGGAAAGGGCGCGGCGAGGGTCATGTTGGCAGCTCCAGCCCTAGACCCAGCTGAGCGCCGTTCAGACGGTGCTCAGCCATGGCGAAGTACGCGGGATCGCGCTCGATGCCGATACCGTGAAACCCCTCAGACATCGCCGCCTTGATGGTGGTGCCAGTGCCCATGAATGGATCAAGAACGATCCCGCCGGGTGGTGTCACCAGGCGGCACAGGTACGCCATCAGATCGAGGGGCTTGACCGTGGGATGGGTGACGCCTTGGCGTTCGCGCTTGGCAGCCTTGGCGGTGTAGAAGAACCGGGCGGCGGAGCCGGAGTCGCCGCTTGCGCCGCTCCATTCAACTTTTCCGGCATCCCCATGCCAGCCGGATGCCTTGCTTTTGGTGCTGAGTTGACCGCTCGGCGTCACCGGGAACAGCCCCACCACCTCGTCGCTGCCGTCGTGGATCAGGTTCGCGGGCCAGCGGCCTTGAGCGTGGGACATCTCACCGTTGCGTCCCTCGCCTGTTTTCATGCCATATGTGCGCCCCGTTGGACTATTGAAGGCTGGCTGGGGAACGCTTGGCGGCACACCCTCCACCCTGCACCCATCCACGTTGATCGCCCCCGTGCCGTGTTGCAGCACGTTCTCCGCGACGGTTCCGATCAGGGGCTTGCGTGCGACGGTGATCGGCTCCAAGGCGGGCTTCAACGCCGTGCCCCAGCCGGCCCACTGCTTAGCAGCGTCGGTTTGGATCGGGGCGGATCCAACGCCCTCATCATTGTCGTTCCGCCCGCTTCGATGCTTGGTCATGTTCGTCCCGACTGCGCCGGCCTCCCGCCCATCGCGGACGCGTAGACCTACGCTGTCACTCCGCCCTGTGGTCAACTTGGCGTCAATCGCCTTGCTCACATCCAGCGACTTCGGGAACCCCGACCCATAAACCCACGCAATCATGTCCCGGATCTCAAACCCCGCATCTTCAATGTTCACCGCCATGCGGTGTTGCGTCCGGGTGCCAGCAAACGCCAGCAGGTGGCCACCAGGCTTAAGCACCCGCCACA
>VGQX01000310.1 GCA_016882305.1 Cyanobacteria bacterium K_Offshore_surface_m2_239
TTGAGCTTTGCTTTGAAGTCCCACAGCGAGGTCAGGGCTTTGCGCATGGTTTCGTCAGGGATGACAAGGGGTTTCAGGAAGTAGGTGTAGATCAGTGGCCTTCCAGATGCCTTGAACTCCTGATAAGCGACATTGAATTCCTCTTCCGTGAAGGTACCAGTCTTGGTTTTGAATAAGCTCAAGAAGATGTCGCAGTTGCGGACGGCTTTGTTGTAATCATCTTGCAGGCGGTCCTCGGCCATGGCATCAAGGAAGTTTTCCCAGCGGATGACTTCCAGGTAAAGACCTGATCGGCGTAGCTGGTCGTTCTGCTGGCGCACATACAGATCAAAAGCATCACGTTCGGCGCGAAGCTCTGATGAAGAAGCCAGAAAGATCTGGATGGTTTTCTGCTCTGGACTGCTCTCTTCTGGCTGGTTGGGAGCTTTGCTGGCCTCGTTGGCCCAGGCCGGCATCGTGTCGAAGCGCAGGCCATCGAGCAACTCAAGAATGTTTACATCTTCGCAGCTTGCACGGCATTCAATCGTCAGCTTTTTGCGCTCTTCTTTTCGCTTCAGCAGAAGCTGTTCCTCATAGCGCTCCGGCGTGGTGGATTGGCGGCACTGGGGGCAGAGGCAGGGCACCAGCTTGCGCACCTTGCCTCGCAGCCCCTCAAACGTGGCATTGAGGGCATCGAGATCGCTGGCGATCACATCCCGGAGCGCTTTGCGTTCCGGGCCGCGGGCGCGCAGTTCGATCTCCTGGCCGGATGGTGAGGCGAGGGAAGCCAGGAGCTGGGTGTCGCCCCGCTCGAAGAGGGCTCCAGCGGTCCAACAGAGATCGGGCCGCAGCACGAAGCGGTGCATGCGCACCAGCAGGCGGCTGATCAGGCCCTTGGGCAGAAAGTCGTACTGATAGGTGAGCACCAGGTCGTCCGGCTGGGCCCAGCCTGCAAAAGCCTCTGGAGCGGAGGGGGAGAGCAGCTGGGGTGTCAGCCAGGTGTCTGTTTTTTGATCGGGGAGCTTGTAGCAGAGTTCAAATCTTTCCATCAAGGCGAGCAGTTCTGGATGCAGCTCCGCATAGGTGGAATCGGCCCAGATGCGTGCGCAATCCTGGCGCTTGAAATAGCCCCGGCGGGCCTTTGTGGGTTCATCATCCAATACCTTGAACACCGCCTCCGTCGCCCAAGTGTTCTGCAGAATCACATAGCGGCTGAGCAGTGGGTCCTCCTGAAAGTGCAGAAACACGCCGAGATCATGGAGATAGCGGCTGAGCTTCAGGGCTTTGTCGCGATCGGCGGGCAGATGCTTGGCGTAGAGCTGGAGATAGTGGGCCTGGGTGATGTGGGGATTGGCTTGTTTGAGCTCATCGATCTCCAAACGGATCTGCAGCCACTGGGCGGGCACCGCCTCACCCACATGGGGCAGCTTTTGCTCGTGATAGCAGATGGCCTCTGCCAAGGCGGCTGTTGAATGACCATCCTCCAGGTTGCCGGCGAGCACGTCTTTTACATTCGGGAAGCGGCCCTTGATGCCGGCCTCGTCGATGCTTTTGCTGCGGCCTGCCTTTTCGTTCTGGAAGATCAGCACCGGGCTGGCTTCGCTCAGCGTTTCAATCATCTCCAGTCAATACTTGAAGCCTTCATCGTGAACGCTCTTGTTGTTGCTTCGGGTGTCGTCCACCAGGATGTAGAGGGAGCGTTTGGTGAGAAAGAACTGGTGGGTGGCGTGATAGATCTGCTGGCCGCCAAAATCCCAAATATGGAGCCGAAACGGTTGATTCGCTTGGCCGCTGAAGTCATGGCGATGGATGTCGATGCCCTTGGTGGTTGCTTCTTCCGCCGGTAAGGGCAGCTCGGGCTGATAGAGGCGGCGCAACAGGCTGGTCTTGCCGGCGCGGCCTTCACCGAGAATCAACACCTTGGCTTCGTAGAGATGATCCTCCCCCTGCGCTTCGATTTCGCGCAGATAGTTGAGCACGGCTTCCTGGCCCTGCTGCACGATTTCCGGTGATGGGTGCACCAGGGGGCAACCGTAAACGT
>VGQX01000311.1 GCA_016882305.1 Cyanobacteria bacterium K_Offshore_surface_m2_239
GAGGAAGCCCTGGTGGAGAGCCCCCTGATCGAGCAGGTGATGCTGGTGGGGCAGGATCGCAAGCAGCTCGGCGCGTTGCTGGTTCCCAGGGCGGAGCCGCTGACGCAATGGGCGCGGGGCCAGGGGCTGCCCGAACCGACGTTGACGCCGGAGGGGGCGGTGGCCGGCCTGGAGCCTGCCCTGGCGAAGGCGTTGACGCGGGACTGCAACCGGTTGCTGGCGGCGCGGCCCGGCTCGCGTCCCGATGAGCGGCTGGTGGGTCTGGCCCCCGTGGAGCCCTTCACGATCGACAACGGCCTGCTGACTCAGACGCTGAAACAGCGGCGGGATCGCATTGCGGCGCGGGATGCGGCGGCGATCGCCTCCCTCTACGGTGAGGAATGATTCCGTTTTTCATCCACCCCTTGCCATGGCCGAGTCCTTCACGATCAAGCGCGCCATCACCATCCGCGCCGTGGTCACCCCGCGCTGGAAGGAGGACGCCGAGCGGGAGCTGAGCACGGCGCTGAGCAATCTGGACGGCCAGCTGGCCCAACTCGAGCAGGAGGGTCAGCGGGTGATCACGGAGGTGCGCAGCCAGAGCGCCAACCCGCTGGATCCCCGGGTGCAGGAGCAGGTGGCGTCGATCCAGCAGCAGGTGGCGGCGAAGCGCGCGGAGCTGGAGGAGCAGAAGCGTCAGGTGTTGGAGCAGCAGCAGCAGGTGCGCGGCCTGGAGTTTGATCAAGTGGTGGATCAGGGCCAGCTGGAGAGCCTGTGCGAGGTGCGCCTCGGCGACAACCTGGTGGAGAAGATGCAGGCGTCGATCCTCGTGCGCGACGGCGTTGTGGAAGCCTTGGACGGGCTGGACTGAGACGACCTGGCGCGGCGTGCTGCGTAAGATCGCTGTTTCTGCGCGGCAGCACGACCGGTGGCCACCCACGACATCTTCATGCCCGCCCTCAGCTCAACCATGACCGAGGGCAAGATCGTGCAGTGGTTGAAAAAACCAGGGGACCGGGTTGAACGCGGCGAGTCGGTGCTCGTGGTCGAGTCCGACAAGGCGGACATGGATGTGGAGTCGTTCCAGGAAGGGTTTCTGGCCGTGGTGCTCGTCGAAGCCGGCGGCACCGCGCCGGTGGGCGACACCATCGGTCTGATCGCGGAGAGCGAGGCGGAGATCGCGGAGGTGCAGGCCAAGGCGCGAGCCGCTGGTCCCGCCGCGGCGGCCCCGGTGGTCGCGCCATCCGCGCCAGCGCCAGCTCCGGCTCCTGTGGCCGCTGCGGCGCCAGCGCCTGTGGCCGCTGCCGCGCCAGCGCCCGTGGCGGTTCCGGCGGTGGCGGTTCCGGCGATGGTGGTCGCGCCAGCGGATGGGCGGGTGGTGGCCACCCCGCGGGCCAAAAAGCTGGCCGCCCAGCTGGGCGTGGCCCTGGAGGGTCTGCGCGGCAACGGTCCCAACGGCCGGATCCAGGCCGAGGATGTGGAGCGGGCGGCGGGTCGCGCCGTGAGCGTGCCCCGGGTGGCGGAGGGTTCCGCCCCCGCGACCGTGGCCGCGTCGGGCGGGAACGGAGTGGCCGGGGCGGCGGCGGCGCCAGCGGGCGAGGCCTTCGGCCGTCCGGGGGAGACGGTGGCTTTCAACACCCTGCAGCAGGCGGTGAACCGCAACATGGTGGCCAGCCTGGCGGTGCCCTGCTTCCACGTGGGCTACACGATCACCACCGACAAGCTGGATGCCCTCTACAAACAGGTGAAGGCCAAGGGCGTGACGATGACGGCCCTGTTGGCGAAGGCGGTGGGGGTGACCCTGGCGCGCCACCCGCAGGTGAACGCCGCTTGTGGCGAGGGTGGCATGACGTATCCGCAGGCGGTGAACGTGGCCGTGGCGGTGGCGATGGAGGACGGCGGGTTGATCACTCCCGTGCTGCCTGAGGCGGATCGCACCGACCTTTACAGCCTGTCGCGCACCTGGGCGGATCTGGTGAAGCGCGCCCGGGCCAAGCAGCTCAAGCCGGAGGAGTACAGCACTGGCACGTTCACCCTCTC
>VGQX01000312.1 GCA_016882305.1 Cyanobacteria bacterium K_Offshore_surface_m2_239
GGATTCAGCGATCCTCCTTCAGCGGGTTTCAACCCAGACCGGCGACCTCCAAAAGATTTCTCCTCACGGCCAGCGACTTTCTCCAGGACTTTCAACGAATCTTGTCCATACCTGTTTGTTTCATGACCATTTACGTCGGCAATCTTTCCTTTGATGCTGAAGTGGAAGATCTGCAACACCTGTTTTCGGGCTACGGCTCGGTGAACAAGTGCAGCCTCCCTCTGGACCGCGAAACCGGCCGCAAGCGCGGTTTCGCTTTTGTGGAAATGGCTTCCGCCCAGGAAGAAACCAAAGCCATTGATGATCTCCAGGGCGTGGAGTGGATGGGACGCACCATCCGTGTCAACAAGGCCGAGCCCCGTCCCACAGGCGGCGGTGGCGGCGGCCAGCGCTGGTAGGTTTCGCCGTTGCGAGCCGCCCCTCCGGGGGCGGTTTTTTCATGGGTTGGTCGCCGCCGCCCTGGCCAGCAGAGCCCGGTTGGAGGGCAGCCGGAGCCGCGAGGCCCAACCCGCGCGCTCCAACAGTTGGATGAAGCGGTAGGTGGGATCCGGCAAGGTCACAACACGTCCTCCCTCCAACGTCAGGCCTTGCCGAACCGAGCCCTGAAAGGCATGGTGCAAATTATGCCAGCCCTCTCCGATCGTGATCAGGGCCACCCAACCGTTGTTGCGGCTCGCATCGGCGGTGGCAAAGGGTTGTCGCCCGAACAGGTGAGCCACCGAGTTCACACTGGCCACACCGTGAAACAGAAGGGTGGTGCTCAGACAGAAGGCCGCCAGCCACTCCGCACCCCCCAGCGACCACGACACAGCGGCCAAGGCGAGGGGAGGGAGGACATGGAGGCGATCGATCATGCGCAGCACAGGATCCGCTTCAACCTCCGCCGGCAGCTGGACGGGATGAAAGCCTGGTGCCAGCAGCAACCCCAGCTGGGAACACCAGAAGCCGCTCCACCCAGCCGACGGGCCCAGGGGAGTGTGGTGATCGACCAGGGTGTCGACATGGCGGTGATGCTGGCGGTGGTGAGCGGTCCACCAGCTCGGACCCATCTGCCCCGCGGAGGCCGCCACCAGGGAACCGATCCACCAGACCAGCCGCGGTGCCTGATAACTCCGGTGGGCGATCAGCCGGTGGTAGATGGCTGTGGTGGCCAACATGCGAAACAAATAGAGAGCTGCAGCCCAGAGGGCGGCAGACAAGCTCAACCCGGTGGAGACAAGCCATCCACAACCCAAATGCGCAGAAAGAATGAAAACCGGACCCAGACCGTGCAGACAACGTCGCTGCCAATTCGCTAACGGGGCGTGAAAAAAGTCGCTCAGGAGTTGGTCTCAAATGAAAACATTACGCGCGCCCGCACAGCAGGATCACGAGCAAGAGAAGGCCGGCGAGAGTGACGACTGCGGTCATGTCGGACTGGATCAAAAGCGCTCAACCTCTCGGCTGGCTCACTCTCCCAGATCGCGCTCACCCCCGCGGTCAGTGGCAGCGGAGCGTCAGAAACAGAAGGGAAGGAATTGGGTGTGGCAGGCGGCATAGCCATCCACCAAGGCCCCCAAGCCAATCTGATGGGCAATGCCTGAGCCCGTCAGGCCTTCGACGACGACGCCAATGACAAGGCCGAGCATGGCGGCGCGGCCATTGAAGCGTTCCACCTTTCGGAGTTGATCAAGGTGGACGCGCTGGGCGTCTTGGCTGGAAAACAAACTGGTTGTGGCGGGAGTTTCGCTCATGGCGCAAAAAGCGGTGGATTTGGAAGGGCGTGGAGGGCTGGGCTGGGTCTTGGATTCGACCGTTCCCGTGGGTTTCAGCCCAGGCCGATCTGGGAAAGGATGCTCTGACCGGTGAGCAGCTCGGTGGCCAAGCCAATCACGAACCCGAGCATGGCCAGGCGACCGTTCCAGGTTTCGGCGAAAGCAACGAACCCGAAGCGAGGAGTGTCTTCCGTCATGGTTGTTTCGAAGTGTTACGGCAATAGTAACCGATTGTGAAGCTCCGGGGTGGTGCGGTTCTC
>VGQX01000313.1 GCA_016882305.1 Cyanobacteria bacterium K_Offshore_surface_m2_239
GCGGAGGTGGCGCTCCCGGTCAGCCCCCCGTCTTGACTCAGCTGGCGACGGAGGTCGCCGGTTCGCCGGGAACCGAGGCCGGGCCCTCCAGGGGGTCCCTCTCCAGGGCCTCCCGGGGGGCTCTTTCCAGGGCCTCCAGGCGGTGGCGCCAGAGGGTGGCTTCGGGCAGGCCGCTGGCCAGGTGCGCCCAGGGCAGCACCCGCTCCGCCGTCCAGCACCCCTCCACCAGCTCCGCCCAGGGGGGCGGGGGCGGCAGGGGCAGGGGCGCCGGGTCGGTCTCGCCCGCCCGCACGGCCCGATAGGCCCGCTTCCAGCCCCCCAGGCTCTCGTGCTGCCCCCGCACCGCCGCCACCACGGGCGCCAGTCGCCGGTCGCCGCGGGAGAGCAGGGTCTGGATCACGCTCCAGCCATGGCTCTCGGGGCGCAGCTCGATCCCCTTCGGCTTGAGGCGTTTCCCCAGCCGCTGCAGACGCTTCTCCGCCACCGGCCGCAGGCCTTCCCATTGGAAGGGCGTGTGGGCCTTGGGCACGAAGGTGCTCACCCCCAGGGTGAGGCGCAGGCCGGGGGTGGCTTGTTTCAGGGCGAGGAGCAGGTCGGCGGTGGCCTCCACGTCGTCGTCCTCCTCGCTGGGCAGGCCCACCATGCCGTAGAGCTTCAGGCCGCTCAGCCCCCCCTCCTTGGCGTGGCGAGCGGCCTGGAAGATCTCCTCGCGGGCGAGCTTCTTGTTCACCACCTCCCGCAGGCGATCGCTGCCGCTTTCGATGGCGATCGTGAGGGAGCGGCTGCCGCGGTTGGCCAGGCTGCGGCTGAGCTGGGCCGTCACCGTCGCCGCCCGCACGGAGCTGACGCTCACCCGCACGTCGTCGAAGCGGTCGTGATCCAGCCAGCGCAGCAGCTCCCCGAACTGGGGATGCTGGGTGACGGAAGCGCCGAGCAGCCCCAGGCGGCGGGTGGCGGCCAGGCCGGTCTCCACCGCTGGAATCAGCCCCTCGTCGAGGGAGGCGGTGCGGAAGGGGAGGGTGAGATAGCTCGCCAGGCAGAAGCGGCACAGCTCCGGACAGCTGCGCACCACCTCCACCATGTGGATGGAGGGCCAGGCCGCCTCCGGGGTGATCACCGTGGAGTGGCTGAGGGTGTTGCCGCGCCAGGCCTGGCGGGTGACGCGGGGGGGGATGGCGCTGTCGCGGGGCTCCACGGCGCGCAGGGTGCCGTCGGCGTCGTAGCGGGGGGTGTAAAGCGCGGGAACGTAGACGCCCTCCACCCGCGCCAGCCGCTGCAGCCGCTCCGCCCGGGGCGCGTCGCGGCAGGCCTGCAGGGCCTCGATGAAGGCGGGCAGCAGCAGCTCCCCGTCGCCGAGCAACACCACATCAAAAAACGGCGCCAGGGGTTCGGGGTTGGCGGTGAGCACGGGCCCGCCGCCGAAGACGAGCGGATCGTCCTCCCCCCGCTGGCAGGCCCAGAGGGGGATGCGGCGCCGCTCCAGCAGGTCGAGCAGCACAGGGCCATCCAGCTCCCAGCTGAGGGAGAGCCCGAAGAGATCAAGCGCCGGCCCGCCACCCCGCCCGCTCAGAGCCCCGCGCCCCCGCCCGCCGCTCGGGGCGCCGCCGTGGGGGGGATCCCCCTGGTCGGTGAATTGCCGCCGCACGTCCACATCCGACCGCCGCGCCAGGGTGGCCCACACCACCTGGAAGCCCAGGCTGGTGATGCCCACCGAGTAGGTGCTCGGGAAGGCCAGCACCGCCCGCAGGGCGCCCTCCGCGGGTGTGGCGGGCTCGAAGAGCAGGGTTTCCTGGTTCAGGGACGGGCGGGGGAGGGCGGGCGCCTTCATCTTGCTGGTTCGACGGTGCGCGTTGGTCCGGGCGTTTGTAGGCGGCTGGCGGTCCCCGCGGCGGGCGTTCCTCTGCTGGTGGCGTCCGCTCATGAACGTCTCCTTCTCATGGCGACAGATCCGAGGCGTCTGGTGCTTGGAACGCTCCTCTTCTGAGTTCATCGTCGCCAATCCCGAGTCAAG
>VGQX01000314.1 GCA_016882305.1 Cyanobacteria bacterium K_Offshore_surface_m2_239
GAGAAGTGGTATGGCGATGTGCTGGAAGTGGTGGCCGACCAGCTGGAGCTCACCACCAACGCCCGCGCCTGGTGGAAGCAGGAGGCGGAAACGGGCCTCACCCTGCGGCTCACCCGCTTCTTTGAGGAGGTGGTGCTGGCGGAGGTGAGTGAGCCGATCGCGATCTTCGTCGATGAGATCGACACCACTTTGAGCCTGGCCTTCACCGACGATTTCTTTGCGGCGATCCGCTATTTCTATGTGGCCCGCGCCCAGACCCCGGCGTTGCGGCGTTTGTCGTTCGTGCTGATCGGCGTGGCCACCCCCGCCGATCTGATCCGCGACCCCAAACGCACCCCGTTCAACATCGGCGAGCGGGTGGATCTGCGCGATTTCACCCCCGCGGAAGCGGCGCCCCTGGCGCAGGGCCTGCCACTGCCGCCGCCCGAGGCCCAGCGGGCATTGGGCTGGATCCTGGGTTGGACGGGCGGCCACCCCTACTTGAGCCAGCGCCTCTGCAGCGTGCTGGCCGAAGCCCCACCGCGGCAGTGGAGCGAAGCGGCGGTGGATCAGGCGGTGGGGCGCACGTTTTTCGGTGAGCGCAGCGAGCAGGACAACAACCTGCAATTCGTGCGCGACATGCTCACCAAACGGGCCCCCGAGGGCTACGGCGCCGAGCTGCTGCGCACCTACCGCGCCATCTGGCAGAGCAAGCAGCCCGTAGCCGATGAGGAGCAAAACCTGGTGCACAGCCACCTCAAGCTGGCCGGCGTGGTGCGCCGCGAGGGCCGCCAGCTGGTGGTGCGCAATCGCCTCTACCGGGAGGTGTTCAACGCGGCCTGGATCGACGAGCACAACCCCGAAGACTTCTGGAAGCGCTATGGGCCGGTGCTCAAGTGGGCGGTGCCGGTGACCGCTTCAGCGGTTGTTGTCGCTGGGGTGATGACAGCGCTGGCATTGGAGGCCAGACGGCAGGCAGAAATTGCAACACTTAGGGAGCAGATTGGGCGGGTGAAGATCTTGTTGAAAACCAGCGCCGCAGCCTCGGGGATGGTGCTAGCATTAGATGGTTGGAGCCGTGGCAAGCAAATCCCAGAGGTGTGGGCAACCAGTGCCTCGGCCCTGCTCGAGGCCTTGCAGAGCAGCCAGGAGACAATTTTGTTCTTAGGGGATTTTTGGGGCGATGAGACTCCGGTCCTATCAGTGGCGTTCAGCCCGGATGGCCGCCTGATCGCCAGCGGCTCGGAGGATGGAACGGTGCGGTTGTGGGACGCGAAGAGCGGCGCGGCGATCGGCGCCCCCCTCAAGGGCCATGAGGATGGGGTGAACTCGGTGGCGTTCAGCCCCGATGGTCGCCTGATCGCCAGCGGCTCGGTTGATCAAACGGTGCGGTTGTGGGACGCGAAGAGCGGCGCGGCGATCGGCGCCCTCCTCAAGGGCCATGAGGGTGCGGTGAGGTCGGTGGCGTTCAGCCCGGATGGCCGCCTGATCGCCAGCGGCTCGGATGATCGAACGGTGAGGTTGTGGGACGCGAAGAGCGGCGCGGCGATCGGCGCCCCCCTCAAGGGCCATGAGGGTGCGGTGTATTCGGTGGCGTTCAGCCCGGATGGCCGCCTGATCGCCAGCGGCTCGGATGATCGAACGGTGCGGTTGTGGGATTCGAAGAGTGGCGCGGCGATCGGCGGCCCCCTCAAGGGTCATGAGGGTAATGTAATGTCGGTAGCATTTAGCCCCAATGGGCAAAAAATCGTAAGTGGTGGGTTTGGAGGCGCTGTGCAGCTGTGGGACGTGAAGCACCGCAAATCGATCGGCCCGCCACTCGTAAGAGGTGGCGTCGGGAGGTTTTCGGTGGTAGCATTCAGTCCGAATGGCCGAATGATTGCCTGCGGATTCAATGCGGGAGTCTTACAGCTTTTAGATGCTAATAGTGGCGCTCTGATCGGCTTATCATTCAAAGGTCACGAGGATATAGTTACAGAAGTCTCTTTCAGCGCAGATGGGCGAAGCATTGTCAGCAGCAGCAGGGATGGA
>VGQX01000315.1 GCA_016882305.1 Cyanobacteria bacterium K_Offshore_surface_m2_239
GCCACTTCCGCCGGGCGGAAATAGCGGGGATCGATGCGCACCACCACCTCGCCCGTGCTGCGGCGGCCGATCTCGTGGATGCCCTCGCCTTCCCACTGGATCGAGCCCCAGCCCAGCTCCAGGGCCGTGAGCTCAATGAAGCGGCGCACCGATTCCTGCCGACCGGTGGCGATCACGAAGTCTTCCGGGCTCTCCTGCTGCAGCATCCGCCACTGCATCTCCACGTAGTCGCGGGCGTGCCCCCAGTCGCGCAGGGAATCGAGGTTGCCCATGTACAGGCATTCCTCCAGCCCCTCATTGATCCGCGCCAGGCCGCGGGTGATCTTGCGCGTCACGAAGGTTTCCCCACGCCGCGGCGATTCGTGGTTGAACAGAATCCCGTTGCAGGCATACATCCCGTAGGCCTCGCGGTAGTTCACCGTGATCCAGTAGGCGTAGAGCTTCGCTACCCCATAGGGGCTGCGCGGATAGAAGGGGGTGGTCTCCTTCTGGGGAATCTCCTGCACCAGCCCGTAGAGCTCACTGGTACTGGCCTGGTAGATGCGGGTTTTGTGGCTGAGGCCGAGCATGCGCACCGCCTCGAGGATGCGCAGGGTGCCCAATGCGTCGCTGTTGGCGGTGTATTCCGGCGCCTCGAAGCTCACCGCCACATGGCTCTGGGCGCCGAGGTTGTAGATCTCATCAGGCTGTACCTGCTGGATGATCCGGATCAGGTTGGTGCTGTCGGTGAGGTCTCCGTAGTGCAGCACCAGCCGGGGATCCAGTTCGTGGGGGTCCTGATACAGGTGATCAATCCGCGCCGTGTTGAAGCTGCTGGCACGGCGCTTGATCCCATGCACTTCATAGCCCTTCTCCAGCAGCAGTTCAGCCAAATACGACCCGTCTTGGCCGGTGATGCCGGTGATCAGGGCGGTCTTCATCGGGACTCAGGAGCGTGTAGACAGTTTCACACACCCTTCGGGGAGCACCGATCCATCCGGCAGGCGACAGCCACCTCGCCAGGAATGTCAGGCCTTCCTCCAAAGGCAGCGGCCCACCCGTTGCACGTGGGCCTCGAGATCGGCTGGCAGTTCGTGGCGCAGGGCCAGATCCACCCGCCAGGGCAGCAGCAAGTCGTCCACGGCGGCCATCAGACGCAGCCGATCGCTGTGGCTCAGCTGTGGGGCCTCGAGGCAGAGGTCAATATCAGAACCCTGTTGATGGCACCCCATCGCCCGGGAGCCAAACAACCACACGGCCTGCAACCCTGGCTGGGATCGCAGCACCTGGATCAGGCGCTGCTGGGCAGACGCAGAAATACCGGGAATGGCCACAAGGCCAGGTGAACCGGGTGTCACCGCGGCTCCTCTTGCAAACGCTGCGTCAAAACGCTGCGCAGCTGCTGAAAGCAGGGCAGATAGCTGCCGACGATGTTCACGGCAATAGCATCAGCGGTTGGGCGATTATAAGTGTCGCTGGTGAGGTTACGATCCTGAATCATGAGCATCCAGGTCTCACCGTTCTCGATCAACCCAAGGCGAAAGGCCTCGCGCAAGGTGTCGCGGGATCCCAGCAAGGTGGAATCCCCCTGGCTGCGCAGCAGATCGCGCAGGGTGTTCCAGGCCAGCTCAAAGGTGTACTCAAAGGCCTTGATCAGCCCCTGCTGTTCCCGCTCGTTCATGCTGGGCGGCTCCAGGAAAGACTCAAGTTGAGCCAGGGCCCGGCGGTAGTTGCTGAAACGCTGCTGCCAGCGGATGTCTTCTGCCATCGCGTCACCCCTCCATGGCACTCCAGCCTCACACCTGCCAGATCTCTTGCAGCTCGATCACCAGTCCGGGGAACAGCTCGCCGGCATCCAGCTGGGTGGCCGCCTCGATGCACTGGGGGGTGCCACTGGCCGGCCACACCTCCACCGCCTGCTCCTCGGGAATCAGCAGCCAACCCAGCTGGGCGCCGTTGGCCTGGTAGCGCTCCATCTTGCGGCGCAGGGCCGTGAGGCCCCGAGGGCCCTCGTCGCCGGGGCTGGCCA
>VGQX01000316.1 GCA_016882305.1 Cyanobacteria bacterium K_Offshore_surface_m2_239
CTCCACATAGCCAGGGAACTCCAGCGGCAGGCTGCCGCCCACCTGATAGCGAAACGCGGCGCCGCTCATGCGGGGCTCTCCCAGCGGGCCTGGAAGTAGCGGCGGTAGAGGGAGCAGCGCAGCTGCACGTCGTTCTCCACCCGGGTCACCACGCCGAGGCTGTCGAGCTGGAACGCCTCCTCCGTCCCCACCCGCACCGGCCGGCTGGCCCCAACCACGGCCGTGAACGCCTCCGCCAATCGCGGTTGGCCCACCAAGACCCCCAGCAGATGGCGCAGGTGATCGCTGAAACAGCCCGCCTCGGTGGGGGCGGTACGCAGGAAATCCTCAAACGGTTGCCCGCCCGCGCTGAGCTGATACAGCCCGGCGCGCGCCAGGTAGGGATGGCCGCCCGTCAACTCTCCGAATTGCTGGCGTTGCTCCGGGCTGAAGGCGAGGCCATGGCGCCCGCAGAGCTCCGTCACCTGGTCCGCCGTGAACGCCTCCAGCTCGATCGGCAGGCCGACGTTGAAGGGCGACTGGTTGATGTCTTGCAGCAGGTAGGGCTCCTGGGAGTAGACGATCACCAGCCGCAGCTGGCCCCAGGGGGCCTTGGTGCGGGCCCGCTCATGCCAGGCCCGCAGCAGGCCGAAGAACTCACCGGCAAGCTCAGGATGGCCAAACAGACGATCGCAGTTGTCCACCGCCAGCACACTGGCCCGATTGGCCTCGCGCAAGAGCAGCTCCCTCACCAGATCGTTGGTGTTGTCGTTCGGCCCCAGCGTCGGGTCCCAGAGGTCGTCCAGCCGGCGCCGCGCCTCCAGCTCCCGCAACAGCGCTCTGCAGAACGCCTGCATGAACGTGGTGGGGCTTTGCAGGGCGCTTTGATTCAGATCGAGCAGGTTGAGGCTGGCGCAGCGCTGCCCCAGGGCCTCGGCCCGGGCCAGCAGGCGCACGAGCAGGCTGGTTTTGCCCATGCGGCTGGGCGACTTGATGCGGATCAACGCCCCCGCGCTCTCCAGCTCGGCGAAGCAACGCGGCTCCAGGGGCGAGGGCATGTAAAACGGCGACTGAAGAGGAACCGGCCCTTCTGGAGACTCTGGAGAGGGGGCGCTGCCCGGCACGGCTTCGGAATGGGCCGCCGAATCATCCTCCAAGTGAGCACTGCCCATGGTGGACGCCAAATGCGCGATGGCTCTGCGGATGCCCTGGGCAACGTTCAGATACGCCGCATCTCGACTGGGCCATTCGCTGACTGGAACCGCATCACTGGGCAGCAGCTGCAAGCGCGCAAATGATGTTCCTTTCCAATCCACGGGCCGCATCAGGATCGGGATGACGCGGGCCTCGTTGCGCAGGTGTCGCTCCATCGCCTGTTCCAGCTCAATTCGATAGCAGAAATCAGAAGCGATGAAATCAGCACTAATCAGCAGCAAGATCAGTTTGGCGTTGAGTAGTTGCTCACTGATCTGGGGTTCCCACTCCTGGCCAGGGATGATGCGGCGGTCATGCCAACACTCGATCAAACCGGTGCGCTCCAGTGTGGCCAGGGCGGTGACCAACTCGTGCCGAAACACCTCGTCTTTGTGGGAGTAGGAGAGGAAGGCGGAGAGGGGCACAGGAGCCAAGGCTGCGCATGATGGACCTCGCAACACTAACCAAGGGTTGCGGGGCCTGCCATCGTTCTGCCTCAAAAGACCTTAGAAGCTGGTCATCGGAGGACCTGAGTGGCCATGGGCCAGCCAATGGCCAATGGGTCTAGTACTGCTGTACGCATTTCCTTTGAAGGAAGCTCGGTTGTGCTCTCGAACGGCACCTGATCAGTAGTCGCTAATGTTTGGCTGGTTGTATTTAGGGCTTCCTGAAAAAGCGAGCCCCGTGGAAAAAGCAGCAAAACTGGATGAACCGGGTAGTTTCTAAACGATCGTCATGCTTCAGTCAGTTGATAGCTAAGGCTCTGCTCA
>VGQX01000317.1 GCA_016882305.1 Cyanobacteria bacterium K_Offshore_surface_m2_239
GCGACGCTCGGGTTGACGCGTTTCATCGCCGCAGCAATCGCAGCCGGATCTCCGTTGCCGCTGAGGCGGTCGCGCCAGCGCTCCAGCCAGAGCGTCCAGCGCCCATCGAGCGGGTCGGCGCTGGGCGCGTAGAAGCTCTCCTTCAGGGTGGCGAGGGGGTCGGGGCTGGCCAGGGGGTCGGGGCCGGCGAGGGGATCGGGCGCGGTGGCGGGCTGGGCGGCGAGATCGGACAGGCGGCGGAAGACCATCGTGTAATCCGCCCGGGACCGGGCCAGCAGCTGCAGCAGCTCGGTCACCAGGTCGTCGTCGTAGGCGCTCAGGCCGAGCTTGCGGGCCCACATCGCCTCAATCTCCTGGCGCATCGTGTCCGCGAATCCCGCCCGCACGTCGTCAAGCGCCGCCTGGGCGGTGGGGTGGTCGGCCAGCAGCGGGCGGAGGGCCGTCCAGAACATGTGGTAGTTGGCTTCGGCCGCCGCCGGCTGGTTGAAGAAGGAGAAGTGCTCGCCGCCGCCGGTCCAGGGCTGGAAGCGGGGATCGAAGCGCTCGCAGAAGCCGAAGGGCCCGTAGTCGAGGGTGAAGCCGCCGGCGGCGCAGTTGTCGCTGTTGAAATTGCCCTGGCAATAGCCGACGCGGATCCAATCGGCCACCAGCCGGGTGAGCCGTTGGCGGAACAACCCGGCCAGCGCCACCACCCGCTCGCTGAAGGGCAGGGCCGGATCGATCTCGGGCTGGTAGTTGCGGGCGATCAGGTGGGCCACGATCAGCTGCAGCTCCTGGAGCGCCTCCTGATGGGCCTGGCGGCGGACGCGACGAGCGAAGAGCTCCAGCTGGCCGACCCGCAGGAAGGAGGGGGCCACCCGGGTGGTGATCGCCACCGGGTTGTCGACCAGGATGTCGGGATCGAGGGAGCGCGAGTTCGGCGCATACCAGGGCCGGCGGACGGTTTCGGCGCGGGAGACGTAGAGCGTCAGCGAGCGCGAGGTGGGCACCCCGAGGGCCTGCATGAACTCCTGGGCCAGAAACTCGCGCACGCTGGAGCGCAGGACAGCCCGGCCATCGGCGCCGCGGCAATAGGGGGTGGGCCCGCCGCCCTTGAGCTGCATCTCCCACCGCCGCCCGTTGAAGACGCCCTCGAACACGGAGATGGCCCGACCATCGCCGTAGCCGTTGCCGGTGCCGAAGGGGCACTGCTGGGTGTATTCCGTGCCGTAGATCGAGAGGGCATAGCCGGTGGCCCAGCCCCACGGCCGCATCGGCGGCTGCGCCACGCCGATGTCTCCCGAAAACAGGCGGCGGAACGCGTCGTCGTGGGCGAGGTCCTCGCTCAGGCCCAGGTCGCGGAAGAGGCTGGCGCTGTGGGCGACGTAGTCGGGCTCGGGGAGCGGCGTGGGCGTGACCGGCACGTAGTGGCCGGAGAACACCTGGCGGGGCTGGTGATCATCCCCATCCTCGCGGGCCTGCGGATCCGGGCGGAGGGCCTCCAGCAGGGAATAGTCGGCCGCCTGGACAAAGGCCGCGAACGTGGTTGTTGGCCGGGGGGTCTGCACAGGTCTCTGGGGAGGGGAGCGGCCCGGGCGGGGCCGGAAGGGCATGGTTTGTCTCATCTTGGCGTCCGGGTCAGGGGGCTGGCTGGCCAGAAGCGCGGGATCGCCAGGGGGCCAGCCCTTCGCCCGGGCTTCATCCAGCCCCTTGTCCATGCGGACCCGCCTCGATGTGATGCAGGCGCAGTGCGAATCATGCATGGTTTTGGTGGCATTGATCCATTGGGACCACCCACCACCGCCCCGCAGATCCTGTGCCCGCCGACATTGCCACCCCCTCAACTCCGCCAGAATCAGCCTCACCCCAACGCCCCTGGCGCCTCCGCCTCGACGGACTGGGCCTCCTCCAGGCCACTGGCGGCATCGTGCTC
>VGQX01000318.1 GCA_016882305.1 Cyanobacteria bacterium K_Offshore_surface_m2_239
GCGGCGGCAGCGGCCGGAGTTCCGCCGAATTCAGGTGGTGGAGGCGCCCGAGGCCCTCGCCCCCGGCGCCTGGGATCTGGCCGTGCTGAACAACCAGTGGCTGGTGGGGCAGCGGGAGGTGGTGGAACGCCTGGGCATCCCGGAGCTGGTGGTGTGCGGCGATGGGCTGGGCGTCTACTACCGCTGCGCGCGGGAACTGCGGGCTTTGGTGCCCAGCCTGCTGAACCTCCCCATCCGCGAGCCCGGCCGCCAGGTGCGCTATGTGCTCAGCGGCCGCCAGCCCCGCTGGCATCGCCCCCCGACGCCGCCCGAACCGGCGCCGGTGGTCGCCCGCCTGGAGCTCTTCGCCACCCTGGCGGAGGCTCTCCGGGAGCGGGGGGCGGGCGAGCTGGCCCGGGCCCTGGCGCAGGCCGTGCCCGGACGGCCGCTCTGGCTCTGCTCCGTGCCCAACCTGGCCCACCAGTTCCCCGGCGAGCGCCTGCCCCTGGAGGTGTTGCGCCTCTGGGCGAAGGGGCTGGGCCGAGAGGGCTTCGACCCCGCCCGCGACCGCCTGCTCCTGATCGACCACCCCAAAGCGCCCGCCGGCGGCAGCTTCGGCCCCTTGCGCGAACCCTGGCTGGCGCCGCCCCTGCGCTCCAGCCTGCCCCTGGAGGTGTTGGTCCAGCTGCTGGGGGAGGCGCGGCCGGGGGAGGAAATCCGCGTTTGCGGCATGACCTCCGCCCTCTACGGCGTCCGCGCCCTCACGGGGGCGCGGGTGTGCTGGCTGGGGCTGGCGCCCCTGTGGCGCACCAACCCCCGCTACCGCCGCAAGCCCCTGGAATGGCTGCACCGCTGGCTGCGCCAGAAGCGCATGGCGCTGCTGACGGGGCAGTTGCCGGGGGGGTGATGGGGGGCTCAAAGGCATGGAATCGTGCCCAAAACGTTGGCCAGGCTTGGGCTTGGGGTTGGCGGGGAATGCTGAAGAAACAGATCCCGGAAGGTCCCCATGGCCAAACGCCAAACACAGCAGCCCGGCCCCCGCCCGCAGGGGCTGATCCAGCGCTACACGCAGGAGCTGCAGGCCCGTCACTATGACCGCCGCACGGTGGACACCTACGAGCATTGGCTACGCCGATTCCTGCGGTTTCACAAGCTGCGCCATCCACGAGAGATGGGCAGCGAGGAGGTGAATGCGTTTCTGACGTATCTGGCCGTAGAGCTTGAAGTCAGCGCCTCCACCCAGAACCAAGCCCTGTCAGCGCTCTTGTTTCTGTACCGTGAGCTGCTCGAGCGTGATCTGACGCTGGAAGGTGTGGTGAGGGCGCGGACACAACGTCGGTTGCCAGTGGTGATGACCATCGAGGAGGTGCGAGCTGTGCTCGAGCGGCTTGATGGCGTGGAAGCCTTGGTGGCCAGGGTGCTTTACGGGGGAGGGCTTCGCCTGATGGAGGCATTGCGACTGCGGGTGCATGACGTGGATTTTCAGCGCCGGCAGATCACGGTGCGTCAGGGCAAAGGCGGAAAAGACAGGCGCACGATGTTGCCTTCAACAGTCGGCGAGAAGCTCCGAGCGCATCTGGTGGAAGTGCGTCGATTGCACCGTCAGGACCTGGCCGAGGGCTATGGAAGGGTCCGCCTGCCTCACGCATTGGCGAGGAAATACCCCAGTGCACCAGTGGAATGGGGCTGGCAGTGGGTGTTTCCGCAACACCACCGCTGGCATAATGCCGAAACGGGAGAGCAGGGTCGCCACCACCTGGATCCCACCCTGATTCAGAAGGCGGTTCGAAGAGCGGTGCTGGCCTCTGGAATCGTCACGCCAGCCACCTGCCATACCTTTCGGCACTCCTTCGCCACGCACCTCCTGGAACGCGGCCAGGACATCCGCACGATCCAAGAGCTGATGGGCCACAAAGACATCAGTACAACA
>VGQX01000319.1 GCA_016882305.1 Cyanobacteria bacterium K_Offshore_surface_m2_239
GGGGGCGTGGCAAGGGGCATCCTGGCGGGATCTCACCAGTGCGGACCGGCTCACCAGCGGCCGCCCTTCAGGCCCGCATTGTGACCCGTGCAAGCCTGAAGGGCAGCAAGTGTTTGCGCCAGTCCTTAGTTCGCCGCCAGCCAGCTTTCAAGATCATCTGCCCCCTGGAAATCCAGCAACGCCTCCGCCAACGCCTCCAATTGCGGCAGTGGCAGGGCACGGACGCGAGCCTCCTGGCTGGGAGTGAGGCCACCGCAGCGGCGGCGCAACAGGCGCAGGGCAATCTCCAGCTCGCCTGTTTTCAGCCCCTGCTCCAGCCCTTGCTCCCGTCCCCGTTCTTCCCCGAGCCCAAAGATCTCCTTGTACGCCACGCTCTGGGTGAACTCCTCCAGGGTGATGCCGCCCATGGCACACAGCTCCGGAATCGACCGGCCATTGAATCGTGCGATCACGATAGCGGCGATCACATCCGCCATCGAGGCCTCCTGGGCCGTGCCTGCCACCTCCGCCTGAATCGCGGCGGCATTGGTGGGAATCTCCGCCTCGGGCTGCACCAGAAGCGCCAGGGCCCGCAGCAAGGGTGACGCCTCGGGGTTGGTGGCAACAGCCTCCAGCTCCACCCAATGCACCCGCGCCGCCAGGAATTCCGCCACGGGCGTGGGGCTACCAAAGTTGAGGCGGCGATGGGGGCAGATCACCACCACTCGCCAGTGCTCAATCGCCTCCTCCTGCTGCACCAGCGTGGCGCTCTGGCCATAAAGGCGCCGCAGAAATCGGGGATCGGCCGTCATCTGGGCCTCCAGCAACACCACGGGCAAGTCCGGCTGCGCAGCGGGCGGCTGAAAGCAACCATCCAGGCGGCGCTCAAGCGCTTTGACGACCGGTGCGGAAAAGCGCCAGCCCTCAGCTTCCGCCGGCAAATCGCGCTGCAATTCGAGGATGCGATCGGGGTGATTTTGGAAGAGCCAATAGAAGAGTTTGTCGCTGGCGACCATGGGGTGGGGGTGCGGAGGCCTTGAGCAAGGGTGACAGAAGCCCAGGCAACAGGGCCGCTGCTTTGCCCCCCCCCTCCCAGCCCATTGGGGCCCATCTCCGGGGAGTTTTCCAATGGAGTGCGGCTGGTCTTGGCAGGCACCGTCGTTGCAATTCCGCTGGGGCGTCTTGGACCGGCCAACAGGCGATTGAGTTGTTTGGCGGACCCGCTGAGCGTGATCCGCCAGACCTGTGAGCATCAGAGGGTGCTGATCAACCAAGCCTCAAGATCCGCCGGCCCCTGAAAATCCAGCAACGCGTCCGCCAACGCCTCCAACCGCTCCAGGGGCAGGGCGCGGAGGCGCGCCTGTTGTTCGGTAGTGAGGGCGCCGCAGCGACGCTGGAGCTGGCGCAAGACCACCTCAAGCTCGCCCTCCTGCCGGCCTTCCTGCCGGCCCTCCTGGAGCCCCTGCCCAAAGATCTCCTTGTACGCCACGCTCTGGGTGAACTCCTCCAGTGTGATGCCGCCCATGGCGCACAGCTCCGGAATCGACCGGCCATTGAATCGTGCGATCACGATAGCGGCGATCACATCCGCCATCGAGGCCTCCTGGGCCGTGCCTGCCACCTCCGCCTGAATGGCGGCGGCATTGGTGGGAATCTCCGCCTCGGGCTGCACCAGCAGCGCCAGGGCCCGCAGCAAGGGTGACGCCTCTGGATCATTGGCAACAGCCTCCAGCTCCACCCAATGCACCCGCGCCGCCAGGAATTCCGCCACGGGCGTGGGGCTACCAAAGTTGAGGCGGCGATGGGGGCAGATCACCACCACTCGCCAGTGCTCAATCGCCTCCTCCTGCTGCACCAGCGTGGCGCTCTGGCCATAAAGGCGCCGCAGAAATCGGGGATCGGCCGTCATCT
>VGQX01000320.1 GCA_016882305.1 Cyanobacteria bacterium K_Offshore_surface_m2_239
CCTCCACGTCCCACACCACCGCGCAGCTCCAACCCCTCCCCCACGCGCTTGCTCCCGCCCCCCAAGCGCTCGCTCCCGCCACAGACGCGCCCACCCCCAGCCCCAACGCCCCGCCGCTCCTCGACCTCGCCAGCAACGACTACCTCGGCCTGAGTCGTCATCCCACCGTGCTGGCGGCGGCGGCGGCGGAATTGGCGGCCAGCGGCCTGGGGGCGGGCGCTTCGCGGCTGATCACGGGGAGCCGGCCGGTGCACCACAAGCTGGAGGCGGCGCTGGCGGAGTGGCTCGGGCGGGAGCGGGTGCTGCTCTTTCCGAGCGGGTTTCAGGCGAACATCGCCGCCGTGGGCGCCTTGGCGGATCGGCACAGCCTGGTGCTCGCCGATCGGGCGATCCATCACTCCCTGCTCACCGGCGTGCGGGCCAGCGGGGCGCGGCTGCGACGGTTTGCGCCGAACGATCTCGCCGACCTCGACCGCCGCCTGCGCGCCGCCCGGACGGAGGCGCCGACGCGGCCCTTGCTCGTGCTCTGCGAAAGCCTCTACAGCATGGATGGCACCAGTCCGCCCCTGGCTGAGCTGGCCGCCCTCTGCGCCGCCCATGAGGCGCCCTTGCTTGTGGATGAGGCCCACGCCCTGGGGGTGCTGGGGCCTGGTGGGCGCGGGCTGGCCCATGGGGTGGCGGAGGTGGCGATCGTCTGCGGCACCTTCGGCAAGGCCTTTGGCAGCGGCGGCGCGTTTCTGGCGGCGGACGCCACGGTGGGCGACTGGCTGCTGCAGGCCAGCGGCGCCTTTCGCTACACCACCGCCCTGGCGCCTCCCCTGGCCGCTGGCGCCCTGGCCGCCCTGGCCTGGGTGCGCGACACGGCGGAGGCCGCCGCCGGTCGGGAGGCGCTGCGGGCCCGGGCTTGGCGGTGGCGGGAGGCGCTGGCGGCTGCGGGTTGGCCCCGGCCGCCGGGGGAGGGGCCGATCCTTCCCCTGCTGGTGGGCGACGCCGGGGCGGCCCTGGCGTTGCAGGCGCGCTTGGAGGAAGCGGGGTTGCTCACGATCGCCATCCGTCCCCCCACGGTGCCGGAGGGCACGGCGCGGCTGCGGCTGGTGTTGCGTCAGGATCTTCCCGGCGGCACCCTGGCCCGCCTGCTCGACGCCCTCGGCCATGGCCCCCGCTGACGTCTCTTCGCCCGACGCCACGTCGTCCGCCGCCTCACCGCAGGTGATCGCCATGCACGGCTGGGCGGGCGACAGCCGGCAGTGGCAACCCCTGGCGAGCCAGCTGGAGGCGCGGGGCTGGCGCTGGTGCGGCGGCGAACGGGGCTATGGCGACCACCCCCCGGAGCCGCCCCGCTGGCGGGAGGGGGCGGGGCGAAAGGTGGTGATCGCCCATTCCCTGGGGCCCCATCTGCTGCCGGCGGAGGTGTGGGCGGCGGCGGGCGCGGTGGTGCTGCTGGCCAGCTTCGGGCGGTTCCTGCCGCTGGGCGCTGCGGGCCGCCGCTTGCGCACCGCCCTGGCGGGCATGGAGGCCGCCTTGGCGGACACCGCCTCCGCCCGCGCCATGCTGCGCAGCTTTTTGAGCGAGGCGGCGGCGCCGGAGCCGCTGTCGGCCCTGTCGAGCGGTCCGGCCAATGGTCCCCTGGGGCCGCTCCAGCTGGAGCGCCTGCGGGCCGACCTGGCGCTGCTGGAGCAGACGGAGGGCTTGCCGGCCGGCTTCCCCGACAGGGTGCCGGTGTTGCTGGTGGAGGCGGGCGAGGACCGGATCGTGGCGCCGGAAGCGCGGGCGCTGCTGCGGCAGGCCCTCCCTCGGGCCACCCACCTGCCCCTGCCCGACGCTGGCCACGCCCTGCTCAGCGCCCCCCTGCTGGAGCCGCTCCTCGCCTGGCTGGACACCGG
>VGQX01000321.1 GCA_016882305.1 Cyanobacteria bacterium K_Offshore_surface_m2_239
GGCGCCTGGGTTCGCTGCTACTCAAGCGAAAGCTCAGGCTGCTCGACCTGCGTGGTGAAGGTGCTTGGCGGGCAGGTGCCACAGCAGCGATCTGCAGTAGTACCTTGCACAGTGAGTCACAACCCTGGGCGCGTTACTTCTACGAGAGCGATGCGCATCTTGATGGCCTGCTGTATCCCAATGCCCACAACGCAGCAGATGCCGTGGCCTTGTTTGAGCGGGCCGAGGAGGCATTGCTCGCCGAGCATGATCTGCCTCTTGCTGATCCCAGACTACGGCCTAGACTGCTGGCAGCCGCCGAAGCTCTCCATTTGATTGCTATGGAATGAAGGGGATTGATATCTATTGTCGGTGGAGGTTCTGGACAACAGCACGCTGTTGCTGCGCCTGGAGCCAGAAGCGCTGCAGCAAGGCGAGACAAATGATGACAGCCTGATGCTCGGGCTGTTCCTCGCTTTCCTCAGCCGACAGTGCACCGCCAACATCACTGCCTGGCTCTGCTCCACCCAGGCCAGCTGGGCTTCGGCCTCCGTGATGGCCGGCTCAGAGGGGCCGGATCTGCAGGGGAAATGGGGCGGGAGTCAGAGAACAGGAGCGTTGCCCTGGTGATTGTCCCCCCCAACAGGAAGACGCCCTGTGGGCTGCGCCTGTGTACCGGTTGCGACGGCCTCCTCCTGACACCAAGGACTACCGGTCGGGTGTCTGTGGCTTGTGCCTGGCACAGTCTGATTACACGGTCATTTGCCCACCCACGGGAATTCGATTGGCGCCTTTGGTTGAAGCTGAAGCCCGCTTCTCGGCTCTGCTGGAGGAGGTGGAGGCGGGCATGGAGGTGCGCATCACCCGCCGGGGGCGCACGGTGGCTCGGCTGGTTCCCGAGCCCGTGATCCACGCCGCCAGTCTTTTCGAGCCCTTCTGGGCTGATCCACCCCCCGATCTAGCTGTTCCTGACAACTCCCCTCCCGAATCCGCACCGGATCCGGGTTGAGCTGCCGTGGCCTTCCTGCTGGATACCACCATCCTCGTGGCGGCGATCAAGGGCCATCCCGCCGTGGTGGAGGCTCTGCGATCCTTGGGAGCTGAAGCGGGAGAGGTCGATCACCCAGGGGAGCAACAGGTCGTCGAGCTCGGAGTCGATCTTGGAGAGGCTGATGGCGCTGAGGCCGGAGCCGATCAAGGTGAGGTCGATGTCGGAGGCGGGGCGGTGGCGGCCGAGGGCGCGGGAGCCGTAGAGGATCGCCTGCTCCAGGGCGGGATGGCCCGCGAGCACCTGCTGGATCGCCGCGATCGCCGCTGGCGGCAAACCGGTGCTTGTGAAGTCAGCGGCGGAGGGGGAGAGGCTCACGCTGTTTCGGCACTCAGGGCCGCGAACCGCTGGCGCAATGCCGCGAAGGCGGCGACATAGCGATCAATCACCTCCTCGGCGATCTGCTGGGCCTGCTCCAGCTGTCGCCATCAGCGATCAGCTCAGTTTGAAACGCCAGGCGCGTGGCGTCTCGCGAGCCGGTGATGCCTTGAATGCCCTGATGTTGTCGTTCGCTCAGCGGAGGTCGGTGTCGGGCATGGGGGGAGGTTAGGGAGTGCTTGTCTGCCTGCGCAAGCTTGCCCCTCGCGCTTGGGCGGGCCCCCGGGCACCGATTCCAGTGAGGCCAGCCCGCCTTCGCTACCCTCTCCCTACCGCAATCAACCCATGGAGCGCCCATACCTCCTCACTTTGACCCTGGCGGCGGGCGGCGACTCGGCAGAGGGTGATTCAGCTGAGAACGCCCCGGCGGAGCTCGATCCAGCCGAGCTCGACGACCTGGTGGCCGGCCTGGTGGCGGACCTGAACACGATCGACGCGGTGAACGCCGCCCTGGCCAGCGCCGA
>VGQX01000322.1 GCA_016882305.1 Cyanobacteria bacterium K_Offshore_surface_m2_239
GACCAAAGTTGGCAAAAAAAGTAGCTAGTTTCAATCAGATATAGTCCTGAAGTTATTGACTACTTCAAGGCTTCTGGAGCTGGTTGGCAAGCTCGTATGAATACTGTGCTGAAGGACGATGTCGAAGCTCACTCCACTGGCGATGCGAAGGGGTCTTAACATCATGCCCCCGATCCGGCCCGATGGTGAGGGCTCGCCTAGGAGCTTCTGAGGGCGGGTTATTGATGAATGCTGGAGAGACAACAGCAAGGACGAATCGACAATATCAGGAATACATAATCTACGTTTACCGTGTGGCTGGAGAGTGCGTTCCTGGCCCGGAGCAGTTCTCAAGCCTTGCACGTCAGCATCCACCCGCCGCTTCCCCCCACCTGCCAGCGTGGCAACCAATTCGTAGAGGAATAGTGAAGGCCAGCCCCATCATCGTGGCTGAGGTAGCCGCCGTTGACCAGATCGCAATTGCCATAGGGATCATGGATGAAGAAGCCTGTCGCGTCGTAGCCGATGATCACGCTCCAGTGGCCGCCGCCTGACGGGGAGCTGACGGGGCCATCGCAGAGCCAGCCGACGGCGACAGGCCGGCCGGCATCGATCTCCGCTTTGAGCATGGCGGGGGTGCCATCGGTGCGGAAGTCCGCCTGCAGACCCAGGGAGCGGAGCGCGCCAAGCTGCGCTTCCGAGGAGGTGCTGTCGCCATAACGGGCGCGCAGGGTGTCGTAGACGTTCTGATTGGGTTCCTTGCCCCAAAACATGGCCAACATGGCCGAGCTGGCTGAGAAGCATTCGCGCCATCCCTGACCGTCGGCCATCGCCAGTTGATCGGCGTAGGGCACCCGGAGGGGATTGGGGAAGGGCGCGGTGACGGACCGAGAGGCGCTCGGGGCGGCGTCGCTCGCCTCCGGCTGACACCAGAGGTCGGCTTCCGCTTGACGCCGTCGCCGCAGACCGGCCTCCACCGCGGTGCCGGGATCGCAATACAGCAGCAGGGCACTGGGCACCTGACCCCAGTCGCGGTTGCGGAGAGCGCGCGAGATCGTGGCGAAATCGGCGCTGTCGCCATAAAACTCCGCCCCCAGATTCCAGGCGAAATCCAGCAGGGCGCAGCGCTGGTTGCTGGTCATTTCTCCCCAGTGGGGAATCGTGCCGCCCAGATGGTGGTCCAGATCCGCCACCTGTCGCCGCAACTCCGTCTCGGCTTGCGAACGACTGATCGTTTCGCCCTGGCGCACGGGTTGGCCCGCCAGGGTGGTGAAGCCGTAGCCGATGGTCCAGGGCTCACCACCGCTGGCGGGGTCGGGGTAGGCGTGGTCCACAAATCCTTCAAATGTGCGGATCAACTCCAGAGCCGGCCCGAAGGACGGGGTCGCCTGTGCGGACGGGGTGGGGGAAGCCGGCGGCGACGGGAGGGTGGCGCTGGCGCCAGTGGCCGCGCTGTCGGGGCGAGCGGCTGCCGGGTGTGCTGCGGCTGCTGGCGTTGCCGGTGCCGAGGATGGCGTTGGAGGGAGTGGCTTTGCAGAGGGTGGCGTTGCGGCGGGCGCCACTGGTGCGGGGTCGGCCGCTGGGGGCGGGTTGCCGTTGCGGATGCCGGGCTGCAGGGCCGTGGACACCTTGTTGGCCACGTAGGGGGCAAACAAGCTCAAGCCGGACATCAGGAAGGTGGTGACCGCCGTCATGGACGCCGGCAGCTGACAGGTCAGGCCGAAGCTGTACAGGGCGAAGGTGCCGAAGCCCATGTAGAGCATCAGGATCCCCAGGCCGCCCAGGGTGGCGATCATGCGGCTGCTGCTGGCCTCCAGCATCGTCACCGCCATCGCCCGTCCGCTGGCGTCGCGCAACACCTTGCGCGACGCCGTGCTGGTGGAATCAAT
>VGQX01000323.1 GCA_016882305.1 Cyanobacteria bacterium K_Offshore_surface_m2_239
CCGCTGGCGCGGTGTTGCAAGACCGCTGCGGGCCGCTTTCGGTCTGCCATGAGGACGGCCACTGGCACCTGCGCTCCCCCAGCCTCGGCCGCTCCCATCGCGCCCCGGTGCTGGTCGACGCCAGCGGGCGCGGAGCCTCCATCGCCCGGCGCCTGGGGCTGGCGCGCTGTCAGGACGACGCCCTGCACTGCCTCTTCCTCCACCTGCCCCCTGTCGCCCACGACCAGGACCGCTCCACCCGCCTCTGCGCCGACGCCAACGGCTGGTGGTACAGCGTGCGCCTGCCCTGCGGCCAGCGCCTGCTCGCTTTTCATCTCGATGGCGACGACCCCGAACGCCGCTCCCTGCAGCATGGGCCGACCCTGCTGGCCAAAGCCCGCTCGCACTCGCTGCTGGCGGAGGTGTTGCCAGCCGCCCTCGCCTCTGGCCAGAAACCCGGGCCAGAACCGACGGTGCCTGGACGGCCGGCCGGCAGCGCCGCGCTGGACCTGGCGGCCCTGGACGCCCTCGCTGGCTTCTACGCCATCGGCGATGCCGCCCTCGCCTTTGATCCCATCGCCTCCCAAGGGCTGTTCCATGCCCTGGCGTCAGCCGAGGCCGTCGCCACCGCCATCGAGCGCCAATTCACCGGCCACCCCCAGCCCCGAGCCGCCTACATCGCCGAACTGCAAGCGGTCCACAGCCGCTATCGCGCCCATTGGCACGCCACCTACGCCGGACCGCGACGCTTCTCCAGCCAGCCGTTCTGGGCCAGGCGGTTGGGGGCGGCAGGGGCATGAGTGCTCGCTGATCAGCTGATCGCACAACACGGGGGCTTTCAGGTGGCAGTCTGTGCGGCACAGCCAGCCGCTGATGGATCTGAGCCGCCCCTTCGCTCAGGTGACACCTGTTGGCGACAGCATCAGCCGGTTCGGCGGTCTGGTGAAGACCACCTTCCGGTTCTGATTGCAAGGGCTTGAAGGCGGACGGTCATCCACAACTCCCGACTTGCCCTTACTTGGGAGCACCCTCCGGAGTTGTGGATCCTTTTTCAGCGGATGGCGAAAGCTGGCTGTGTTGATGCTGATGCTGGCCAGGCCGCGGCGGTTTGCGATAGCTGCTGGAACCGCCGCCGCCGCAGGCCAGAGCCGCAGACGTGGCGGCCAACAGACTCAGGAGCAGAGCCAGACTGAGGTTGCGCATCGGATTCATGACTCAGTGCGGGTGTGTGGATGAATGGCTTGGATGCTCTGAGCACGGCATCCAGAGATCGCCCATGGCGTGCACGCCCTCGCAGCCCAGCTCGCGGGCTTTCTCAAGGGCCACCTGGCGGCTCGGATAGGCCAGCAGCTGTTGCTGCGCAGCCCCGCTGTTGGAGTGGTGATGGCCGTTGCCTGGGCTGAGTGTCCAGATCCCCATGGCATGAACGCCTGCCACCAACACGCCCATGCCCACCACGCAGGCATTGAGCACCCCCATGCCCACCACGCCGAGGCTGAACACACCCATCGGCACCACACCGATGCTCACCACTCCCATCGGCACGACGCCGATGGAGATGATCCCCAGAGGGGCGATCCCGACGGCCACCAACTTGGGTGGGTCACCGCAGCTGCTCATCCGGTGACCTCAAGGGTGGTTGTGGGCGGAACCGCTGGCCTGGCCGTGTTTGGCGCAGGGCATCCACTGCTTGCCCATCGGATGCGCCCCGGTGCAGTTGAAGTGCTTCCTGGCTGCGTCCTCAGCTTCCGCCCTGGTGGCGTAGACGGCCGGCACCGCAGGGGTGTTGGCCATGGCAGCGCCTCCCAGCAGGGGAAGAGCGA
>VGQX01000324.1 GCA_016882305.1 Cyanobacteria bacterium K_Offshore_surface_m2_239
CCTCCCGCTGGAACTGATGCAGCACGCCATCGAACCCAGCTTTCGGAGAATGTCGGCCACCTCCGAGGGCTTGAGGACCGGAGTGGAGCCCACGTTCAGGCAGGCGACATGATCTGCTTCAGGCCGACGAATTCACTCTCCAACGCATGCGAATGAGCCAGCGAATGGCCTCAGGGAGCAGTGTCAGGACTTCGTATCACTATGAACCCTTATAGACGGACCCGCCTATCAACACAGAGGCTTCTGAGGCCACTCCGAAAGCCATTGCGGCAACAAGGTTTTTTACACTGTTGCCAGTGTCCTCGCTCGCTTTTATACTGGTATGAGAACTTGAAGGGGGGGGGTTATGCGGGGCCGCCAAAATACTCTTGCTCTGACCGTGTTTTCACAGTTGTTGTAGGTACTTAGAATCCCTGCACGGCAAAGCAACAGCATGCTCGAGCCGGCAAACGCCTGGGAACCGAACGTCGTTCGTCTTGAACGGCGTTGCGGCTCAGTAAAGCGTACGAAGGATCTTGCCGCCACTTTGAGCTTGCCGAGCGGAACCCTTGCCCGCCCGTAGCCATAAGGCTACGTGTGGTTTCAGTTCGCCGCGCAGAGAAGTTTGCGCGTTGGCTCAGAGGCCTTCGGGACCGCAGGGCTAAGGCGCTCATTCAAGCCAGGATTGAACGCGTCATCTGCGGCAAACCAGGCGATGTTCGGCCCGTTGGGTCGGGAGTCTCTGAGCTGCGGATCCACTATGGCCCAGGTTAGCGGGTCTATTTTCAACAGCGGGGTTCGATGCTGGTGATTCTTCTTGCCGATGGTGACAAAAGCACCCAAACGAAAGATATTAAATCTGCGCAGGATCTCGCTCGTAACTTCAAGGAGAATGAATGATGGAGACCAAGGCTGCACCCTATGACGTTGCCGAGTTCCTGGAGACTCATGAAGAGATGGCTGCCTGTCTGGAGGCCTGTATTCAGGAATCAGACGGCGATGCTGCCTTCATTGCAAAGGCATTGGGAGATATCGCTCGTGCCAAGGGGATGACCCAAATCGCATGCTATTCTGGGCTGTCACGGGAAAGCCTGTATAAAGAACTCCCGGGTGATTGGAGCCCAAGTTTTGACACAGTGTTGAAGGCCATTTCAGCCTTAGACCTCCAATTGAGCGCATCTGTAAAGGAGGGTGTAATTGTTGAAGATGTAGCTGAGGTTGCATGAATGTTGCTTGTGCAGCTGAAGTATGCGGATGTTGCCTGTGGGAATGCGACACTTCGAACAAGCCCTTCGAGTGGACAGGCCACCATCAGTATTCAGCTGCGCCACCCCAAGATCTTTGCCTACCACTTAAAAGTTCGCTGAAAAACCCAGCGACCTCTGCGAAAATGGGGCAACCGTCCATCTCGTGATGCGAGGTCAGCAGGAGCGCAGCGGCTCCCTGTTCTCCTACGTGTCGATCGAGGAGCGGATCCCTGCCAGCCATCCGCTGCGGCGGATCCGCAAGCTGGCGGATCAGACCCTCGATCGACTCAATCCCACCTTCTGTGAGCGCTACGCCGCAGAAGGCCGGCCATCGGTGCCGCCGGAGCAGTTGCTGCTGGCCTCGTTGCTGCAGGCGTCCTACAGGATCCGCTCGGAGCGGTTGCTATTGGAGCAGCTCAACTACAACCTGCTGTTTCGCTGGTTTGTGGGCCTGAGCCCGAATGATCCGATCTGGCATCCCACCACGTTCACCAAGAACCGTGAGCGTCTGCTCAACGACCAGGTAATGGGCCGCTTCCTGGAGAAGTTGATGGGGGCTCCTGCTGTC
>VGQX01000325.1 GCA_016882305.1 Cyanobacteria bacterium K_Offshore_surface_m2_239
AGGGGGCAGCAGGGGCAGCCGTCGCTCCAGCTCCAGGCGCGTCGCCTTCCCGTTCAGCGATCGCACGGCCGCGCCGCAACGCTCCAGCAGCGCCCTCTCGCCGGCGTCCATGGCCAGGGGCGTCGCCTCCCCCCAGCCCACCGCCCCCTCCGGCGTCTTCAGCCGCAGCAACCAACCCCGTCGCTCCGCCAGGGTTCCGGCCGCAGTGCGCAGGGGAACGGGCAGGGACAGGGCAAAGGGACGCCAGAGGAGCTGGATCCGCTGGCTCACCGCCCCACCAGCCCCTGCCACCAGGGCCCGAGGGCCAGTCCAGTCGCCAGTCCCAGGCCGCCGAGGGCCTGAACGCGCAGGGCGAGAAACTTGCTGCCGGCCACCCGGTCCGGCTGGTCGTGGCCCAGGGCCAGCAGGCGGATCAACCCCCGGGCGGACGGCAGGCCCAGCGCCGACAACAGGGCTGTCAGAGGCCACCAGCCCAGCAGCACCGGCGCCCACTGCAGCGCCAGGCTGCCCGCCACAAACCAGGGCACCAGGGCCGCCGCCCGCCGCGTGCCCAGCCGCACCACCGGGGAGCGCTTGCCATGGGCCGCGTCCTCCTTCACTTGATGGAAATGGGAACAGAAGAGCACCAAGGTGGTGGCCAGGGCGGGACCCGCTCCCAGCACCAACGCTGTCCCCCAGGGGACGGTGGTCGGAGCGGCGGGCGGCGGCGCCACGGCCAACAGGGCGGCGGCGGTGGCGAGAGGGCCGAAGGCCAGCCAGCACAACGGTTCTCCCCAGCCGCGGTAGCCCAGTCGGAAGGGGGGGCCCTGGTAGAGGTAGCCCAGACCGCAACAGGCCAACACCAGGGCCAACACCACGGGCGCGCTGCACAGGGCCACCAGCGCCATCAGGGCCAGCCCCAGCCCCAGGCAGCCCTGAGCCAGGGTGGCGACCCGGTCCCGCCGGCCGGTGAGGTTCACCAGGGAGTGGGGTTTGCCGATGGCATCCACCCCCGTGTCGGCATCGAAGACGTCGTTGGTGAGGTTTTCCCAGGCCAGCAGGAGGATCGCCGCCAGCAGGAACACGCCCACCTGCTCCGCCCGCACCGGCAACCCCCGCCCCAGGCGCCAGCCGACCGCCAGGAGCACGGGCATCACCGCGACGCTGTACATCGGCCACTTGATCGCCGCCCGCCAGAGCCGCCCGCGATCCACCGCTCCAGCTGCCGCGGGGGATGGAGGCCCGCCGGGGGAGGTGGACGGCGAGGGGTTCGGGGGAGCGGGCGTGGCGTAACGGCTTGCGACGACCTGGGGCTCCAGCGGGCCTGGCACAGGCGTTGGACGGGCAAAGACCCATACATTTGAGCAGCTCTTCGACCCTGCTCCGAGGCTCCCCTGGTGCTGGCCCCCCCGACCTTCCCTGGGTTGCTTGCCGACGCGGCGGCCCTCGCCCGCCGCGCCTCATCTGCGGCGGCTGGCGCCATGGACGACGAGCCCGTGCTCAGCCTCGCCCTTCCCCTCCATCTGGGACAGGGGCGGCCGCTGGATCCCCTCGCCCTTCTGCCGGCCCTCGGCGGGGGCGCCCTTGGAGGCACCGATCCCTTCCGCGTCCTCTGGGACGGTGCTCCAGGCCTCTGCCTGGCGGCCAGCGGTCGCTGCAACAGCCTCCAGCTCAGCGGTCCGCGCCGCTTTGAGCTGGCCCAACGGTTCTGCAGCCTCAGCCTGCAGAGGCTCGCCTGCCATCCGGAGTCCCTCCCCCCCCTGGCCCGGCCCCGGGTGCTGCTGGCCTTCGCCTTCTTCGACAGCCCGCTCCAG
>VGQX01000326.1 GCA_016882305.1 Cyanobacteria bacterium K_Offshore_surface_m2_239
CCTTTCAGGAACCAGCCGGGCAAACCATCACTGCTGGCCCCGCCATCGGAGCGGAAGCGGCAGGGCACCGGCGCAAACTCCCGATAGGTGCGCTTCAGCACCAGCTCATCGTTGCGGTCAGGTTCCAGCCAGCCGTCGGGGAAGTTGGCCTTCTCCAGGTCGTCGACGCTGTAGTCGCCAGCGGCATCCGGCATGAAGTAGCCATTCACCACGTCCCGCTCGCGCAGGCTGGATTCATCCGAAAACTCACGGGGATCAATCTGAACCGGGATCCGGTTGTTCAGGTGGGCCCAGACGGGGTGAAACTCCTGCCCGCAGCTGCGACAGAACACCACCGGATACAACAGCGACTGCCTGCCCGCATTGGGTTGATACTTCTGCGCCTTCAGCGACAAGTAGCGCTGACCAGGGGCCTGGAGGGTGGCATGCACATCCCCGCCGGCCGACACGAACTGGTGCAGGCGAAAGGCGAAGAAACGGCGGTTCGGGCCCACTTCCACCCGGTAAGCGGCCAGCAGGAAATCCCGCAAGGTGCCCAGGATCTGCTCATCGTCGAGTCCGGTCTGTTCGGCAAGGGTTTTGCTGGCCTGCTGCAAGGTGTGCGGCTTGCAGCGCACCCATTTGCCATCCGCCAGGCCGTCTTCTCGCTCCAGACCCAGCTCCAGCTCAACCCATCGCGCCAGTGGGTGTTGGCGTAAATCGGCGGCTGTCCAGCCCTGTGTTTCCGCTGGGGAATAGCCGGCCTGCAACGCGCGCTTCAGCTCCTCAGCGCTTGGACGATCGCCCTCTGTGCAGCGCTGCAGCGTCTCGGTGACGATGTGCTCGCTGGGGATCGCCGTGCCAAACAGCTTGCTGGCGACCTCCGCCACGGTGGCGTTGCGTTCCTTGGCTGTGCCTTCCGAGGCCATCGTGGCCGAGGTGCCGATGCAGAGCAGATCGGCATTCAGCCGTTGGCGCACTCGCCGCACCAGGAGCGCGACATCAGCGCCCTGGCGACCCCGGTATGTGTGCAGTTCGTCGAGCACCAGGAATTCCAGGCCCTTGGCGTCGCTGATCACCTTCTGATCGAGAGGATCCTGACGGGTCAGGATGTACTCGAGCATCACGTAGTTCGTGAGCAGGATGTCGGGAGGATCGTTTTTGATCTTTTCCCGTTCCTCATCGCTTTCCTGGCCCGTGTAACGCGCGAAGGTCACCCTGGGGCCATCGGGATAACCAAGGCCTAGATATTTCTGCAGCTCCTCCAGCTGGCTGTTGCACAGCGCATTCATCGGGTAGATCACAATCGCCCGAATGCGTTTTTGCTGATCCCCCGCCTCGCGAGCTTCCAGCACCCGATTGACGATCGGAATGATGTAGCCGAGCGACTTACCGGAACCTGTGCCTGAGGTGACGACAAAGCTGCCGCCTTGACGCGCAATCTCGATCGCCTCCCGCTGGTGACGGTGCAGCTGCAGCTCCTGCCCCGGGCCGCTGTCTTTGCCCCAGCGGAAGATCCGGCTGCACTCCGGGTGCAGCAGCCCAGCCTCGATCAGCTCGCCGATGGCCCCGCCGCTCACGAAGCTGGGATTGAGCTGGATCAGCGGCGAGGGCCAGTATTCACCCTTGCCGTAGCTCCCATCTACGAACGCCTGCAGATCCGGCGCCTTGATCTGGGTGAAGCTGCGGCTGAACTGCCCGTAGTCCTCGACGACCCGGTCGCGAAAGGAGAAGACGTCCATCAGTCCATCCGTCTCGGGGTAGTGGCCACGCTCCTCATGGGCCCGGCTTCATGCCGAGGAT
>VGQX01000327.1 GCA_016882305.1 Cyanobacteria bacterium K_Offshore_surface_m2_239
GGTAGAGCAGCCCGGCGGTGCGCTTGAGCCACACGTAGAAGAAGTCGCTCAGCTCCGCATACATCACGTTGTCGTAGTAAGGCGGATCCATCACCACCGCGTCAACGGATCCGGCGTCGAGATGGGAGAGGGAGGCGCCAGAGCCGCAGGAGATCACGACGGAATTGGTGCGTTGATTGGAGGGGCGATCCGTGGAGAGATCGAAGAGGGGGAGGGGGAGGGTGCCTAAGGCATCAGGTTCTTCGCTTTGGGGGTTGATGAGGCCGATAAGTTCCTTGATGCACTTGGCGACTTGACCAAAAGCCCAGTCATATCCAAGGCCAGCAATCAAAGAAGCCATTTCTGAATGAGACCAGCAGAATGCAAAGTCATGGCGATTGAAAGTATTGGCAACAACTTCGCGCGTTGGCATCCAAACGGACATTCTTGAATTGTAGTTAAGAAGCTTGTCAAGCGAAATGCAAACATAAGCAAGAGCAGCCCTTTTCATCTCCGCCGTCGCATCTTCATTCATTATCAACTCCTCCTGCACCAGCTCACGAAAGATCTCCGCGCTGGTGCCATGGCAAAGCAGCTGGCGGGGGGAAAAGAACTGGGTCCAACGCTTGATGCCGTAGAGGTGGAGTGGCCAGCGGATATTGGTCTCAAAGCCAAACGGCACCTCTTCATTCGGCACCAAATCCAACGCCTCCCACTCCGGCAGCTTGTCCGCCAGCGCCGCGGCGATGGCCTCACTGTTGTCGTCCTCCGGGCGAGGGGCGCGGTAGCCCCGTTCCCACTTGTCGGCCTTGGGTTTGCCGGTTTTGGTGTATTCGGTGGGCAGCCGGCGCTTGAACACCACCGCAAACAACTGCTCGCCCATGCCGCCGGCCTGGGCCTGGGCCTTCACCTGGTCGCCGTCGATGATTCGGCCGCAGTCGGGATAGGGGCAGGTGGCGTCGCCGCCTTTCACCGTGGCGTCGCTCTGCTCCTTTGCGGAGGAAACGATCTGGAAGGTGCAATGGCGGCGGGTATCGCCTGGGCCTTCGCCCAGCTGCGGCAGCACCTTGACGCCGGTGCCATCAGGCGCCAGCTTCCAATTGGGCGAGAGCGGCACCTTGCCGGCGCAGTAGGGGCAATGGATGGTGCGGGCCCAGAGGTAGGTACTGTCGAGCTCGTCAGGTGCGTTGAGCTGAGGGAAGTACATGGCGAGACGCTCCTCCAGGCGCTCGCGAAACAATGGGACCAAGCGCAGGAATTCATCTAACACTGATCGGCCAAACGTTGCCGGCCACTCATAGGTGGCCTTCTGCACCAACACGGCCACCGGGTTGATGTCGTTAGCCAAGGTGTGGCATCCGAGCCTCAGGGCCTCGAACGGAATGGCGCCTCCCCCAGCCGTTGGGTCAAGAACTGTGGGCTGGTCTATGCCGAGCTTCTGGGTTTCCTCCAAGAGCCAGAACTCCTCTTTCTCATTGGGGCTGTACTGGAATGCGCGGTCGTAGCCGTAGGGGTTGTCGATTCGGATTCCTGTGCGCCTGGCCTTCTCCATGGCCTTCTTCGCCGCCACCGGATCCCCATGGATCCCGAGCATATGCATAAAGGTCTTGCGATCGGCATCAGCAGGCAACAGAGACGCCAGCACCGCCGCGCGCGATGCCACCAACGGGCGCCGGGCCCACCACACATGCAGGTAATAGATCGGTGGTAAGGCCGTCATCGAGCGCCGCTCTCGCATGCTCTCTTCGCCCAGCTCAGCAATCGGCAACCACTCCTCAATCAAGCGTTT
>VGQX01000328.1 GCA_016882305.1 Cyanobacteria bacterium K_Offshore_surface_m2_239
CCGTTCGGCCCTCCAAGTCCGCCCGCGCCTGAAGCAAGGCCTCCCGTTCCGTCTCCAGGGCAACCACCCGGGCGCTCTCGCGATCCCTGTCCTCGCGGGAGAGGCGCAGGGCCTCCGCCTGGGCGGCCTGATGCGCCTCCAGTTGGGTGATGTGGACCCTGTGGCCCTCCATCTGGATCCGCGCAGCCGCGTTCTCCCGCTCCAAGGCCTCCCTTCGGCCCTCTAAAGCCTCCGTTCGGCCCTCCAAGTCCGCCCGCGCCTGAAGCAAGGCCTCCCGTTCCGTCTCCAGGGCAACCACCCGGGCGCTCTCGCGATCCCTGTCCTCGCGGGAGAGGCGCAGGGCCTCCGACTGAGTGGCGAGCTGCGCCTTCAGCTCAGTGATGTGGGACTTGTGGCCCTGGATGTCAAGAACCAGGCGCTCGTGTGCCTCCAACACGTGGAGCTGCCGGAGCAGTTGCTCTTCCGCCTCCTCATGAGCCCGGCGATTCTCCCCCTGCAGCGCCTCCATCCGGATCTGCAGCCCGACTTCCGCCTCCCGGGCGCTCCGCAGCTCCTCGTCGCGCGCGGCGAGCCGCGGCTGGAGCTCCGCTGCGGTGGCCAGGGCCTCTTCCCGCTCAGCGCGGGACCGGTCGACCTCAGCCTCCAGACGAAAAAGCCTGGACACTTGCGAAACCAGCGTTTCCTCCAGTTGCGCGAGACGATCGTCGCGGATCCGCGTGGCCTGAGCGAGGCGCTGCCGCTCCTCGCGCGCCTGATCCACCTGAACGCGCAACAGGGCTTCCGCCTCGCGGGCCCGCTGGCTTTCGATCGCCAGGGCGTCCTCCCTGACAAGCTGGGCGGCGATGTCCTGACGGAGGGCCTGGTTGTGTTGATGCGGCAGCCAACAGTGCTCCAGCAGGGTCTGGCTGTCGGCGATGGCGTTGGCCAACCGCCGTGGATAGGCGGTATCCGGCGCTCCACCCGCCAGCTCCGCGATCAGTTCCAGGTCGAGATAAGCGTTCAGCAGATCGGGTTGGCTGTCCATCAGCGTCTTCGCCAGAAGGGCGGAGAGCGGTTCAGGGTCCGGGAAGAGCTGACTGGCGCGCGGGGGCGACGCCTTCTCCAACCACCCCCGGATGGCCTCTGGAGTCAGCGCCTGCAGGCGCCAGGTGGCGATGAGGCGGTGACGTCCGTGGAACGTTTGCAACTGTTTGTAGGCGGTCGCCAACCGCAGCGGAGTTGGCGGGTCTTGAGCCGAGGCCAAGCCAGACGCCAGAAGGGCATCCGGCGGGGAGTAAAGAATCAAAACATCTCCTGGCAACGCATCCAGCCGTTCCTCGCATCGCCTCAAGCCAGCGGCCCTCAGGTGAGCGTCCAGAGGAGCGGCCACCGGCCAAGGCGAAGTCCAGCTGGGCATCAACAACAGCGGCGCATCGGCTGAGTTTATGGCATCGTCTCAGCTCAACGGAAGACGTCGCGGGTTGCGAAGCGGGCGGCCGAGGGCCATCGGCAGCGGTTGACGGCCCTCGGGGCTGGCCCGCGATGCCGGATGGGGCCCGGGCCAACCGCGCTGGCCCCCTAACTTGAACGGCGACGACTGTGCCTTTCATGCTGCGGCAAGATCTGCGCCACCTGGAGGTGAGCACCAGCGGCGAGGGCTTCACGGATCTCACCGCGGCCCTCAACCGAGAAATCAGCGCCAGTGGCCTGGGGACAGGATTGGCGGTGATCAACGTGCTGCACACCAGTTGCACGCTGACCATCAACGAGAACGCCGA
>VGQX01000329.1 GCA_016882305.1 Cyanobacteria bacterium K_Offshore_surface_m2_239
CGGCGATCGGCTGGGTGGAGCAACGCCTGGGCTTGGAGCTGGCCGCCAGCCAGAAGGCCGCGGTGGCCTTGGCGTTGGCCAGCAAGGTGCTCGTGATCACCGGCGGCCCCGGCGTGGGCAAGACCACCCTGATCAACGCGATCCTGCGGATCCTGGCGGCCAAACGCCTCCGCCTTCAGCTCTGCGCCCCAACAGGCCGTGCGGCCAAACGCCTGGCTGAGGCCACCTGCCTGGAGGCGAAAACCATCCACCGCCTGCTCGACTACGACCCGCAGTCTCACGGCTTCCGCCGTGGCGCCGATCTGCCCCTGGACGTCGACCTGCTGGTGGTGGACGAAACGTCGATGGTTGACGTGCCCTTGATGGCGTCCCTGCTGGCGGCCTTGCCGCCCCAGGCGGCCCTGCTCCTGGTGGGCGATGTCGACCAGCTGCCCTCCGTGGGCCCTGGCCAGGTGCTGGCGGATGGGATCCGCAGCGGCGCCCTGCCTGTGGCCCGCCTCACGGAGGTGTTCCGCCAGGCGGCCACCAGCCGCATCATCACCACCGCCCACGCCATCAACGCCGGCACCCTCCCGGATCTCCGCCCCCCGGCCGATGGCACCAGCAGCGATTTCTATTTCCTCCCCGCCGACACCCCGGAGCAGGCGGTGAATCTGATCCTCAAGGTGGTGGGCGAGCGCATTCCGGCCCGCTTCGGCCTCGACCCGATCGCTCAGGTGCAGGTGCTCTGCCCGATGGCTCGCGGCGGTTGTGGGTCCCGTTCGCTCAATATTGAGCTGCAGAAGCTTCTCAACCCCGATCCAGTCCAGCAGGTGGAGCGCTTTGGCTGGCGTTTCGCGCCAGGCGACAAAGTCATGCAGATCGCTAACGACTACGAGAAGGAGGTGTTCAATGGTGATGTCGGCACCATCGACGCCATCGATCCTGATAACAGCGAGCTCAGCGTGCTGTTCCCTTCCAGCGAGAGCGGCGGTCCGGCCGCGGCGCCTGGCCAGCGGCAGGTGGTCTACGGCTGGGGAGAACTCGATCATCTGGTATTGGCTTATGCCTGCACGATCCACAAGAGCCAGGGCAGCGAATACCCCGCCGTCGTCATCCCCCTTCTCACCCAGCACTACGCCATGCTGCAACGCAATCTCGTCTACACCGGCCTGACCCGGGGCAAGCGTCTGGTGGTGCTTGTGGGACAGAAAAAAGCTCTGGCCATGGCCGTCAAGAACCACCTCGGCCGCCGCCGCCACACCAAGCTGGCGGAGTGGTTGCGGATCGACTGACAGGTGACTCGGGAGGACAGCCTTGGGGCGTCCTTCGATACACATGTCTTCGATCAGGGAACATCATGATCGCAGAGGACACAGCGTCATTTGCTTTCTAGAGATCGAGGTGTGTTCAGCCATGGGCAGCGTGCGGAGCAACCGCCAACGGCTTCGCGGCAAGCGGATCAAGGCCTTTCGGCATGCGATTGAACCGCTGCTTGACGGGACTGAGGATGCGGAGGTGTGGCTATTCGGTTCCCTGGCCCGTAGCGGCTGGGATGCCTGCCTGTCGCTGCAGGTGGGCAGGCCGTGGTGAGCTTCGCGGATCAGCAGCTCACAGACCTTCAGGAGTCCGGCGCCACCTGAAGAGCAGGTTGTACGCCAAGCGGCGGAGCCAGGCTGCCCTCCCCTCCCCTCTCCCTTTCATTCGCCGTTGATGCGAGCGAGCGAGCCGTCCTTTGGCGATGCTGTTGTCATCCAACCGAACAC
>VGQX01000330.1 GCA_016882305.1 Cyanobacteria bacterium K_Offshore_surface_m2_239
TCTCGCAGTGGTTGTAGAGGCGATAGGCCAGGGCCCGGCAGTTGGCGGCGAGGTCGCCATGACCGGGCAGGTTCTTAAGCTGAAGCAGGAGGGCTGCAGCACGGCCTTCTCCATCGGCTTCCAACCGCTTGATCAGCTGCTGGGTGGCTTCCCAGACGCAAAGTCGGTCGTCCTGGGAGGGGTCCCATTTGACTTCAAGCTGCTCGCGGCGGAGCAGCTGAGCCTTGCCGGCAGCGGCCCGGAGGATGCCCGCTCGGACGACGCCTTCGACGGAGATGTTGCGAGCCACAGCCAGGCCTTCCGCATCGCCGTAGGCCCGCTCGCTGTAGCCGAAGCTCTCAAAGAAGGTGAGCGCGAAGCGCGTATCAGCATCGAATGCGCCTTCATCCTGGGAGAGGTGTTCGTCGAGGGCGGCATTGATCTCGATCAGCGCCTCGCGCACGCTCATGGGTGAGTCGTCGGGGTTGAGCACCGCTTTGGCCTGGCTGAAGATCGCCATGCCAGGACCAATGGCAGCCTGAGCCACGTCCACTGGGGCGATGTTGGCGTGCTCCAGCTCCTTAATCGCCTGGGGCAAGCGCTGCCGCAGCTCACGGCGAAAGGCATTGCGGGAAAGGATGGCGGCGCTGGGATCTCGGCGCTGGCAGACGAGCACAACGCTGGAGGCGAGCGCGTTGGCACCTGCGCCGATCATGCGGTTAGCCAGTTCGGTGCGCATGGGCCAGGTGCCCGTGATCGCCAGCCCTGCCTCCATCACGGCCGCCAGAAACGTTTCCCAGCCGGTGCTGGCGGTGCCCGCAGCCCCTTTGCCCTTGGTTTCGGATTGCTTGAATGCGTAGTAGATCGAGAGCGGGAATCCGGCATGGGCCTGCACAGCGAGCTGATGCATCGCCTGGGTCATCCCACTGAGGAAGAATGTTTCGGCTTGCTCCTTGCTGCCATGTCGATAGGGCGTGGCCACCAGCTCTTCTGCCTTGGGAACTGCCAGCGTCGCGAACAGGCCGGGGAACACCAACCGCAACGACCGCCGCAACCAGACATAGAAGAAGTCGGAGAGATCGGCGTAGCCGATATTGTCGTAGTAGGGAGGGTCAGTGGAGACAACATTTTTGGCACTAACGGATTGCGTATGGGCATCCGCTTGAGCCGCGATACCGTGCTTACTATTAGACAGGTTGCAGATAACCTTGGCAACAAGCTCCGAGGCGCTGACATAATTTCCAGATGCTGCACCCAGAGGATTTGACTCGGCAAAGTCCCAGGTCATCGGGAGAGCTTGCCGGCTAAATGTGTTGATGATGCCGCTTTGTGTTGGTGTCGGGTCCCAGCGGCCGATTGTCGAACCGCGATCGACTACCTTGTCCAATGAAAAAGCCAGATATACCCCTACCGCTTCCGCATAGGCCGCATCGCCAGTGCCGCCATCGCGCAGGGCCGTGGAGTCATCTGGTCGACCGGCCTCAATGGCATCGCAGCGAACTTGCTGCATCGCTTCGCCCACCAGGTAAGAGAAGGTGGTGAGAGCCACCAACTGGCGATCTGTGAAGAGGTCGCCGTAAGTGGAGAGACCGTACTGAACAGTCCAGAAGTTCCGTGGATCGACGGGCAGATCCTGCTCCGGCTTCCATTCGGGCTTGGCCAGTAGCGCTGCCGCCTCATGCTCTGGAGTGGGCGCCAAATACACACGGCCAC
>VGQX01000331.1 GCA_016882305.1 Cyanobacteria bacterium K_Offshore_surface_m2_239
AGGCCTCCGGAGGCACCAGCGGCCGGGTGTCCACAATGTGGAGGTCGGAGGTGGGAATCATCGGACCTGCGGCTCAGGCCGCCGCGGGCAAGGGATTTCTCACCCTAACGGTCGGGCGGCGCGATCAGCCCGCCTCCCAGGACGACCTCACCGGCATAGAACACTGCCGCCTGGCCGGGGGTGATCGAAAACTGCGGCGCGGCGAACTCCAGGCGCACCTCCGGCTCTCCAACGCCCGCCGCCGACTCCGCCTCCGCCGCCAATGGCACCAGCCAAGCGGGCTCCGGCGCCGTGCGATAACGCACCTGCACCTCCACGGCGAGGGGCTCCCGCGGCGGCGCGATCGACACCCAGTTCACCGCCCCCACCAAGCAGCTGTCGCGGGTGGCCTCCTCCCGCGGCGCCACCACCACCCGGTTGAGCGCCGCATCCAGACGCACCACGTGCAGCGGCTCCCGCCAGGCCACCCCCAGCCCGCGACGCTGGCCGATGGTGAAGTGCTCGACACCATCGTGCTGGCCCACCACCGTGCCATCCGCCAGGACGATCTCCCCGGGCCTGGGGGGCAGGTGCGCATCGAGGAACGCCTTCATCGAGCCGTGGTGTTCCGCCAGGCAAAGGTCCTGGCTCTCGGGTTTGTCGGCGGTCCGCAGCCCCAGCCGGGCCGCTTCCCGCCGGGTGTCCGCCTTGGCCATCTCCCCCAGGGGAAAGACGAGGGATCCCAACACCTCCTGGGGGAGGTCGTAGAGGAAGTAGCTCTGGTCTTTCTGGCGATCGAGCCCCCGCAGGAGCTGGTGGCGGCCGCGCCCGTCGCCGGGCACGGGCAGAGCCTCGCCCCCGTCCGCATGGCGCACCCGGGCGTAGTGCCCGGTGGCCAGCCGGCCGATCCGGCGCTCGCTCGCGGCCCAGGCGAGCATGGGTCCGAATTTCACGGCGCGGTTGCAGCGCGAACAGGGCAGGGGCGTGAGGCCCGCCGCGTAGCCCTCCACCAGGAAGGCCACGATTTCCTTTTGAAAGTGGGCGCGGAAATCGATCAGATGGTGGGGGATGCCGAGCTGCTCGCAGATGGCGACGGCATCCACCAGGCCTTCCGCGCAACAGGCCCCCTTGCCGCTCATCAGCCAGAGGGTGAGCCCCTCCACGCGCCAGCCCGCCTCGACCAGAAGCGCCGCCGTCAGCGAACTGTCCACGCCCCCGGAGAGGCCCACCACCACGGCATGGTCGCCGGGCCACTGACGCAGCCGCTCCAGAGTGGCCGCGCCCGCTGGCGTGCAGGGTCCCGTCGCGGCGCGGACAGGCGGTTCGGGGCTGGCGGGGGAGAGCGTCATGGCGCCGAAAACGGCTGGGGTGGAGCTGGCCGAACGGCACCGTCGCTTTCCATGATGGAGTGCCGCGCCCTCCTCCGGTCGTGACGAACGGCGCCACGCCTCCCTCTCCCCCATCGTGGCCCGCGCGGGATGCGGATCATCTGTTGGTGCGCGGGGACCAGATGGCCGCCCTGGAGGCCCAGCTCTTCGCCAGTGGCCTGCCCGTGGAGGCCTTGATGGAGAAGGCCGCCCTGGCCATCAGCCGCCGGCTGCTGGGGGCGATGGCGGGGGCGGGTGAGGGGGCGATGGCGGGGGCGGAACGGGAGGCGTGGGCGACGGGACGGGAGGGGCGAGGGGGCCTGGATCGGTCGGCCGGG
>VGQX01000332.1 GCA_016882305.1 Cyanobacteria bacterium K_Offshore_surface_m2_239
GCGGCATCGCCCTCGCCCGCGAGCTGCTGGGCCAGCCCGATCTGCCCGTGTTCGGCATCTGCCTGGGGCATCAGATCCTCGGCCTGGCCCTCGGGGGAAGCACCTTCAAGCTCGGCTACGGCCACCGCGGCCTCAACCACCCCTGCGGCTCCCCCGGGGCGGTGGAGATCACCAGCCAGAACCACGGATTTGCGATCGATCCGGCCTCCCTCCCAACCGAGCGCGTGGCGATCACCCATGAAAACCTCAATGACCGCACGGTGGCCGCGCTGGCGCTGCGGGATCAACCGGTGTTTGGCGTGCAGTACCACCCCGAGGCCAGCCCCGGGCCCCATGATGCCGACCACCATTTCGCCCGTTTCGTGGCGCTGATGGCGCAACGCCGCTGAGGCGCCGCCGCCGCCCTGCCGGATTTCCGTTGCGGTTGATGCATTTGCCGTCGTGCTCACTACACTGCCGGCGATGGCTTCCGTGAGGTCTGGAACGATCGCCGATCTGCAACGTCTCACCGTGTCCCTGCGGGGTGGCTGCGAGCGCCAGCCGCAATGTCTGCTGTTCCGTTTCACGGGCCAGCTCGACGCCTACTCCGACAAGCAGTTCACGGACTTCATCGCCGAAAGCAGCAAGGGTTCCCCGCTTCCGCTGGTGGTGGATCTGAGCCGCATCGATTTCCTCGATTCCTCGGGGCTCGGTGCCCTCGTGCAGTTCGCCAAGGACTGCCAGATCAACGGGCGCACCTTTCTGGTGGTCGGCAATGCGCGCGTGGTGCAGACCGTGAAGCTGGTGCGCCTGGAATCCTTCCTGCACCTCCAGCCCGATCTGGAGACGGCCTATGGCCAGCTCGAAGCCGCCTGAGCCGGCGGTTTCCTCCCCCCGCCCTCAGCCTGCCGCCAGCGCCTGGCTGAAGGGCCTCGAGGCCGCCAACCCCGCCGATCTGGGCCCGCTTCAGCTCGCCTGGCTGGGCGACGCGGTCTGGGAGCTGCACCAGCGGCTGCGCCATTGCCGCCAGCCCGGCCGGCCGGCCAGCCTGCATCGGGCCGTGGTGGCTGCCGTGGAGGCCTCCGCCCAGGCCCAGGCCCTGCTGCGCCTCGAGCCCTTGCTTGAGGAGCAGGAGCGCGACCTGGTGCGCCGCGGTCGCAACAGCGCCTCCAGTGCGGGCCGCCGCAGCGATCCGGCCACCTATGGGCAGGCGACAGGATTTGAGACGATGCTGGGATGGCTCTTTCTGCAGAACCCCAGGCGGCTGGCCGAGCTGCTGGACCACCTCGAGAAGACCGATCCACCTCCCCGTCGCCTGTCGCCCCATGAGCCAGTCACCTGATCGCCGCCGTCCAGCCGGCCGTTCCCCACGCCGTCCCGACGGCCCTGCGGGCCGCGCCGCCGGCGGCCGGGGTCCGGCCAACCGTCCCTTCCGTCCAGGCTCCCGGCCGATGCGTCCCGGTGCTGCCAGGCCGGAGCGAGATCGCCGCGATGGCGAAGGTGAGGAGCGCGGCCGCGGTTCCTGGGAGCCCAGGGCCCGGCGTGGACCCGAGGGCGGCCAGCGCCGCCCCGATGGGCCCCGCGGCACTGATCGCTTCCCGCCCCGTGAGCGCCCGTACGATCGCCAGGAGGGCAGATCGGCGCCGCCGCCGCGCCGCGGTGCCGATCGCTTCGCACCCGCCC
>VGQX01000333.1 GCA_016882305.1 Cyanobacteria bacterium K_Offshore_surface_m2_239
TGGCGGATGTGATCGCCGCTATCGTTATCGCACGATTCAATGGCCGGTCGATTCCGGAGCTGTGCGCCATGGGCGGCATCACCCTGGAAGAGTTCACCCAGAGCGTGGCGTACAAGGAGATCTTTGGGCAGGGCCGCCTGGAAGGCCGGCAGGAAGGCGAGCTGGATGTGGTCTTGCGCCAGCTCCAGCGTCGCTGCGGTGTTCTCTCCACCGAACAACAGGCGCGCCTCCGCACTCTGCCCCTGCAGCGATTGGAGGCCTTGGCGGAAGCGCTCCTGGAGTTCAAGGGCCCGGCTGACCTCAACCAGTGGTTTCGCGGAGAGGGCTGAACTCCACGCGTTTGCACACCCACTCCGCCGTGCCCGCTGCCAGCAAAACGCCACTGCGATGATGCTGGCAGGCGATCAGCAATCCCGGCTCGGGCTCTTCGTGCACCGGGGCGGGATACTGCTCAATCCAGCACGAACGGATTAAGAAGGGCAAGGCCCTGCGGTGTGGTCGGGGCAAAGCCCTCCCCCACCGTCACCCCCTCCACCCCCAACCAGGCGTGCAACGCCGCGATGATACGGGCGTTGGCGGCAGGAAACGGATAGCGCGACAACTCGGCGGGCTCCACCCAACGCACCTGCTGGGAGGCCAGGGGCCGGGGCTCGCCCGAGCGCCAGCGGCAGAGGTGCACCACGAAGCGCAGGCGCTTGTGGCTGTAGGCGTGGTCGACGGTGATCAGCTCTTCGCCCACCTCCACCTCAATGGCCAACTCCTCCCGCAATTCCCGCGCGATCGTCGCGGCGATCGGCTCCTCCGGCTCCCGCTTGCCGCCTGGAAATTCCCACAAGCCTCCCAGGAGCCCCTCCTCCAGGCGCTGATCGATCAACACCCGACCGTCCGCATCCAGCACCACGCCAACGCCGATCTCTTGAAACGGCACCGGTCGAGACGACTCCTTCACGGGGAAGCGGGTGGGTTCGCCGGTAGCGTACCCGCCGCAGGCGGAGTGCCAGGGGCAGTCGGGGCAACGGGGGCGGCGGGGGGTGCAGATCGTGGCGCCCAAATCCATCAGCGCCTGGTTGAACAGCCGGGGCTGATCCGGGTCGAGCAGGGTGGCGCTCCAGCTCCAAAACAGCGACTCCTCCGCCCTCGGCGACCGGGGATGGGCCACCAGCCGGGCCAGCACCCGCCGCACATTGCCATCCAGCAGCGGCACGGGCTGGTCAAAGGCGGAGGAGAGGATGCCGCCGGCCGTGCTGCGGCCGATGCCGGGCAGCTCCAGCCAGCCCGCCAGCGTGCGCGGCCAGGGATCCGCCACCCCCGGCTCCGCCTGCCGCGCCAGCACCCGTCGCGCCCCCTCCCCCAGACGCCTGGCGCGGCTGTAATAGCCCAGCCCCTGCCACAGCCGCAGCAGGGTCTGGCCATCGGCCGCCGCCAGGGCGGCGAGATCCGGCAAGGCCTCCATCCAGCGCCGCCAGTAGGGCAGCACGACCCGCAGCTGGGTCTGCTGCAGCATCACCTCGGCCACCCACACGGCCAGAGGGTCCAGGGCCTCCCCCGCTTCCGGCCAGCGGCCAGCGGCCGTGACCATCCAGGGCTTGTCGCGGGGATCGCGTCGGCCCGCCCGCCGCCACCAGGCGAGCAGCGCCCGCCGCAGCGTCCCCACCG
>VGQX01000334.1 GCA_016882305.1 Cyanobacteria bacterium K_Offshore_surface_m2_239
ATCCATGGTGATGTGCTCGCCCCGATCGACACCGCCTGAACGGCTCTGGCTTGATCCTGCTCGACACCCACGTTCTGCTCTATCTGGATCGAGATGACCCAGCCCTTGGATCAACCAGCAGGGAGCTGATCCCTGAGGCCTGGGCGAACGCTGCCGTGGCAGTGTGCGCCATTTCCTTCTGGGAGGTGGCCATGCTCGCCGCCAGGGGCCGGATCGACCTGCGCCAGTCGCCCGAGAGCTGGAGGCTCGACTGGTTGCAGGCGGGCCTGGAGGAGATCCCCCTGAACGGGACCAATGCCGTGGCGGCAACTGCTCTGAAAGCCTTCCATGCGGATCCGGCAGTTCGCTTCATCGTGCCGACAGCCCTGGCGAGGGGTGCCACCTTGCTGACGGCGGATCAGGCGATCTTGCGGTGGTCTGGCCCCCTGCGGAGCCAGGCGGCCAGCCGTTGAGCGCCGCACGCGACCGCACCCTTTGAGCAGTGGTGGACCCCTCCCACGCCTATCTCACACCGCCCAGAGCTCCTCCAGCTCCAGCGCCAATCCCTCCGCCAGCTCGCTGCCATCCAGCCGACTGGCGTTCTCCAGCCGCTCCGCCACCCCCGGTTGCCCGGTCCGCCAGATCTCCACCGCCCGCTCCTCAGGCAGCAGCAACCAGCCGAGGCGGGCGCCATTGGCCTGGTAGCGCGCCATCTTGTGGCGCAGGGCGGTGACGCCGCGAGGGCCGGTGTCGCTGGGGCTTGCGTCTCTGACGCTGGCCAGTTCGATCACGAGCTCGGGGCAGAGGGGCGGGAAGCCGCGGCGCTGTTCAGGGCTGAGGGCCTGCCAGCGGTCCCGGCGCAACAGCGACAGATCGGGGCTCAGCACGGAGCCATCGGCAAGCTGAAAGCCCGTGGAGCTGTCGAAGGCGATCCAGCTGCCGGCACCTGGCCCATCCGCCCAGGCCAGAAGTCGCTGGCCCAGCCGCAAACTCCTCGCGCCGGTCTCCCCTCCGGTTGGCGTCATGACGATGAGTTGGCCTTCCGCCGTGAGCTCCAGCACCGCCTCCGGATTGGCCTGGCACACCCGCTCGAACTGCTCCGGCGTCAGCCGCAGATCCGCAGGGAGCCGCAGCGGCGCGGGCTCCAGCTCAGACGGTTGGGCGGTGGCTGGTGGTGGGGCCAGGGCCATGGGCAGGGCCTGTTTGATGGGTGAAATCTAGGGGCGACAGTTGATCACGGCACGGCCATGGGTGGTCACGTGTCGTTGCCGCCGGCGAGCGCGCACGATGCGATCAGCGGCGGCGATCCGTGCCAGGAGAGCCGCAAGAGGCGTCTTGGCCTCTTGAACGTTGACGCAGCGCCGGCGGCGGACCCTGACAGGTCAGCCATCCGCACGGTCGGCAGGGCGCCGACGTTTGAAGAGGGTGTGCGGTCTTGGCCTTCCCCCGGGGGCGGGCTGCCGGGTCGGCCCTCTGTCCGTGACCGCTGGCTGGCCATGAACCCCAACAGCAAAACGAATTATGCTCGATCGCATCTTCGTAAGATGACAAGCTCATGGATGTCACGACTGTTTCCTCCAAGTTCCAAATCGTGATTCCCAAGCGGGTTCGCGACCACTTCGGCCTTTCCCCTGGCCAAACCCTCCAGGTGATCGCCTTGCCTGGGCGCAT
>VGQX01000335.1 GCA_016882305.1 Cyanobacteria bacterium K_Offshore_surface_m2_239
CCTGTGGACCGCGTTCCGCCTCCTCGAGCCCGGCTGCATGAGGGGACGCGCCCTCGTCTGGCACGGGCTGGCGGCGCTGCTCTGCGCCTTGATCGACTGGCCGGGCCTGCTCTGGGTGCTGCTCACCTGGACCGCTCTGCTCGTGCTCAAGGCATCGGCGCTCTGGGCGCGGCGGCCGCGCGGGGGAGGGTGGCTCGTCGTCCTCGTCGGCCTGTCGCTGGCGGCGCTCCTCGCCGGCCTCGCGCGCGAGACGATCCTGCGGCTGCTTCTGGAGTGGCCCTCCGCCCGCGCTGCGGGTGTGGGCGCCTTCAGCCTGTCGGCCCTCGCCAAGACCCTCTTCCTGCAGATCCGTCCCCTGCTCGACTTGGTTTATCCGCCCGTGTATCCCGTCGCCGTCAACGGGCTGCTGTGGCTGCTTCTGGTGACGGCGGTGCCCCTGGCCGCCTTGGCGCTCTGGCGCGGGGGGGATCCGCGGGAGCGGCTGGTGGTGGTGCTCGCCTTCGCCTGGCTGGCGGGCAGCCCCTTCGGCCTGTCCGTCACCCGGGCCTTCCTCCCCTCCCAGTTCTTCGCCCTGCTCACCCTCGCCCTTGCCCTCCAGCCGGGCCGCCGCCGCCGCGCCGGGCCCCTGGCGCCCCTGTTCTGGGCCTGCTTGCTGGCGCTGGGCCTGGCCAACCTCCAACAGGCCCTCAACCCCACCCTGCGCCTCTACTCCCGCATCCCCTATCCCGCCATCGCCCGGGAGGCGGTGGCCGCCGCCAGCGCCCGCCAGCTGCCCCTGATCGCCGTGTCGCGCCACACCCTCAACGGCCTGTCCGTGGAGCGCTTCGCCCGCCCCCTGCTCTCGGGATCCCAAGAGCTGCGCCCGCTGGCGGTGAAGCCCGTCTGCGCCGACTTCCCCCGCGGGCGTTTCGTCTATGTGCAGCTGATGCCGGAGGACGGGGAGGACAGCGATCCGGTGCGGGCCTGCGCTGGCCAGGTCCGGGTGGAGGCGCGGACCCTCCGCGACTGGGTGCCCTTCGCCGAGCTGGGCTACAACCGCCTCTGGAGCGCCAACCTCCAGGACCGCGACGCGGCCGGGGTGGCGGCGCGTTTGCGCCTCGTGACGATCGACGACGGGGCTGACGGCGCCCCGGCCCCCGGGTAGGTTGCAGGGGGCCGCGACACGGGGTCATGCGAGCGCCCACGGCCATCCTGCAGGTGATCTGCCCGGACCGGCCCGGCCTGGTGAGCGAGCTCTCCGGCTGGGTGGCGATGAACGGGGGCAACATCCGCCATGCCGATCACCACACCGATGCCAACGCCGGGCTGTTCCTCAGCCGCATCGAATGGGGGCTGGAGGGGTTCGGCCTGCCTCGGGAGGCCATCGCGCCGGCCGTGGAGGCCCTGGCGCGGCGCCTGGGCGGCGTGGGGCAGCTGCACATGTCGGACGCGCCGCCGCGGGTGGCGCTCTTCGTCAGCCGTCAAGACCATGTGCTGGTCGATCTGCTCTGGCGCACCCGCGCTGGCGAGCTGCCGATGGCCGTGCCCCTCGTGGTGAGCAACCATCCCGACCTGCGGTCGATCGCGGAGGATTTCGGCGCCCGCTTCACCGTCGTTCCCGTCACCGCGGCGACC
>VGQX01000336.1 GCA_016882305.1 Cyanobacteria bacterium K_Offshore_surface_m2_239
TTCGCGGCAGAGCTGGTTTGACTTCTTCCACCATGGGCAGGGCGGGCTGGTGTTTGCGCTTCTGGCTGTGGTGCTCTTCGGGTCGGCCTACTTCAGCCTGCAGGACTGGCTGCTGGCGCGACAGGAGCCATGAGGGGACGCTGGCGGAATGGCGCCTTGGCGCTGACAGCCGTTCTCGCGGCGGTGGGGTTCGCGCGCAATGTGCTGGTGCTGCAACCGCCGGCGGCGGCCGCTCTGCCGAAAACGCTCCAGCTCACGGCACCGCGTTTGCGGGGCCAGGCCAGCCAGAAGGAGCCGATCGGCCCGCCGCAGCGCGGGCGGGACGTAGCCCTCGGGCCAGCCCATCGCTACCGCTTGGGACCGGGAGAACCGCATCTGGAGCTGGTGGCACGCCGCAGCCGCTCCTGGGACGGCATGGCGCCTGAAACGTTGAAGGGTCAACGGCTGCTGCGGCTCGGGCCCCGGGAGCAGGTGGCGTTGGGTCGACTGGAAGGAAAGAGCGCTCTGCGCACGTGCCTGGTGGGGCGGGGTCGGGATGAGCGAGAGCCCAGCGCGGCGGTGGAGGAGGCCGAACTGAACAGCGCCGTCATCCGCTGGCGGGGTCGGCTGGACTGGCCACCCGAACCCATGCACCAGCTCTGGCGGGCGTTGACGATCCAGGCGGGCGCGCGGGTCAGTGAACGCTGGGAATGCCTGAGGGTCACGCTGGTGAATGAAGCCTCAGATGATCAACCAACGGCCGAGAAGAAGCTCGTTCCCGCCTGGCGAACGGTGCGTCCCCAGCTGGCGGGCTGGGGTGAGCACTGGGAGGGGGTCAACTATTGAACGCCGGCAGAATCATCAACGGCGGGGCTGTCGCTCCATCAATCGGGAGCGTCGCCGGCGAATCCAGCCGAAAGCGGCCGCAGATCCCAGAATTGGCAACGGGATGGGCACAGGGGTGGAGCTGAAATCATTGATTCCCAGAATGGGTTGCTCGCCATCATTGGTCAAGCGAAAGGAAAAGCTTTGACCGGTGGCCAGGAAGACTGGCCCCACGGCTGTCAATTGTGCGGGCGAAAGGGACTGATAAGGCGTCCCACCCGCACGAAATTCAGCCAGAGCACCCAAGGTGGTTGGTGAAAATCCATAGTTGAAACTCACATAGATCGGCTCCAGTGTTGGAGGCGAAGTGATTTCATAGGTATTCGGGAGTGAACTGGTTTCATTTCCAGCAATGTCAACATCAAATCCATCCCCAGGCTGCGCCACACACCGTGATGTCACATCCACCGCACATGGTGTCGCCCCGGACCACGTCGAGAGATCCAGGAAACCACTGGCGTGCGAGGGAAGGGACAATCCCATGCAGAACGCGGACAAAGACGTCGCAATGATCCTTGGCATGTTGCGTCGAGGCAGACCTCGCGCACCCCGCCACTCGAGCGGCCACAGACGGGACGTTTCAGCAATGGGGTTGGAGGTTGTCATGGCTTGGAGAACAGGAAGGGACAATCAAGACAGCAACACCTAGGTGAAGGTGGAGACGACGATGGTTCCAGGGTTATTGGGCAACTTGATCAGCAGATCACCATTAAA
>VGQX01000337.1 GCA_016882305.1 Cyanobacteria bacterium K_Offshore_surface_m2_239
AGGGCGGCGCCCCCCCGGCCCGGGCCGCCGAGCGGGATCGGCCTGACGCGGCCATCGTCCGCCGCCGCTCCAGCGACCTCGCTGGGCGCGGCCATGATGAGCCGCCAACCCAAGCGATCTAGATCGGCTCGTCCAGAGTCATGCAGAGATTGGGACGTTCAACGCATTGTTCGATCAGGTCGGCCAGTTGCAGGGCCCTTGAGGCCTGCAGGCCATCCACGGCGGGGGTCTCCACGCCGCGCACGCATTGCAGGAAATGCTCCAGCTCGGCGTAGAGCGGTTCGATGGAGGTGGTGCTCACCTCCTCGATGAAGCCATCGTTGCGATAGACCAACTCGCCGTGGTCCGCGCTCACGGTTGTTGTCGGCCGCCGGTGGATGCGCAGGTTGTGCTTGAGGAAATCGGTTTCCATCAAGCTGTTGCGGCAATGGGTGTAGAGCCGTCGCACCTTGCGGTGCGCCATCTTGCTCGCCGTCAGGCTCGCCACCACCCCGTTGGCGAAGCCCAAGGTGGCGTTCACGTAATCGATCGGGCCCTCGCCGCTGCGGCCCCCCGCCGCCGCCAGGCGCACCACCGGCGAGGCCGCCAGCTCCAGCACCAGGTCGATGTCATGAATCATCAGATCCAACACCACCGACACATCATTGGCCCGATCGGGGTTGGGGCTGTGCCGCCGCGCCTCCAGCACCACCACCTCCTCCCCGGCCACCACCTTCAGCAACTCTCGAAACGCCGGGTTGAACCGCTCGATATGGCCCACCTGCAACAAGCGGCCCGCCGTCTCCGCCGCCTGGATCAGCTCCGAGGCCTCCTCCTGGGTGGCGGCGATCGGCTTCTCGATCAACACGTCCACCCCGGCCTGGAGACAGGCCAGTCCGACACTGTGGTGGAGCAGGGTGGGCACGGCCACGCAGACGGCCTCCACCTCCCCCAGCATCGTCTGGTAGTCGGGGAACCAGCGGCAGTTGAACTGCTCCGTGGCCAGCTTGCCCCGCGCCTCATCGGGGTCGGCCACACCGACCAGCTCGGCGTCGCGCAACAGGCTCAACACCCTCGCGTGATGCCACCCCATGTTGCCGATGCCGATGACCCCCACGCGCACAGGGTTCATGTGTGCTCACGGACACGAACGCGCATTATCAGTGATGCCCCGCGCCACCGCTTGCCGACGGGCGCGGGCCAGGAGCACGCTCAGCCCCGCCAACCCCAGCCAGCCCAGTGCTCCCCCCACCGGATTCGGGTTCGCCCCCCCCGGCCCCACCAGCCAGGGGGGCGCGTCGGCGCGGATGGCGAGGGCTCCCTGTTGCAGGGCAAACCAGCCGCCCACCAGGCCGCCATGCAGGCCCACCGCCCCCCAGAGCGGGCCGCCATCCACCCAGCGCCGCAGCGCCAGCGCCAGGCCCAGCAGCCCCAACCCCACCAGCACCCCCAGCAGTCCCGCCGCTCTCAAGTCGGGCCGGGCATGGACCAGGCTGAACACCGCGGCCTGGGCGAGGGCGCTGCGGCCCGCCCCCAGATGGTCGGCCAGCTCCCCCCACAACCAGCCGCGAAACAGCAGCTCCTCGGCAAAGCCCAC
>VGQX01000338.1 GCA_016882305.1 Cyanobacteria bacterium K_Offshore_surface_m2_239
TCGCGGCCGCGGCCCCCGCTGGACTCCAGATAACGATGCCCTTCTTGAGCAGTCGATCAACGAGTTTCTGGTGGGAGGCAACAACCCCGACCGCGCGATTGATCAGTTGCTCAATGCCATCTACCTCCTCACCCAGACCACCGCTGACCAGCTGGCGGAGGCGCCCATCAAGGAGTTGCGGCAGATCCTGCAACGGCGCCTGAGCGACAACGGCTGACCATGGCGCCCTCGCTGTTGCGGCCGCTTCTTCAAGGCTTGGCCGCCGCCCTGCCCGACACACCCGATGCGCTCACCTTTTCGGAAGCGCTCTGGCTGGCGCCGCTCTTGCCCGCCCCCGAGCCAGAGGCTCTCCCCTCCCATGAGGTTGCCTCGGCTGACGGGCTGGACCCATTGGCGAGCGCTTCGGAATCGCTGGATCCTGTTCCAGAGCTGGCGGTGAGCGAGGCGGAACCCGGCGAAGCGGAACCGCAGCCGCCCCCCGCGTCCACCACCACCTCCCCGGTGGCGGCGCCCAAGGAGCCGGCGCCGTTGGCCAAGGCGCCAGCGCCTGCGGCGGCCTTGCTGCCCGGAGTGGCCCTGCCGCGGGAGAGCGACGCCCGGGCCCTGCTGCCCGTTTGGCTGGAGGATCCGCCTTTGCTGGCGGACAGCCTGGCGTTTTTGCGGGCGCTGGCGCCGTTGGAGAAGGAGCAGGTGCAGGGCCCTCGCCTGCGCCTGGATGAGGAGGCCACCGTTGAGGCCTATGTCGCCTCCTGCGGGCCTGATGGCCGGGATGGCTGTTGGCGGCCTGTGTTGGTGCCGATTCCTGAGCCCCGCTACGAGCTGGTGCTGGTGATCGACGGCGCTCCGATGATGGCGCTCTGGCAGCGGCTGGTGCTTGATCTGCAACGGGCGTTGTCCAGTTGCGCTGTGGTGCGCCAGCTGCATCTGGTGAAGCTGGCGGCTGATGGTTCGGTGCCAGCCCGGCAGCGCCGCTGGTGTCAGCCCCAGCCGGAAGGCGGACGGTTGTTTTTGCTCCTCAGCGATTGCTGCGGCGATGCCTGGTGGAGCGGAGCGATGGCGGAGCGTTTGGCCGCCTGGGGCCCTCCCGAGGCGCAGGCGATTTTGCAGGTGTTGCCCACCTGGATGTGGCCGCAAACAGCGTTGGGGTTGGGCGATGAGCTGGTGCTGAGCAATGCGGGCACGGCGGCCCATGGGCGCTGGAAGGCCGAGCGGCAGCGGTGGCTGAGTGAGCTGCCCGCCTGGTTGGAGGGTCCCCCCGCTGAGCGGGCGCGCCTCAGCACCATGGTGGCGGTGTTGCGCTGCGAGCCGGAAGCGGTGGCCGTTTGGAGCGACCTTCTCCTGGCGCGACCGCGGCGCACTTGCGCGGGGGTGTTGTTGCCAACGGTGGAGGCTTTGGCGCGCCAGCACGAGCGGCTGGATCAGGAGCAGGTTGTTGAAAACGAGGCGGTGGAGCCAACCGGACGTGCCGTGGAGCCAGCCGGAGGTGCGGAGGAGGCGGAGCTGGATCGGCTGGAGGCGTTTCAGGCCATGGCAACGCCTCGGGCGCGGCAGTTGCTCCAACTTCTGGCAGCGG
>VGQX01000339.1 GCA_016882305.1 Cyanobacteria bacterium K_Offshore_surface_m2_239
CCCGCGCGGTGCCCTCGGCGCGGGTGCGATACCAGCGGATCGTGCCATCACCGAGGGCGGCCACCACAAAGCGGCCATCGGCGCTGAGGTTCACCAGCCAGGCCACGCCAGGTGTGGAGGTGCGCCAACGCTCGCGGCCATCGGCTGAGAAGAACCGCACGGCCCATTCACTGCCAAGCGAGAAGGCACTGCCGTCGGCGCTGATCGCCAGGCTGCGGGAGGGTTCGTATTGCTCCAGCTGCAGGGGCTTGCCGGCCAGGGTGGGGCTGGTGGTGTCGTACCAGCCCTCGATCGGCAGGCCGGTGCTGCGGGGCGCCAGGCCGCCCGGGGCGGCAGCGCCGGGGAGCAGCAGGCGCCGCTGGGTCAGATCAAAGCGCACCAGCCGGGCCGTGGGCCCCTGGGCGCTGCGGCTCACGGCGCGGAACTCCAGCCAGCGGCCGTCCGCAGACAGGCGGAAGGCTTCAAAACCCTTTCCAGGCGAACCATCCGGTCCATCACTGTTGCGGTGATCCAGCACCGGCGGCCCGGCAAAGACAGCGGTGCGCCGCAACTGGGGATCGAGCACCCCCCAGGCCGGATCGCCGCCGGCAAAGACGAGGCGGCCATCGGCCAGGGGCCGCAGGTCCATCACGGTGTTGGTCATGCCCAGGGGCAGACGCTGGGGCGCCCCGCCGCCGGCGGGCCACACCACCAGGGGCCTGCTGCCGTCGTCCTGGACGTAGCGGCCAGCGGCGAGCAGGCGCCGGCCCTCGGCACTCCAAGCCACCGTGTGGAGGTCGCCATTGGTGATGGAGCTGGTGTCGGCCGGGGCCAGGGGCTCCAGGCTGCTGCCATCCAGCACCGCCACCGCCGGGCCGTCGGCAAAGCCCACGGCGATGCGGCGGCCGTCGGGGGAAAAGCGGGCAAAGTACGGCTGCTTGCCACCGGGTGCGGCGCGGCGCACCAGGGGCTGGAGGCGGCCGCTGCCGCTGGCGTTGTAGAGCCGCAGCTCACCGTCGTAGCTGGTGGCGAGCAGGCGGCCGGTGGCATCAAACTCCACGCTGTAGCTGGAATCGCCGTAGTCGCCATCGGCGGCCACCTGGGCCCAGGCGCCCTGGCCCGTGGCGCCATACACGCGGATGCCATTGGCACCCCCCAGGGCGGCGGCCAGGCGGCGGCCATCGGCCGCAAAGGCCAGGTGATTCACCACATCGGGCAGGCCGGAGAGGCGCTGGAGCAGGCGGCCGCTGGCGCGATCGAAAAGGTAGATCGCATCGTCAAACCCGTCTGGTTGGGTGAAGCCCCCCAGGGCCACCAGGGCGCCATCGGGGCTGAGGGCCACCGCATAGAGCTTGCCTTCAGCCCCCTCCCCCAGCGGCACCCGCAGCACCCGCTCCAGCTGGCCTGTGGCCAGGTTCCAGATGCGGGCGGTCTTGTCGTGGGAGACCGTGACGGCCCAGCGGCCGGCCCGATCCAGCGCGATGCGATTGATCTGGGCGGTGTGCATGCCGGCCTCGATCGCCGGGAAGGGCTTGGCGCTGGCGGCGGGCTCGGCGGTCGCCCGTTCCGTGGTGGCGGGCTGGGCGGCGGCGGG
>VGQX01000340.1 GCA_016882305.1 Cyanobacteria bacterium K_Offshore_surface_m2_239
GCTACCCCGCTTCTGATCTGGAGCGTTGTGCCTCCCAGCGGGCCCCCTGGCGGCGACAGAGATGGGCTGAGGCAGACCCGCAAGTTCAATGGGGAGGTGACGCTGCCCTGAGCCGCTGCCTGGATCTGCACGTGGGTGAGAAGTCCCGCGTGGCGGGCCACCTCCTCGCCTCGGACGTGAAGGATCAGCGTGGGCGGATCCTTCACGTCCATCGTGAACGTTCAGGAGGCCAAGACCCATCTTTCCGCCCTGCTGGCCCGGGTCGCCGCCGGCGAGCGGATCGTGCTCGCTCGCCATGGCAAGCCCATCGCCCAGCTGGTGCCGCTTGATCCCAGCCCCCGCCGGCAGCTCGGCTTCCTGCGCGGCAGCGTGGATGAGGCGTTCTTCGAGCCCCTGCCGAACGACGAGCTGGAGCGCTGGGGCGCATGAGGCTGCTGCTCGATGCCCTTGAGGACAGCGGCAACACGCTGGTGGTGAGCGCCGCGTCCGCCTGGGAGCTGGCCACCAAGTGGAGGCTGGGCAAACTGCCCCACGCCAGAGTCGTCGTCGAGAACTATTCGATGGCTCGGCAGGCTGTCATGTGGGCTGTGCCGCACCGCGATCCCTTCGATCGCCTGCTGGCGGCCCAGGCCAGAGCAGACGAGCTGGTGTTGGCGAGCACGGATCCGGCGTTCGCCCAGTTTGATGGGGTGGTGACGTTGCGCTGAGCCGCTGGCGAGCCAGGCGAAGGACGCTCACCACCACAGAGCTGTTCAAGCAAGCCTCAGCCAGCAGCTCCCGGTTAGGGCGTCGCGGCGATCCACTCCACATCGGCGATGCCGCGGAAATCGCTATCCATGGTGTACAGCCTGGCCTGCTTATCCCTGGGCGCGCTGCATGGCGGCGGCCGCCTGAATGGCCTGAGCCTCTCCGTGCTCACGCAGCACCCACTTGACCACCTCAAAAATGCTGATCGTCGGCACCACAAGGGAGCTTTCGTCGGCCAGCAGCTCCAGGAAGGCATCGGCCTGACCACCGTTGGTGAACACCTCGATCCAGCCCGAGGAATCCACCACCACGCGGGAGCGTGTCACAGGCGGTCGTCCTCGCGCTGAAACGTGTTCGGGCCCGGAAGAAAACCGCGCAGGGCCGACACGGGCTGACTTGGCACCAGCTCAATGCGCCCGGGCAAGGCGATCACCTGGAGGGTTTGGCCAGGGGAAAGGCCGAAGTGGTCGCGAACCCGCTTGGGAATCACGATTTGGAACTTGGAGGAAACAGTCGTGATATCCATGAGCTTGTCATCTTACGAAGATGCGATCCAGCATAATTCGTTTTGATGTTGGGGTTCATGGCCAGCCAGCGGTCACGGACAGAGGGCCGACCCGGCAGCCCGCCCCGGTGAAGGCCCAGACCGCACGCCCTCTTCGAACGTCGGGGCCCTGCCAAGACCCCCTTGGGCTTCCAATGCGGCACATCGAACCGCGTCATGGCTTCCCGTTCCAGGCGCCCCCCGACCGTGCGGATGGCTGACCTGTCAGGGTCCGCCGCCCTCGCTGCGTCAACGTTCAAGA
>VGQX01000341.1 GCA_016882305.1 Cyanobacteria bacterium K_Offshore_surface_m2_239
CATCTGCAGGCTGCTGAGGATCAAGGCGAGCAGGAGTTGGCCGGCGAAATAGCCGCGAAAGGTGCGGTAGAGGGTGCTGGTGACCAGGCCGCGCACGTTGGCGGGTAGCCACTGGGCCAAGCCCGCAGCGATCGCCTCGCCGCCCAGCAGCAGAAACACCGTGAGCACGATCACGATCAACGTGTTCACCGTCAGGCCGACGGTGGCGCCGAGCAGGGCCAGGGCCTGCTGGCTGAACTGGCTGGCGAGCTTGCTGGCGCGGGTGATCAGCTGACTGCTCAAGTCGCCGAATTCGCTCGGCAGGCCCCGGGAGGCCGCCCAGCTCTGCAGTTGCGACAGCAGCACCTCCCCTTCCGACAGCCAGCTCGGCAGCGCCTTGATCAGCTCGTCCAGCTGTTGCACCAGGCGCGGCACCAGCCAGAGAGCCGCCAGCACCACCCCCCCCAGGCCCACGCCGATCACGGCCAGCAGCGCCAGGGGTCGGGGGAGGGTCCGCTCCACCAGCCAGCGAGTGGGGATGTCGAGCACAAAGGCGATCAACCCCGCCGTCAGGAAGAGGGCGGGGAAGGGGGCCAGGGGCACCAGCAGCTGCCGCAGCACCCAAAGGTTGAGCACCAGCAGGGGCAAGGCCAGGCTGAAGCGCAGCCAGGGAGGCAACACCAGCCGCTCAAGCATGGGTGGGCGGGGGAGACCCCGAAGTGCAGAGTCTTCAGCTTGGCGGTTGGTCGCCCGTCCCGCCAGCCGGGGGCGGCAGGGCGCGCACCGCGCCGCGCTCCACCTCCAGGCCCTCGGCGGGGACGGGCACCTCCAGCAGCCGCAAACGGCCGGGCAGGAGCATCTCCGCGCGCACGCCCGGCAGGGCGGGGGGCTCCAGGCGCAGACCCCGATCGAGCACCACCAGGCGTCTCAGGGGGGGGCGCACGGCGATGGTGGGGCCTTGCTGATCGAGGCGGAAATCGGCCCGCTGGTGGTCGTAAGCGGGGAGGTGCACCGAGGGGAGGCGGTAGGCGCGGAGGTTGGAGCGGCCGGTGGCGATCACCAGGGTGGTGGCGGGGTCAAAGCCCCGGGCGGCGTTGAGGGCCAGGCCCCACTCCCGATCGAAGTCCCGCAGGGAGGCGGCGAAGCGATCGCCGGGCACCAGCAGAAAGAGCAGGCTCTGCAGCGCCACCACCAGGGCCAGGTCGCGCGGCCAGCGCCAGACGCCTCGGGCTGGGCTGGGGCTGGGGGCGCCGAGCCGCCAGGCGAGGGCGAGCAGCACTCCTGGCAGCAAGGTGGTGGCGTGGCCCATGCGGGTGAAGTGAACGAGCACCAGATAGAGGGCGGAGGGCGCGATCCAAAGGGCGAGAAAGACCTGGCGCCAGCGCCGCTCCCCCGCGCCAGCGTCCGTCCCCGCACTTGCGCTCGCGTCCGACTCCGCCGTGCGCTGGCGACGGTGAAGCGGCGGCCCGACCAGGGCCAGGGCCAGGGCCGCCGGGGCGGTGAGCCCGACGCTGCGCAGCAGCAGCCAGAGATTGCCGCCGAGGCCCCCCTCACGGGATTG
>VGQX01000342.1 GCA_016882305.1 Cyanobacteria bacterium K_Offshore_surface_m2_239
CGGCAAAGGCCTCGGCAGAGGGCGGGAATGCATCAACCCCCTCCAGCGTCGGATCCACCAGGGTGACCGAAAGCCCCCGCTCCACCAGCTGCCAGGCGATGGCTTGGCCCACGAGGCCCGCCCCCACGACGAGAACCGACCCCGGCACTACCGGCCCCGTCGCGGAGGGGTTCGGCCCGGACAGGCTCACACCTGCTTGAGGGATTCCTGCACGGCCTGGGGAAGGATCTGGGCGTAGAGGCCGAAGCTGCTGGCCACCTTGATGTAGCCCTTGCGCAGGGCGTCGGCGTCCTGCAGGCGGGCGGCTTCATCGAGGTCCGCCAGGGCGTCCTTCAGGGCTTTGGCGCGGGCGTTGGCTTCCGCCTGCTCGGCCTTGGGCAGGCGCTGATTGATGTAAAGCATCTCGCGACCCACCTCCTGCATCGGACCGTGGATCAGGTTGCGGGTGAAGGTCCAGTCGCGCTTGTTCACCAGGGCGGCCAGATCCGGCAGGCGATTGCGGGCGGAGAGGAAGCCCTCCGCCTGGCGGGTGATCAGGGCCAGATCCTCGGCGCTGATGACATCGGCCTTCTTCGGCGCGCCGTCGCAGGCCACAAGGGACAGGCTGAGCAGGGTGGCCACCGCCAGCAGCGTCAGGGAGCGCAGCAGGCGGGAGAGGCGCGTGAACGGCCCGGCCGCAGGAGTCGGGGAGAGGCTGGCGACGGCCATGGAACGGCTCGGTGGCAGGCAGGGGCGACTGTACCGAGGCTGGTGGCGGGGCCGGGTCGGGCCGGAGAAGGCTGTAATCGGTTGCCACAGCCCCGCCCGAGTGTGCGGCGCCAGCTGCGCTGATCCCACACTGGTCCTGCCCCTCTGCGGCGACGGCGATGGCCCCCCTCCTTGGCCTACTGGCTCAGTTCCTGGCGCTCTGCGCCGCCCTGAGCACCCGCCTGCAGCTCTGGGGGGATGAGTCCTACTCCCTGGTGGTCGCCGCCCGCCCGCTGGAGGGGATCCTCTCCGCCGATCCCTTTCACCTGCCGACCTACTACCTCGCCCTTCACCCCATCGTCGCCTGGTTTCCTCCGGGTCTGGAGGTGCCGCTGCGACTGCTGCACGCCCTGATCTTCGCCATCGGGCTGGTGTTCGCCTGGCGCATCGCCCGATCGCTGCTGGGGCCGGGCCGGGCGCTTTGGGGGGTGATGGCGCTGACCATCCTTCTGCCCAACGTGCTCTTCTACGCCACCAACATCCGCATGTACGCGCCGCTCTTCGCAGCCTCCCTGGCGTTCCTGTGGACCGCGTTCCGCCTCCTCGAGCCAGGCGGCGCGAAGGGAAGCGCCCTCGTCTGGCACGGGCTGGCGGCGCTGCTCTGCGGCTTGATCGACTGGCCGGGCCTGCTCTGGGTGCTGCTCACCTGGACCGCCCTGCTCGTCCTCAAGGCATCGGCGCTCTGGGCGCGGCGGCCGCGCGGGGGAGGGTGGCTCGTCGTCCTCGTCGGCCTGTCGCTGGCGGCGCTCCTCGCCGGCCTCGCGCGCGAGACGATCCTGCGGCTGCTTCTG
>VGQX01000343.1 GCA_016882305.1 Cyanobacteria bacterium K_Offshore_surface_m2_239
GCCGAACAGGGCGTCAGCCTCATCAAAAAAGAGAATCCAGCGGCGTTGCTCCGCCTGCTCGAACACTCGCGCCAGATTCTTCTCCGTCTCGCCGATGTATTTCGACACCAGCAGCGACAGATCCACTCGCTGCACCTCCAGCCCCGTGCGACGGCCGAGCAGGGCGGCGCTGAGGGTCTTGCCCGTGCCCGGTGGCCCGTGGAACAGGGCTCTGCAGCCGGGCCGCAGCCGGGCCGCCATGCCCCACTCCTTGAGCAGGGTGGAGCCGTGATCGAGGAACGTCTGAATCTCCTCCAGCTGCCGCAGGGTGGCCGGATGAAGCACCAGATCGCTCCACTCCAGGTCGGTGGTGAGCGGCTGGGCGGGGAACGCCGCCCCCAACGGCGATGGCGGAACGCGGCCGGTGGTGATTCGGCTCAGGGCGGCGGGGGTCAGCCGCAGGGGCGCCTGCAGGGCGGGCAGGTCCGCTGGAGGGGGGCGCAGCAGCTCGTGGCGCTGAAGCGGGTGGTCCGCCGCCAGCACCGCCTCCGCCGCCAGCCGCCCCTCCAGGCCATCGCCCGAAAGGAGAAAGGCCAGGGTGTCGCCCGTGGGCTCGAACCGCTCCTCACGCCAGTGGCCACCGAATTCGGTGTAGCGCCGATCGATGGTGGGGTTTCGCGCCAGGAGGAGATCGAGCAGGCGCGGGCGCAGATGGCTCACCAGGGCGAGCACCAGCGCCAGCCGCTCCGCCACCTCCGGCGCCTTGGCCCGCACCAGCTCCGCCCAGGGGGTTGTTGATGTCGCCAAGGGTGGCGGCGGCAGCTCCGCCAACGACAGGGGCCCCTCCAGCGCGGCTGTCGGCGCGGCGAACACCACCTTCAGGCGCATCTCCAACACCGCCCGAAACCAGGCCAGCTCCCGTTCCAGCTCCTGGAGGTCGCTCATTCCTCCACCTGCAGGGGATGGTCCATCCAGGGCAGGCGCACCCAGCTCCACCCCCAGGGGATGCGCCGCGTCAGCCCGTCCTCCGGCCGGCGCTCAAGGCGCAACAGCCAGGCCCCCGGACGGGTGGTGAGGACAGCGGGCCGGCGCAGCAGCCGCGCCCGCAACGCCGCAGGCGTCCACACCTCGTCCGCCGCCGCTGCCACCAGTCCGGCATGGCCGATCACCGCCTCCAGCAGCCGCTCGCCCTCCGCTCGCATCGGGGCGGGCAGGGACTCCTCCAACGGCCAGGGGGCGAGGGGCGACAGTCCGCAGAGCACCTTTGGCAAGGGCAGGCGCCACTCCGGCGGCTCCGGATCCCCCTCCACCAGAAAGGAGAGCAGAGCCACGGCCTGAGCCCGGGCGAGGGGGTCGCGAAAGGCCTGGCCCTTGGGCTCCAGCAGCTCCAGGCGTGCGAGCAGCAGCGGCAGGAAGGGCCAGAGGATCACCAGGCCGCCGTCCTCCAGGTGCAGCTCGTCCGGATCGCCCTCGGCGGTGGACGGGGCGGGCAGAGGGGCGGGGGGCAGAGGGGAATCGACGGGGCGGGGTGCCGCCGCTGGGTGGC